>JAZFUU010000166.1:0-11144 GCA_036447375.1 Myxococcota bacterium
TCACCGCGGACGCGGCGACCGCCGCGGCGCTGGACCGGCGCCTCGCCGCCGTGCCCGGCTGGCGCGAGGGGCGCCCGCTGGTGGCCGTGAACCCCAACACCGGCGAGATGGCGCTGGAGCGGCGCTGGCCGGAAGAGCGGATGATCGACTTCCTGAAGGGCCTGTGCGCGGCGGAGGACGCGAACGTCGTGCTCACCGGGTCGGCGGGGGAACGGGAGTTCGTGACGTCCCTGGTGGACGCCAGCGGCCTGGGGGAGCGGCTCATCAACCTGGCCGGCGAGATTGGAATCGACGAGCTGCTGGCGCTCTTCAACCGCTGTGACGTGGTGGTGACCAACGACAGCGGCCCGCTTCACATCGCCGCCGCGGCGGGTGCGAACGTCGTGGCGCTCTTCGGGCCGGAGACCCCCAGCTTGTACGGCCCCCTGCGTTCGCGGCCGGAGCAGCAGCACACGCTGCACTACCGGCGCATGGCCTGCTCGCCCTGCATGTTCGTCCACGACAACAAGGTGCTCTCCTGCTGGTTCGCCCAGGCTCAGTGCATGACCGGAATTTCACCGGCCGATGTCGAGGCCTCGGTCGATGCGTTGCTGGAGGCGTCTCAGCGCGATTCTGGGCGGACTCCGGAGCTTCGCGCGATCGACTCCTGAGGCTCTTCCAACGTCGATCTTCCGGTTGATCGGGGTTCGGCCTGCTCCTCTCCTTCGGCGGGAGCCGGTCGCGTGGCGGGTGGAATCCATATGGGGATCAGCAGGCCGAGGATCAGGGCGCCCGCACCACCGACGATGTAGGGGGCGTTCGTGCCCACGTGTTCGATCAGCCACCCTGTGGCGAGCTGCGAACAGATGCCGCCGACGCTCACGCCGATCATCGCGAGAAGTCCCTGCCCGGTGGAACGCAGCCGTTCCGGAACGACGGCTTCTACGTACAGGGGTGCGCCGAGTACGAGGCCGGCCACCACCACACCGTGGAGAACCTGCACGGGATAGATCCACGCCAGGGATGGCGCAAGGCCACACACGAGCCAGCGAATGCCTCCCGCGGTCACGCCGATCCCGAGCAGACCACGCGGACCGAAGCGCTGCAGTCCCGCGCCGGAGATCAGGATCAGAAAAATCTCGGGAATCAGCATCAAGATCCACATCTCGCCCACGGAATCGAGGCTGCCGCCGTGAGCCCGCACAAAGACCGGGAACATGCTCATGGGACCCTGGAGACACAGAAAGGCGACCAGGGAAAAACCCAGAAGACGGCGGAACGGGCGGTGGCGGACCAGGCGTCGCCAGTCGCCGCGGGGTGCCCTCAGCGCCAGCGCCCCGCCCCGGGGAAGTGCGCGTGCCGCCAGCGCCCCGCAAAAAAGGACGGCTGCGGTGATGGGGAACATCCATTCGAGGCCGGGCTCGGAGACACCCGGTCGGTCGATGTCCGGTCCCCAGAGTTCCTGGAGCGCGTGGAGCGCCGGAGGGAAGCCGACGACGACCAGTAGGAATCCGACGGTGCCCCAGACCCGCATTCGGCCGAAGGCATAGGGGCCGTCGTTGCGGGTGAGCGCCAGGGTCGCAGCGACGGAGCTGGGGATCACAGCGGTCTGGAAGAACGCGAGAGCGGCGGTCGCCAGGGCGATCGCCACGAAGCCCCTCGCGTAGAAGAGTGCGGCGTATCCGAAGAGCGCGCCCACCCCCAGGGCCGAAAGCACCCGCGACCGCGAACCGGTGCGATCCGCGATCTGACCCCAGAGCGGCTGGGTCACAAGACCCATCATCGGAATCACGGCCAGCACGAAGCCCATCTGGGTTCCGGTCAGGCCCGCGTTCTCGTGCAGATAGAGGCTGAAGAAGGGGAAGAAGATCCCGAGGGCACCGAGATAGAAGAACCAGACGACTGCGATGAGCGGGGGCCGGCTCATGTCTCCACCCGATGCGAGAGGCTCAACCGACCCGTCTCCGCCATGAATAAAGCGGGCTAATCCCGAGCGGCTTCCACTCGATCCATGATGGCGTCGATGAGACCGTCGTGCAGGCCCAGTGGTTCGGCGATCCGAACCCGAAGTTCCCGATGACGTTGCATCGCTTCCGTGACCAGGCGCGGAATGTCGCGGGCCGTGTGATTTCCCGGTCCCAGAAAGTAGGGTTGAACGACGATCTCGCTGGCGCCGGCGTTGGCGCAGGCGTCGATCCCCTCGGCGATCGTCGGGTGGGCCAGCTCTAGATGGGCGGTGCGAACGACGCAGTGCGCGGCCCGCTTTCGCACCCTTTCTGCGACCTGCTCAAGCAGGGTGTTGGCCTCGGCCCGTCGGCTCCCGTGGTCGACGAGCAGGATGGCGGGTGTCACACGTCGCTCGAAGCCAGCGCCTGGGCGAGGTCGGCGCACAGGTCGTCCGGGTCCTCGATGCCGACCGAGAGGCGAACCGTCGCTTGGGTGATCCCCTTGCGGAGCTTTTCCTCGGCCGGAAAGGCGCCGTGGCTCATCGACCACGGATAGCCGATCAGAGACTCGACTCCGCCGAGGCTTTCGGCCAGGGAGAACAGCTCGGTGGCCTCGCACAGCCGCCGGGCCGCGGGCTCGCCTCCCTCGAGGTCGATGGTGACCATGCCGCCAAAGCCGCGCATCTGTTTCTGGGCGAGGTCAAAGCCGGGATGCTCCGGAAGGCCCGGGTAGTGGACGCGAGCTACGCCCGGCTGCGATTTGAGAAACTCCGCGACTTTCGCCGCATTGCTCTGATGCTGACGCATGCGAAGGGCCAGGGTTCGCGCTCCGCGCAGGGTCAGCCAGGCATCCCAAGGGCCCGGAACACCACCCGTGGCGTTCCGGGTGAACCTCAAGCTCTCCGCGGTTTCCTCGTCGTTCACGATCACCGCGCCGCCGATCACGTCCGAGTGTCCGCCGATGTACTTGGTCGTCGAGTGCACGACGATGTGCGCGCCGAGGTCGAGCGGCGTCTGGAGAAAGGGCGTCGCGAAAGTGTTGTCCACCACGAGGCGCGCACCGTGTCCGGCGGCGATCTCGCCGCAAGCGGCGATATCGATCAGTCGCAACATCGGATTCGTGGGGCTCTCGATCCATAGGAACCGAGTGGCTTCGCACACGGCCTTGTCGATCTCCTCGGGGCGCGTCGCATCGACAAAGCTGAAGCGAATGCCGAAGCGGGGCATCACCTGGGTGAACAGGCGGAAGCTCCCCCCATAGAGATCGTCTGCGACGACCACGTGGTCGCCGGCGGCCAGCAGATGCACGACCGCGGTGATCGCGGCCATTCCGGACGCGTAAGCCAATCCGAAGCGACCCTCCTCCAGGGAAGCCAGGCAGACCTCGAGCGCTTCGCGCGTCGGGTTTCCACTCCGCGAGTACTCGTAGCCGCGGTTTTCGCCAATCGCGTCCTGGGTGTAGGTCACCGTCTGGTAGACGGGGACGATCGTGGCCGAGGCGGCCTCGTCGGGCTGCTGCCCCGCGTGGATGGCCCGGGTCTCGAAGGCGGTTTGCTGGCTTTCTTTGGCCATGGGGCTCACCCCCCGGCGAGTTCTGCCAGGAACGCCTGGGTTCGCGACATCGCCTGCTTCGGATCCGGGCCGAAGGGGAACAGGGCCGCGTTGAAATCGGTGACGCCGGCGGACGCGAGGCTCCGGATCGACGCCTCGATGGCGCTCTCGTCACCGGCGATGGCGATCTCTCCGGGCGACTCGAGGCCCTCGGCGTCGAGCATGGCACGGTACGAGGGGAGCGTTCCATACAACGCGAAGAGCTTTCCCGCCGCTTCCCGCGCCGCGGCCGGATCGTCGGTCAGGATCACCGGAAAACCGGCCACGATACGCGGATCGGATCGGCCCGCGTCTTTCGCGGCGGCGCGGATGCCGGGAATCACCGCCTCGCCCAGGGTGCGTGGACCCGTCATCCAGGTGATGGTTCCGCCGGCCAGCCGCCCCGCGATTTCGCGCATGAGCGGGCCCAGCGCCCCGATGAGCACCGGGCACGGTGTGTCGCAGGGCACGTCGAGGGACGCGTTCACCCGATACACTTCCCCTTCGAAGCTCGTCTTTCCAGTTTCGATCAGCTGTGTCACGACAGTCATATACTCGCGCATGTGTCGGGCCGGACGATCGAAGGACAGGCCGAGCATGTTCTCGATCACGATCTTGTGACTCGGACCGAGTCCGAGGACGAAGCGGCCACCGGCGGCGGCCTGGGTCGAGAGCGCCTGCTGGGCCATGTAGAAGGGATGGCGCGAGAAGGTGGGTACCACCGCCGTGCCGATCTCGAGGCTGCGGGTCACCCCGGCGGCCAGGGCCGCCACCGTCAACGCGTCGAAGCTGAATATGTTCGGAATCCATGCGCTCTGGAATCCATCGGCTTCTACCTGGCGAAATTTCTGCAGCAAACTCTCGAGATCGGCGGCTTCGGCCACCGAGAGACCCATTCGAATACCCTTCATGTCATCCTCGCTACTTGCTTCCAATGACTCGAGCTACCCGTACCGCCCGAGCTACCAGTACCGCGCCGTCGCCTCGACGTCGTCGGTGAGAGCCACCCGACACGCGAGCCGCTCGGCCGGGTCGATGCGATTGTTTCGCTTGACCCGCATTTCGTCCTCTCCCTCCCGAGGCAAGAACTCACCGCCGGAGAGGATGCGCAACCCGCAGCGCCCACACAGTCCCTCGGCCCCACATGCACGGGCGACCGGAAGCTCTGCGCGACGGGCGGCTTCGAGCAGGGTGGTGCCGGGAGGCACGCGCACGCTCCGGCCCGACGGGCGAAAACGCGCGAGAACTTCCACGGCTGCGATCATACGCGAGTCCCGGCGTCGATCCAAGCATCGGCTTGGAAGCGATCGACGCGTTCGATATCCTGATAGATCGTGTCTACCGCCGGTATCCTCATCATCGGAAACGAGATTCTATCCGGCAAGGTCGTCGATACGAATTCTCCGTACCTGTGCACGGAACTTCGCGCGCTCGGGGTGGACGTCGAACGGATCCTCACCATCCCCGATGTTCTCGAGACGATCGCATCCTCGACCAAGACGATGAGTCAGGAGCACGACTACGTATTCACGTCGGGGGGGATCGGGCCGACTCACGACGATCTGACGATCGACGGTGTCGCGGCGGCTTTCGGCCGATCGGTCGTTCGTAGCGATTCCATCGCGGCTCGAATCGAGCGCTCCCAGGGCAAGCCCCCCAACGAAAGTCAGCTGAAGATGGCGAGGATTCCCGACGGCGCCACCCTCGTGGATTCCGGAGACCTCTGGTTTCCCGCGATCATCCTGGAGAACGTGTTCGTATTTCCCGGCGTGCCCGAGCTCCTGCGCAAGAAGTTCGAGTCGATTCGCGAACGGTTTCGCGGAATTCCGTTTCAGCTGAAACGCGTGTACGTCAAACAGAACGAGAGCGACCTGGTCCCCGCACTGACGAATCTGGTTCAAGCATTTCCCGAGCTCTTGCTGGGCTCATACCCGCGGTTTCGCGAGACCGACTATCGCGTGATGCTCACCCTCGAATCCCGAGATACGGACTATCTGGAGCGGGCCCTCGACTCCCTCCTCGGGCAGATCCCAGCGGACGCTCTCCACAAGGTGGAGTGACCCCGCGGCCCACGACCCGCTACCCGCATGGCTCGCGTACCTTCACCCGGCGTGGATGGTCGCGAGCCTCACCGTCGCGGCGCTCGCTCTGCGGGTGGGACTCGCCCTACGGCGTTCGCGTCGAGGTGTGGGACGGCGTACCTCTCTGAATCGCCGCGCCCACCTTCGCCTGGCCAAACCCGCGGTCGGTCTGCTGCTGGCGGGCTTCGTCGCCGGACCTGTCTCGGTGCTGGCGCTACGCGACTGGACGCCTGTGGGCACGTTCCACGGTGGGCTCGGAGTTCTGGTGGCCGGTCTGTTGATCGCGACGGCGGTGCTGGGTCACCGCCTCGAAACCGGGCGCTCTCGCCGGTTCGATGCCCACGCGTTGCTGGGCATGCTGGCGTTGCTGGCCGCGGCTGTCGCCGCGGTGGCCGGCTTCATTCTGCTGCCGTAATTGCCAGTTCTGTTTCCACACTAAAGTTCTGGTTCTGCGACTAAGGCTCTGGTTCCGTGACTAAGGTTCTGGTTCCGCGACTAAGGGAGTGGAGGCAGGCTGTCCACGCTTCGCTGGCGCAGCCAGTGATCGGCGAGGACCAGACACACCATCGCCTCGACCATCGGCACAGCGCGGGGCAGCACGCACGGATCGTGTCGGCCCTGGGCTTCGAGCACGGTCGCCTTGCCTTTCTGATTCACCGTCTGCTGAGCCTGGGCGATGGTGGCCGTCGGCTTGAAGGCGGTGCGCAGCACGATGGCTTCCCCGTTGGAGATGCCCCCTTGAATGCCACCCGAGCGATTCGATGTCGTTCGCGTACGTCCGTCGGCGTCGGTGACGAACGGGTCGTTGTGCTCGATCCCTGTCATGCGCGTTCCCTCGAACCCGCTCCCGACTTCGAAACCCTTGGATGCGGGGAGCGACATCAACGCGCGGGCCAGATCGGCTTCGAGCTTGTCGAAGATGGGCTCACCGAGGCCCGCGGGCACGCCTCGAGCCACGCACTCCACCAGCCCGCCCAGGGAATCGCCCCGCCGCCGGGCGGCGTCGATGCGCTCGGCCATCTCGGCGGCGGCGGAGGGATCCGGGCAGCGCACGGGGTTGGCTTCGATGGCATCGAGGCTGACGGTGACGGGATCCACCTTTGCCTCGACCTCATGCACCCGGCGAACCCACGCCAGCACTTCGATGCCGGCCGAGAATGCCAGAAGCTTTCGGGCAATCGCGCCAGCGGCCACGCGTCCCACCGTTTCGCGGGCGCTGGCCCGACCGCCCCCCTGCCAGTTGCGGATTCCGTATTTCGCGTCGGTCGTGAAGTCGGCGTGGGATGGCCGATACACCTCCTTCATCGACTCGTAGGCCTCGGGACGGGCGTCTCGGTTGCGAACGACCAGCGCGATGGGAGACCCGATGGTGTATCCCTCGAACAATCCCGAGAGAATCTCGACTTCGTCGGATTCCTGACGCGGCGTGGTGAGGTGGCTCTGACCCGGTCGCCGCCGGTCGAGATCGCGCTGAATTTCTTCGATCGAGATCGGGAGGCGCGGCGGACAGCCGTCCACCACCACACCCACTCCACCGCCGTGACTCTCGCCGAAGGTGGTGATTTGAAATATCTTTCCGAAGCTACTGGCCATGGAATCGGAGGATAGGTCCCCGCCGTCCGCAGAGCACCACGGCCCGATCCTGTCCGGGATCGTCGATCGGATCCCCGGGAGGGAAAGAGTCACCGCGGGGGCGGCAAGACCAGGTCGAGAACCTTGCGCATGAGCGCGCCGTGGGGGAGACGGACCAGCGAATCCGGGGCGAGCCAGCGATGCCCGTCGAAGTCGCGCAGGCGGAGCCGGCCGTCGGGCCTCTCGCACCGATACACATGAAGACGGAGGCGGCGATGGCTGAATGCATGCTCCACTTCTCCAGCTCGCCGCGGGCGATGCACGATGAGTCCGACGCGTTCTCGAAGGGTACGCCGGAGCGCTGTCGCGGGACGTTCGGGCCCGGAGAACTCACCCCCCGGAAGCTCCCAGAGACCGGCCAGCAGGCCGTTGGGTCGGCGCACGGCCAACGCCTTTCCGCGTCGGAGAACCAGGGCCACGACGGCTTCGACCGGGCGCGGCGGAGGCGGACGCGATTTCACCGGCAGCGCCTCGGCGTCACCGTCGCGGTGAGCCTCGCAGTGACGCGCGATCGGGCAGGCGAGGCAGCGCGGTGCCCGCGGTGTGCAGACCGTCGCGCCGAGCTCCATCAGTGCCTGGTTGAGGTCGCCCGGGTGGGGCCCCTTTGCCAATGCTGCCGCCTCTTGCCAGAGCCGGCGAACCGTGGGCGCTTTCTTCACGTCGTCGCGGATTCCGCGCAGGCGGGAGAGAACCCGCGCCACGTTGCCGTCGACGACGGGCTCGGGTCGATCGAAAGCGATCGATGCGACGGCTCCAGCGGTATATGGGCCGATTCCGGGCAACGTTCGCAGGGAATCGACGTCGTCCGGAAGCTCGCCGTCGAATTCTTTCACGACCTTCTGGGCCGCGGAGCGCAGGTTGCGTGCCCGCGAGTAGTAGCCGAGCCCGGCCCAGACCCCCAGGACGTCGTCCAGGTCGGACGTGGCCAGCGCGTGGATATCGGGAAATCGCTCGAGGAAACGTTCGTAGTAAGGAATCGCGGTTTCGACGCGGGTCTGCTGCAGCATGGCTTCTGAGATCCAGATCGCGTAGGGATCGCGAGTGGCGCGCCAGGGCAGCGCCCGGCGATGGGTTCGGTACCAGTCCAATAGTTCCCGCCGCAGGCTCTTCACAGAACGACGGGGAGGCTTCGTTCGACGGTGATGGCCCGGCCGGTCACCCGGGCACCGATCGCGAGAATCTCCACCCCCTCGCGAGCGGCGGCGCGCAGGGCCGCGCCGTAGGCGGGGTCGATGTCATCGGCGGGCGAAACCCGGTCGCAATCGGCTCGCTGCACCACGAAGAGGAGGGCGGCTCGAGAGCCTTTGCGGTGCAGCTGCATCAACGTTTCCAGGTGTCGCCGCCCTCGCTCGGTGACGCTGTCGGGAAAGAGCGCCAGCCGTCCGTCGGCCATGGTCACACTCTTGACTTCGACATAGGCCGTGCCTGAATCTTCCGTCAGCTGAAAATCGAGCCGCGAATTGCCCAGTGAAACCTCGCGCCGAATCTCCCGAATCGACGAAAATCCCGGCACGGCGTTCGCCTCGAAGGCTCGGGCAGCGATGGCGTTGGCGCGGGAGGCGTGCAGCCCCACCCAGGCACGCCCCACCCGGATCATCTCCAGGGTGTGGCGGTACCGGCGCCCGGGCTTGTCGCTGGTCGAGCAGCGAATCGCCGCGCCGGGAGTGTCGCAGCCGATCATGCTGCCCGGGTTGGGGCAGTGAACCGTGAGTGTCCGGCCGTCTTCGGTGACCACGTCGGCGAGGAAGCGCTTGTAACGGCGAAGCAGGTGCCCTCGCAGCCTCGCCTCGAGCCCAATCCTTACCGGGCCGATCTCGACAGCTGCGCTTCGATGTGTGTTCGAACCCAATTCGCGTCCCACCACTCGATCGGATCGACATAGAAACCGCCGACCAGCATCGCGAAGTGAAGGTGGTCGCCTCCAGCCAGGCCCGTGGCTCCGGACAGTCCCAGAGCGTGCCCTTTTTCCACCCGATCGCCGGGCCTCACATCGACTCGCGAGAGATGGCCGTAAAGCGAAGCCAGACCGAGGCCGTGGTCGACCAGCACACAGTTTCCGTAGATTCCGAGGTCGCTCGCGAAGACCACGCGGCCCGCGTTCGCGGCGGGCACCCGGGCGGCGGCGGTGGAGGCGAGGTCGTAGCCCAGATGGATGGCTTCGGAGACCGGCCTTCCGTCGATGGTGTAGCTGCGGTGCTCTCCGAAGCGACTCATGACCTTCGAGCCGGGAAGTTGCCCGAAGCGGCCGTGCCAGAGGGGCTGCGGCGATGATCCATCCAGGAGATCCCGAATCCGGGTCTCGTTGTCGCGACGCAGATTCGAGTTGACTCTGCGGAAGGTTTCGGCGGCGTCGGCTTCGGCGAGATTTTCGGACCGCGCCAGCGCGCGAACCTTCGTGTCGAGGAATCGCTGGGAGAGCGGCACCTGCACCTCGATCGGCTTTCGCTCCCCGACGAAGGCGGGCCACTGCGCCTCGGATTCATTTCCCGCCTCATCCACAGCGAAGACCCGAATCGGGACCTTGGCGGGTGCGTCCGCTGGAACCGCAAACAGGGCGAAGCGGAGACCCGCCTGACTCCGGGGCCCCGCATTTCCCACCGGGTAGCCGTCGAAGCGGACGTCTCCCACGCGAACTCCGTCCCGAACCGTGGCTTCGGAAACCCGGTAACCGACAGCCGCCGCACCGCCGCGGCGCACGTTCGTGTAATTGGTGGTCACGCGAATGCGAGGTGGCTCCAGGTCGATGACGACGGGGAATTCGCGGGTCGTCCGGTTGCGTCGCCAGGACCAGTCGATTGCGGTGATACGCAGGAAGGCGCTACCGCTCTTCAGGTCGAGCTGCGCCGGGTCTACGGGCACGTCGAAACGCGTGGGCTTCCCCCCCGAACCCCCCGACAGCCAGTTGCCCGGGAATTGCATTCGCGCCAGCTCGACCTCTCCACGTGCATGATGCAGCACGGCGCGACCCTCCCGCAGCCCGGCGTCGGAATCCATCAGCTCGAAGGAGGTCACCCGCGGGTCGGCGCCGATCCAGATCCGATCGGGTCCGGTCAGCTCCGGAGGGGATCCTTCCCCTCGGAACCACGCGACTGCCGCGGCCCCTGCGAAGAGGACCCCGAGCAGCGAGTACAGCTGGATGCGCCGCGTCACGATTCCCCCACCCTGCCCGCGGGCGCGCGCCCAAGGCGCGATAGGCGCCGAGAGTCTACCAGACGTTCGGGAGTCAGAGGTTTCCGAGTCAGAGGTTTCCGAGCCAGAGCGCATTGACGACGACGGCCGCGTCGCCGATCCTGCCGCCGGCCGAAGGACTCGGCTTTCCCCAACGAATCCGGGAGGTCGGATGTCGAAGCTCCGCCGAATCGTGATGATCCGCCACGGGGAAACCGTGGGAAACTCAAGCGTTCGTTTTCACGGAAGCAGTGATATCCCGCTCTCGGACGAAGGTCGCGGGCAGTTGCGCCGGGCGTCGACTTCGCTGCGAACCGAGGTCTTCGATCTGGTGGTGGCCAGCCCCCTGCGTCGCTCATGGGAGGGAGCCTCGATCGTCTCGGGCGGTGCGCCGATTCGGCTCGAGGGCGATTTCCGCGAAATCGACTTCGGACGCTGGGAAGGACTCACGGCGGAAGAGATCCGGGCTTCAGACCCCGTGCTCTACGAGGATTGGCAGGGGAAGGTCGAGGGCTTCGAATTCCCGGGCGGCGAGCCCCGCTTCCGATTCCGCACCCGAGTCGGCCGCGGCCTCGACCGGGTGATCGAGAGCGGTGCGAGCGCGGCCCTTCTCGTGGTTCACAAGGGAATCATTCGAACGATCGCGGAGACGCTCCTGGGTCATCCCCTCGAAGAAGGACAGCCGGAACTCGGCGGCATCGTGCCGCTGTCGCGGAACCCCGACGGAACCTGGTTTTCGGGGCGCCGT
>JAZFUU010000167.1:0-9540 GCA_036447375.1 Myxococcota bacterium
TCCGCGACGATGCCCCCGCCTCGGCCTTCACGGCCATCGAAGCCCTAAGCGGCGAGATCGAGCAAGCGCTGCGAAGCAGCGGGCGCAGCGAGGCGTAGCCGAGCGAAGATCGGACGAGCAAGCGCTGCGAAGCAGCGGGTCGTAGCAACCGTCACTGGAACCCCGGAATCGGCATCGCTTCATTGCAGACGAGCTCCCAGATTCCGCCCGCGCACTGGCCAATGCGGCAGCCCACCGGAACGTAGTCCGGCTTCGGCCCACAATCCCCATGCCGCGACACTTCGCAGATCTGTTCCCAGCGGCCATTTCTGCAACTGCCGATGACGCATCCCAGCCTCGGAAGCGGCTGAATCCCGCACGCCGCCAGGTCGTCCAGCGCACACTGCTCGAGCCATTTTCCATCGACGCACTCGAACCAGCACCCCGACGGTGCGATCGGCTGCGGTCCGCAGACTTTCCTCGACACGGCTCCGCACTGCTGCTTCCAGCGTCCGGCAACGCATTCGGAAATCGAGCAGCCCGGATCCGGAAGCGGCTTCGGGCCACACACCGGCGACTGGGCGCGGGTCGCTTCGGGCACCGCCAAGCTCGCCGCCCACAGGCCGGCGATCCCGATGATCCCTACGACCCCGCCGCCAATGCGGTTGCGCACCCAAACCCCCTACCGGCGGAACGGTTTTCGCGGACCGCCGGGGTCATTCCGCCGTGTCAGTCATTCCGCCCCGTCAGTATGGGCTCCGCTACCCTCTACCCGCGTGAGAGCCCTGCGTGCGGTTCTGCTGGCTCTGCTCTTCTCGCTGCTCTTCGGGGTAGCGGTCGGAACGCTGGTGCGACTTCGCCTCGAACGCCCGGTTCGCTACCTGGGGTCAGCTCCCGCGTCCTTCCCACTCGATATCAGGGAGGCCGGCCCGCCGATTTTCCACGCGTGCCATGACGAACAGCAGATCGGATAAGCGATTCAGATAGCCCAGCGACGCCTCGCTGAGCGGGCTCTCGCGATTCAGCGAAACGACCCGGCGCTCGGCCCGTCGGCAAACCGTGCGCGCTACGTGCATCGCCGCGGCCGCGGCGCAGCCACCCGGCAGGACGAAGCGCTTCAGCGGCGGAGGCTCCTTCTCGAGCGAGTCGATCTGGCGCTCGAGCTCTTCGACGTCTGCCCCCGTCGGTTCGGGGACTCGACCGCGCTCGCGTCGTTGGGCGTCGGGGGTGGCCAGATAGCCCCCCAATCCGAAGAGCCGCCTCTGAATGTCCAGCAGGGTCTCACGAATGTCCTCGTGAGCGCTGGCCTCGATACAGACTCCGACGAAGGCATTGAGCTCGTCGACGGCACCATAGGCATCGACCCGCGGGTCGTCCTTTGCGACGCGACCCTCACCAAACAGATCGGTCTCACCCCGATCACCGCGCCGGGTATAGATTTTCATGCCGAGGAGCCGGGCCGCGCTCCACTGCGTCGCAGTTCTTCGTCGACGCGACGCGACAGATCTGGATCGAGCGCATCCGGGGCCAGGCCATGGCTCGTCCGGGTCTGCGTTCTCAAGAAAACACCGAGCAGAATCCCCCCCGCAACGAAAACCACCGCGGGCAGCAGATACGCCGCCCAACCGAAGCCCTGCGCACGCGGCGCCGCGAGAATGACGTCTCCGTATCGATCCAGAAGCTCCGCCTCCACTTCGCTTCGCTGGCGACCACCGGCCTCCTGGACCACGATCCACATCCGCAGGCTCTCCGCCTCGGTGCTGGGACAGTCGGAGAGGCTCCGGCCCGGGCAGAACGGACTCATCATTTCGCGCGAAAGGACGTAGGCCCAGCCTTTCGGGTCTTCCGCAGCGGCACCCGCCGCTAGCGCCAACCCCAGACAGGCGAATCCGAATGCCGTCGCGGGTCGAAGTCGGACCGACACGCGTTTGAGCAAGCTAGATATCCCAGTGCAGGTGAAGCGGATGTTCGGCAGTGTCCGTGGCGCGGGTGCGCACGAGCTGACGCGGCGGCTCGGCAATGACCTTGGAGTCCGCCGGAATCGACTCGACGAGCCAGACATTTCCCCCGATCACGCTGCTCCGCCCGATCACCGTGTCGCCCCCGAGAATTGTAACCCCGGCGTAGATCGTCACGTCGTCTTCGATGGTCGGGTGTCGCTTGATTCCGCGAAGCATGGCTCCGTGGCGGGGCGCCTTGGCACCGAGGGTCACGCCCTGGTAGAGGCGAACGTTGTCACCGATCTCGCAGGTCTCGCCGATCACCACCCCGGTTCCATGATCGATGAAGAAGCGGGACCCGATCCGCGCACCCGGGTTGATGTCGATCCCCGTCCGGTCGTGAGCGTGCTCTGTCATCATGCGCGGAAGGATCGAGACCCCGAGTTCGTGAAGCTCGTGGGCGATACGAAAAATCGAGATGGCCCGAATCGACGGATAGGACACCACGATCTCCGCGTAGCCCTTGGCGGCGGGATCGCCCTCGAACGCCGCCTCCACGTCCGCTGCGAGGGACTGGCGAATCATCGTCAACCGCGGCAGAAAGGCGGTGACGACCGACTCCGGCCGGGCGCCGTCCCGCAGGTTCACGCTTTCGAGCAGTGTCAGGAGGCGGGCCGCCAGGTGGGGCACCTCGGAACGGAGAGTGGAGCGATCCAGCTGGGTCAGGACCAGGCGTTTGGTGCGCTCCACCCAGTCGGTGACTTCGGCGCGATCGGGAAGACCCTGGCCCGAGGCTTTGGTGAGCGCATCATCGGCGCTCGTCGACAGAGAGACGATCGTGGATTCCAGGGCCGCCTGCAACTCACCGGATTCACTACTGAATTCTGAGGTGGAGGATCGGCGGGATCGCGGTCGTGTGGCCATGGGAGAGAACTCCTCGGGGCGCCGTGGGAGAATAGCGCGTCCCGCGCATTGCCGTCGCGCGGGCCGGAATGGTAGGGTGGGATCCGATCGGCGAAGTGCCGGTCTCCTCCAGAGCGTCGATCCCCTCACACGCCGGAGCGAGACCGCGTCGGCAGCCCCGGCTTTCGGCGCGGATGCAGCGGCTTCGGAGACGGCCTTCGTCCGCGTCTGGCGGAACGCTGGGAGGGAGATTCGGGTGTCCGAGGTCTACAGTCACTCGCGGCTCTCGAGCTTCGAAGACTGTCCCAAGAAATTCCAATTTCGGTACGTGCTTCGGATCCCCTCGAAGACCGAATCTATCGAGCAGTTCGTCGGAAAACGGGTGCACGAAGTACTCGAGCGCCTGTACATCGCCACCGGCAAAGGATTCGTCCCGACCTTGGCGCAGGTCTTGAAGCGCTTCGAGCTGCTGTGGGACGAGCACTACGTCGAAGCTCGGATTCGCATCGCGCGCCCCGAGAATTCCGTCGGCTTCTATCGCTCGATCGGTGAACGCTGCCTCACCCGCTTCTACCGGCGCTTCTATCCATTCGACAGCGACGAGACCCTGGGACTGGAAAAGCGCGTGAGTTTCAGTCTCGACGAGCGCGGAAGCTACCGGATTCGCGGAGTGGTGGATCGAATCGTTCGCGCAGCGGACGAGACGATCGAGATCCACGATTACAAGACGGCGCGTCGCGTCCCGAGTCAGAAGCAGCTGGATCGAGATCGGCAGCTCGCCCTGTATCAGATGGCACTGGCCGAGGTCTACGGAGGCGACCATCCGATCCGGCTGGTCTGGCACTACCTACAGCACGACCGAACTCGAACGTCGACGCGCACGCCCGAGCAGCTCGAGGAACTGCGAGCGGGGACCATCGAGGTGATCGACCGAATCCGGGCGGAAACGGTTTTCGAGGCCCGCCCCAGTCCCCTGTGCGGCTGGTGCGAGTACCGCGACATCTGCCCCGCCCAGAATACCGGCCGGCAAAGCCCGGTGTGGATCCCGGACCCAGGGCCCCCGCCGAATCGAACCAGCGAGGGTGAAACCGAGCTGCCCGCGGTTCCCGCACAACTGACGCTTCCGCTCGTCGACCGCCTTGCCAGCCGCGAACCGGCCTCGTAGCCTCCCGGTCATGGGCCTACACATCGAGCGAATTCCCACCTTGAGTGACAACTACACCTACCTCATCACATGTGAGGAGAGCGGGGAGTCCGCCGTCGTCGACGCGCCCGAGGAAGAGCCCGTCGTCAAACGTATCGACAGCCTCGGGGCCAAGTTGACCAAGGTCCTGTCGACGCACCATCACTGGGATCACGCAGCCGCCAATCCGGATCTCGCCAAGCGTTATGGCACCCCGGTTTACGGGCACGCGTCGGATGAGGGTCGTCTGCCGGGGCTCAGCGAAGGACTCGAGGAAGGGGACCACATCGAAGTGGGTCGCCAACGGGCGAGGATCCTGTTCATTCCCGCCCACACCCGCGGACATATCGCCTACGTCTTCGACGATGCGGAGGCCGTGTTCTGCGGCGACACACTGTTCGCCGCGGGCTGTGGAAGGCTCTTCGAGGGAACCCCGGAGATGATGTTCACGGCGTTGCACGAGAAGCTCGGAGCGCTACCGGATTCGATGCGGATCTTTTGCGGACACGAATACACCGAAAGCAATCTCCGGTTTGCCGCCCACCTGGAGCCCGAAAACGAGGCGGTTCGCGCCAAGCTCGTGCGGGTCTCCGAGATGCGTTCCCACGCGGCCGCCGACTGGCACGACGCCAAGACCGAGGAAATGTCGATCCCCTCCACGCTCGGAGAAGAACGGGCGACCAACCCATTCCTTCGAGCCACCGACGCCGCGGACCTGGGGCGCATCCGCACCCTCAAAGACAACTTCTAGGCCCGACGCAGCAGTCCGCGGATCAGTGCGGGCAGACGGGCGGTAAAGAGGGATTCGGACCAGGCGGTGCCGCGTTGAATCACCGCCAGGGCATCCCCGTGGCCGGGCCAGTGGGAACGGACCACGTCCGGATGCACGTGATTCAGCAAGCGTGAGAGTGTCGCGGCCATGACCACGACGTCGTCGATGAGTCCCACGGGCCCCAGGATCAACACGGGGAGCAGATCGATGGGCGAAAGCACGTAGCCGACGCCGATCATCGCCAGAAATTTTGCGCGCCTCGGCACGCGGTCGTCTCTCATCAGCCGCATGGCCAGCACCGTCAGATCCGGCAGCAGCAAGATCAGGTCGCGCATTCCGGAGTTCGTTCCCGGCTCGTAGCGGACGACCTGCCGGCGCAGACGGTCGTAGAGGCGGCGCTCCCGGGGGTTCAGCTCAATCGTGACAGTGTCGTCGGACACGCGACCCCCACGGGCGGCTCCACACAGGTTCTGGGGACTTCAGGATAGCCCCTCACGCGACCTCGTGCCGAAACGCGGGCTCGACTTCGGGGTCGTCGCGATGCTTCCGCGCGCCGCTGCTGCGAACGCGTTCCAGCCGGGCCATTTCCCGTTTGGCATCGCGGTATCCGGCGGCCATGAGGCGGCGGGTGTGGGCGGGCTTCGCCGAGAGCAGGGTCGCCAGGTTGAAACCCGAGTGCTCCTCGGTGGGGTGAATCACCGTGACGGGAACACCGCGATAGGTTCCATCGGACTCGATGCGGGTCGTGACGTATCCCACGTTCCCGATGGTTCTCCACATCACGTCGGCCAGCCGTATCAAGTAGTCCGGCATACCGCGAAATCGGCGCTTGAAGGGGAGCGAGGGAGCCACCACCGCGAGCACATAGATCTCGGTCGCTCCCATCTCGACGGCCTGAAGGAGCGGTACGTTCCATGCCAGGCCGCCGTCGACGAACAACTCGCCTCGAAACCGCACCGGGGGGAACAGGAGGGGAAGCGCATAGCCCGCCCGAGCCAGGGTGCGGAGCTCGCCGCTCGTACGGGTCTGACGATTCGAGAAGAACTGACCCTCGCCCCGAGACAAATTCAAGACGATGAACGAGAGTTCCAGAGAACAGGAAAGCAGCTTCTCGAAGTCGATGAACTTCTCCACCGCCTTCGCGAAGGGCTTCGCCGACATCAGGGAAAGCCCTGTGAACGGGTTGTGGCGCAGGCTCGGCCGAAGAATCGCAGCGACGGGCGGAAACCGCGTCCACGCGCGCTCCATGTTCTCGACACCCCCCGTGGCGTAGAAACAGGCGTTGAGCACCCCGATCGAGGAGCCTACGATCGCATCCGGAACGATTCCTTTCTCTTCGAGAAGCTTCATCGCCCCCACCTGATGAGCACCGAGTGACGCGCCGCCCCCGAGGATGAAGATCCGCTTGCGCTTCGCCATCAGGTGAAAATCCCTTTTCGTTCGGCGCGACCGCGTTCGAGAAGCGCCGCGATCGCGCGTTTGACCACCTCCACCTTTTTCTCCATGACCGCGTCTTCCTCCGAGGGATCTCCGGTGAATTCCATGGGCGATCCGAAATGCATGCGGTACTTCACCGGCAGGGGAAGCAGGCCCATCGGGCCGAGCCAGGGGAAGGTGGGAGTGATCGGAAACGCGGGCATGCCGAGCACCCCTCCCAGAGACTTCAGGTTCGCCAAACCCGGCTGTTGCTCCTCCGAACCGACGATTCCCACCGGGACGATGGGCGCACCGGTCTCCAGCGCCAGCCGCATGAATCCCAGGCCGAAGCGCTGGAGCCGATAGCGCTCGGAGAAGGGCTTGCTGATCCCGCGTACGCCTTCTGGAAACACCATCACGCATTCGCCGTTCTCCAGCATATGAACGCAGTTCCTCGGCGTCCCGACCAGGGCACCTCCCCGCGCCGCCACGACGCTCAACCACGGGAGACTCGGAATCCAATACTCGCCCATGCTGCGGGCAACTCGCGGCGGCTCGGCCTCGAGAATCAACGCCACGGTGAGCATCGCCGCGTCGAAAGGAAGCTGTCCCGCATGGTTCGCGATCAACAGCATGCGGCCCGCCGGAAGGCGATCGATATCGAAGGTCTCGACCCGGAAGTAGTGGCGATACAGGATCAGAGCCGGCGCGGACAGCCGACGCAGCCACTCCGGACTCATGCCGTAGCTGTCAAAGCCGAACTCGTTGATCTGATTCGGGATCTTTCGCAGTTTCTGCTCAAACTCGAGCCGGAGACGCCGGATCGACAGGGGCATCAAAGCGCCTGCCAGGTCCGTCAAAGCTTCGATCCCGCCCGACCTGCCCGCCCGTCCCACGCTCAGCTACCGACGCAGGCTCTGAAAGATTTCTTCGAGGTTGAAGAGGGGCCGAAAGTTCGTGGCTTCGACGAAGCGTTCTCCCGAGACCGTGATGGGGTATTTGAGGTAGTCGATCGCACCCGGCGGATACGGAATGACGCCCCATCGAAACGCACGGGCAAAGAGCGGCCGCATCAGGGGCTCGGGCACGGCCAGGGATTTGCCGCCGGTTTCGCGGATGGCCGTATGCAGGGGCACTTCGCCCGGACCGGCCAGGTTGAACACCCCCTGGAGCCGGTGGTCGAGAGCGAGCGCGATGGCTTCGGAGACGTCCTCCTCGTGAATGAACTGCATCATCGGGTCGAAGCCCATTACGGTGGGCACCCGCGCCTCGCGCAAGTAGCTGCCGATCATCGAGTGCACGTAGTAGCCGAGCACATTCACGGGTCGAAGCACACAGGTTCGGAGGTGCGGGAAGCGCCACAGGTAGGACGTGACCAGCGTATCCACCTCCACGAGATCCCGGATCTCCGGATAGGAACGGCTGGCCGACAGCGGCGCATCCTCGTCCATGAAATAGGGATTCTCGGGAAACGCCCCGTAGACATAGCTGCTCGAGAGCACGACCAGGGATTGAACGCCGTGATTCACGCAATGGTCGAGCAACTGCTTGGTTCCGCGGACGTTGACATCATGGCGCTCCCGGTCCGCAACCCGGAAGTGGCGGATGAAGCCCATATGCACCACCACGGTGGGCTGTTCGGTGCGAATCACGTCCTCGAACCGCTTCTTGCGCAGATCCACGTTGTGGACCGTGATCTCGCTCGGGTGTCCCTCCCAGGCGACCCGATCGACCCCGCAGACCTCGTAGTTCTCCAGCAGCCGGCGCGCCAATAGCCGCCCCTGGCCTCCAGCGATTCCCGTAATCAAAACTTTTTCCATTGCAACTCCGCACGCTTAGACTACCAGCTCCGGTGAATTCCGGGATGTCCCATGACGCGTGTTATACATACCCCCCCCAGAGGGAGCCCGTGGTCGAACCCGCCGCCCGTTTCGAACAGATCAAGATCCCCCTAGCCGACTCCGCCCAGGGTCTATCGGAGGTATCGGGCGTTCTCGGAGTGCCCCGCTGGTGGCCCACCGGGGCCCGGGTCAGCATCTGCCTTGCCCACGGATCCCGTCGGGACCACACCGACCCCCTGATCGAAAGCCTGCACCGCGAGCTGACCGAACGGCGATACCTCACCCTCCGCTTCAATTTCCCCTTCGCCGAGGCCAAGAAGCGCCGTCCCGACTCGATGCAGGTGCTGGGCCGGACCTTTCGTGCCGCCATCGAGGCTCTGAGCCGCGACCCGACGGCGGCCCCGGCGCACCTCTTCATCGGGGGGATCGGACTCGGCGGTCAGGTTGCCGCCGAACTGGCGGGGTCGCGGGTGCGCGTCGACGGCTTGTTTCTGCTGGGCTTTCCGCTCCACCCGCCGGGAAAGCCCGATGAGCGGAAGGCGGAAGAACTGTTTCGGATCGTCTCTCCGGTTCTCTTCCTACAGGGCTCGCGGGATCGAAGCTGTGATCTGAACGTTTTGCGCCGCACTCTGCTACGCGTCGGTGCTCCCAGCACCCTGCGAATTACCCGCGACGCGGATCATCAGTTCAAGGTGCTCAAGAAATCGGGGCGAACCCCGGATGAGGTGCAGGACGAGCTGATGAACAACATCGATACCTGGGTCCAGAAGATTCTCGAGGATTAGGCGTCGATGACCGCCGACCGTGATCTCTACTTTCGCCAGGTCCCCGTGGGCCAGATGGCAAACCTCGCCTACCTCGTGGGGAGCCAATCGACCCGCGAAGCACTGTTGATCGATCCAGCGTGGAGCGTCGATACGTTGCTGGATCAGGCGGAAACCGACGGCATGAAGGTCGTGGGCGCCCTGGTCACGCACTACCACCAGGATCATGTGGGCGGTCATATCATGGGATTCGACATCGAGGGCGTCGGACGTCTGCTCGAACGTCACCCGGTTCCGATCTATGTGAACGAACACGAGGGCGACGGGATGCGCACGGTCACTGGCGCCTCGGAGTCGGACCTGGTGCGAAAGTCGGGAGGCGACAGCCTGTCCCTGGGTGAAGTGCGAATCCGGTTGCTTCACACTCCGGGCCACACGCCGGGATCCCAGTGCTTTCTGATCGAGGAACACGGGCATCCGGGCAGCCTGGTCTCAGGCGACACCCTCTTCCTGGGCAGCTGCGGACGGGTCGATCTCCCCGGCAGCGACCCCGCGGCCATGTACGAGAGCCTGAACGGAACCCTGAAGGCTCTCCCCGACGAAACCCTGCTCTTCCCAGGCCACCTGTACTCGCCCGAGGGATCGTCCACCATGGGCGAGCAGAAGCGGACGAACCCCTACCTGCGCGTCACCTCGCTCGAGATGTTCCTGAACTTCATGGGGGTCTGAAGGCGCTACGAGT
>JAZFUU010000168.1:0-8812 GCA_036447375.1 Myxococcota bacterium
CTCGAAGCCGGCGGCGGCGCCGGTCGCGCGGCGCAGTGCCTCCGTCACGACTTCGCGCCGCGTCGCCATGCCCGCCGACGTGAATTTCACGACCACCACGTCGGCGTAGCGGTCGGCGATCAGACCCGGCAATCCGTCGCCTTCGGCGTTGACGAGGCGAACAGCATCGGTCTCGCCGATCAGTCCAGCCGTGGCGCGGCGCGCGACGGCCGCCTCGATCCGCTCATCGAGAAGTCCGGGCGCCGGCGGGTCCTTGCCAAAGGACATCAGCCGCACGCGAATCCGAGACTCGGCGGAGAGGTCGCCGTAAGCCAGCACCTCGCCCTCCGCCGACAGCACCCGACACCACTCCCCCGGTTCCGGCGTTCCCGAAACGCGATCCACAGATCCCGAAAGCACCCAGGGATGCCGCCGCCGTACCGCGCGATCGCGTCCGGGATGTAGAACCACATCGAGCATGCGTCGAGTTTAGCTCGCGGGGCTCAGAACAGGGCGATGGGATTGACGGGCGAGCCCGTCCCGTTCGTCAGTACCAGGGGTGCAATCGTGATCAGGAAGGCCCAGCGCTCCTCCTCGGCGCACGCCTGGGCCAGGGTCGCGAGCTCCAGGTTGTCCAGCAGGTGCAGGCCCATCGCCACGATGGCGACCGTGTGGATGGGAATCCCCAATCCACCGACTCGCGGCGGAATCACATCGGAGATTCCGTCGGAGCCCAGGGCGGCCACACCCCGCTCGTGGAGCCACGGCAGGCAGGACACGTCGAGGCCCGCCATCGGCTGACCCATCTTCGCCGGGCCCTTCGCGTCGCGCGCCGCCCAGCGGCCGGTTGCCACGAAGAGTACGTCGCCGGATTCGACGGACACATCGGCCGCGGTTTCCGCCCGTTCGAGATCCTCGGGGAAGATCGGATCCCCGGGCTCGAGGTAGTCGACGCCCCGGCTCCGCGGAATGTCGAGGAGGACCCCGCGCGAGACGATGCCGTCGCGAAGCGCGTGGATCCCCAGCTCGAGGGCCCCGTGGGCCGTCACCCGCTCGCTGGGATAGCCGTATGTAGATGCGGCCCTCGTGAAAGATGTGGCAGAGCGCATCGAGGTGGGAGATCGCAAGACCGTGTGTGGCCATGGCGAAGTAGTCGCCCCCCCAGCCCTCGGTGTGGGTTCCGATCATGTGGTGGGTGACGGGTCTGGGGTTGTCCGCGGCGGGCTCGGTGGGCAAGGGGCGCGCGCAGGAGACCGTGCGGCCACTGCGGACCAGAGCCGCGGCGGCGCGGCGCTTTTCGGCGGTGATGAGGTTGAGGGTCCCGAGCTGGTCGCGCTCGCCGAAGCGGCCCCAGTTCGAGAGGGACTTGAGAAAGCCCAGAGCCTGTTCATCGCTGACCCGGGGATTCGATTTCGACATGGGTCGGATTCTCGCACGAATCGAGCCGAGAGAGCCAGAACCTGCCCCGTCGGGTAGGTTTCGACTCGTGCCCGAATCCGATGGCCATCCGACGAAGGAGTCGACGAACGAACCCGCCACAGGCCCCTCGCCGAATCGTCTCGCCGGAGAGAGCAGCGCTTATCTTCGCCAGCACATGAACAATCCCGTGGACTGGTATCCCTGGGGCCCGGAAGCGCGAGAGCGCGCTCAGCGCGAGGACAAACCCCTCCTGGTCTCCATCGGCTACAGCGCCTGCCATTGGTGCCACGTGATGGAACACGAGTCGTTCGAGGATCCCGAAACCGCCGCCCTCATGAATCGATTCTTCGTGTCGATCAAGGTCGACCGGGAAGAGCGTCCGGACGTCGATCAGATCTACATGAAGGCCCTCGTGTCCCTCACCGGCCACGGCGGCTGGCCGATGACGGTGTTCTGCACCCCCGATGCTGAACCCTTCTACGCCGGCACCTACTTCCCCCCCGAGCCGCGCCACGGGCTGCCTTCGTTCCGTCAGTTGCTGGAGGGCATCGCCCGCACTTATCGGTCCCAACGGGGCCAGGTCGCGAGCGCCGCGGCCCGGATCCTCGAATCCCTCCAGATGAAACCTGGGGGCGAAGCCGGCGAAACGCCGGGCGCGGCAACCGCCGCCCATGGGGCAATGCAATTGCTCCAGCGAGCGGACCCGGATCACGGCGGCTTCGGCGGGGCCCCCAAGTTTCCCACACCGAGTTCGCTGGAGTTGCTGCTGGCCGCGGCGGACGTTCTGCCCGAACGCAAGGCGAGGGAGGCCCTCGCCCATGTCACGCTCACATGCCGCGAGATGTCGCGGGGGGGCCTGTACGATCATCTGGCCGGCGGCTTTCACCGCTATTCCGTCGACGACCGCTGGGCGATCCCCCACTTCGAGAAGATGCTCTACGACCAGGGACAATTGTTGCGACTTTACGCTGAAACCTGGCGCCGGTGCGGCGGGGGTGACGACGATCTCGTGTGGCCGATCCGCGAAACGGCGCAATACCTGCGGCGCCAGATGACCGCGCCCGAGGGCGGCTTCTACGCCAGCGAGGACGCCGACAGCGAGGGCCAGGAGGGCCGGTTCTACGTGTGGACCCCCGATCAGGTCGAAGCCGCCCTGGGCGCCGATGCGGCCCGGGAATTCTGCGCGACCTACGGTGTGACCGAGGACGGAAACTTCGAGGGGGGTGCCACCGTTCTCCACGATGTTTCGCGCGAAGCCCGCGCGCGCCTGGCGAAGCAGCGCGAGAGCCTGCGTCGGGTGCGCGAGAAACGCGTCGCCCCGGGTGTGGATCGAAAGCGGGTCGCCGCCTGGAATGGCTTCACGATCTCCGGCCTGGCTCGAGCCGGAAGTCTGCTGGGCGACGCCTCCATGCTCGGCGATGCGGCCGCTGCAGCCGATTTCGTATTCGACCGAATGCAGGATGCCGACGGGCGCCTGCATCGGGTGTTCAATGCAGGTCGCGCGTCGGTACCGGCGTTTCTGGACGATCTGGCTGCGATGCTCGAGGCCTGCCTCGACCTGTATCGAGCCGGGGCGGGGGACCGGTTCCTGACATCGGCGACCCAACTCGCCAACGACATCGCCCGCCGCTTTTTCGACGACACGGAATCCGATCTGTTCTTCACACCGATCGATGGAGAGCCGCTGGTCCATCGGCCTCGCTCCGACGGAGACGGAGCCACTCCCGATTCCACCGGCCTGGCTGTTTTGGGCCTGCTGAGGATGGCGACCCTCGCGGGCCGCGAGGACCTGCGGCAACTCGTCGATCGCGTGATCCGAACCCACGCCCGGATGCTCGAACGCGCACCCGAGGGCCTGCCGACGCTGGCGCGGGCGGCCCTGGCCGCCGACTGGGGAATCTCGGTGGCGGTCGTCGTCGGCAACCCTGACGATGCCACGACCCATGCCCTCGCCGACCGCGCCCGACGCGTGCTCCTTCCCGAAGATTGCGTGCTCGTGGTCGCGCCGGGGGCGCAGCTGCCCGAGGGCGTCGACCCGAGCTGGCTGACAGGACGCGGCGCCGTGAAGAGCCGCGCCACCGCCTACGTCTGCCGCGGCGTCACCTGTTCACTTCCCGCCTTCACCCCCGACGAACTCGTGCCCCTGGAGAGGCCGACCGCGACAGCCTGACCCCCCGAACCTGCGCTAGTGTGCGCAGCCAGCGCGACTACTGGAGATTCGCATGGCCAAACCCCGTGACGAAAGCAAGTACGGCCGCGGTCACGAGGACGGACTGACGCCCCTGGTACCCCTCGACCCCGGAAGCACCCACAGTGTCGACGAACTGGTTCGCGCGATGGGTCAGACCGCCTTCGGCGGACGCCGGCTCGGCGAAGCCGCCGACGTGCTGGAAGCCATGATTCGAGACAGCGACTGCTTCCGCGTCGCGACCATCTCGGGAGCGATGACCATCGCAAAGCAGGGACTGGTTCTGTGCGAGATGATCGATCGCGGCTGGATTCACGCCGTGGTGACGACCGGCGCCCTCATGACCCACGGCCTCTCGGAAGGCGCGGGGATGCTCCATTTCAAGCACCACCCGGGCATGCGAGACGAAGAGCTGCACAACAAGGGCTACAACCGCGTCTACGACACCATCGAGCTGGAGAAGAATCTCGATGACGTCGAACGGCTGCTCAAGCACTCCCTGGCGGACCTCCCCGCCGACAGCGTCCTCTCGAGCCGATTGATCGCGGAACGACTGGGGCGGCACCTGGACAAGCACGTTCCGGGTCGCGCGATTCTCAAGAGCGCGGTGCAGCAGCAGGTCCCCATCTACACACCGGCCTTCACCGATTCCGAGCTGGGCCTCGACCTGGCGATCTTCAACCACACCCGGGCCCGTTCCGGCGAACCCGTCTTTCGCTTCGATCCGTTTCTCGACCTGGACGACTTCGCGGAACGAATACGGCAGCACGAGACGCTCGGAATCTTCACCATCGGAGGGGGGGTTCCCCGCAACTGGGCCCAACAGGTAGGTCCCTATCTCGAGATCCTGCAAAAGCGACTCGGCGCCGACGATCCCGTGCGCCGTTACAAATACGCGGTACGCATCTGCCCGGAACCCGAGCACTGGGGCGGGTTGTCGGGGTGCAGTTACAGCGAAGGCGTCTCCTGGGGGAAATTCGTGCCGGAGTCCGAGGGAGGTCGGTTCGCCGAGGTCTTTGCCGACGCCACCATCGCCTGGCCCCTGATCGTCCGGGCGGTCATCGAGCGTTTCCAGGACTAGCCCGAGGCTTCGCCATGACGCCCCCCAGCATGCGCGCGGCCATCGTACGCGGACCGGGGCAGATCGAAATCGAGGAACGCCCGATCCCCGACCCGCGCCCCGGCGAAGTGCGGGTGCAGGTGCGGGCCTGCGGGGTGTGCGGATCCGACCTGAGCCTCTTCCACAAGGGCTTCTATCGGCCCGGGTGTACACCCGGGCACGAAATGTCAGGGGTGGTGGACGCCCTGGGCGAGGGCGTGTCGGGCCCGCGACCCGGTGACTCGATGGCCGTCGAACCGCTTCGCTCCTGCGGTAGCTGCCGCAGTTGCCGAGAGGGCCTCGACGCCATCTGCCGTCGGGCGGAGATCTACGGCGTCCACCGACCGGGCGGATTTGCGGAGTACGTGACCGTGCCGGCCCGGCGTCTGTTTCCCATGCCCCCCGAACTCGATCCCGCACTGGCCGCACTGACCGAGCCGATGGCGGTGGTGGTGCACGGGCTGCGACGCGGCCGGCTCGCGCAGGACGAGCGCGTGCTGGTGATCGGCGCGGGCTCGGTGGGACTGTTGGCGGTGGTCGCGGCGAAAGCGCTGGGAGCCGGCGAGGTCTGGCTCACCGCACGCCACCCCCACCAGGCCGAACTCGGCGCTCGCCTCGGCGCCACCCGGGTGCTGTCGGAAGCGGAGGCGTCGGTGCTGGAACTCGACAGCCTGGGCAAACAGACGCCCTTCGATCTCGTGGTCGAAACGGTTGGCGGAAGTGCCGAGACCCTCGACACCGCGATCGCCGCGGTGCGCCCCGGAGGTACCATTTCCGTCGTCGGTGTCTTTATGGGCTCCCTGTCGCTCCAGCCTCTGCCGCTGTTCATGAAGGAGTGCACCCTCGCCTGGTCGAACTGCTACGCGCACCCCCACGAAGGCGCCGACTTCGAAACCGCCGTCGAATTGGTATCGACTCAGCGAGATGCCCTTGGCGACCTGACCACGAATGCGGTGAACCTGGATGAAATCGCGCGGGCTTTCGCGATCGCCTCCAACAAGAAGGATGGCGTCGTGAAGGTCAGCGTCCTCCCCTGAAACCGCCAGCGCGGATGCAGCTACTTCCGCGGCCGGCTGCCGTAGTCGCCGAAGGGGTCGTCGCGCTCGCGCACAGCCTGCCGGAAGCCGATTTTCTGGGCGCGGTCGACGAAGTCGAGCCCTTCCTGGGTGTGACGCGCGACGCCGTCGAAGAGCGTGCCGAGCATCCGACTCGAGGCGAGGCCCATGTTCTCTGCGGTCTGGTTGCAGAGTAGCTTCAGCATCACGAGCTGGCTGGTGGGCACCCGGGCCATGCGACGCGCCAGGGCCAGGGCCCGGTCTTGAAGCTCGGAATCGGGGACGACCTCCAGGATCATCCCGATTTCGGCAGCGGTACTCGCGGGAATCTCGTCGCCGGTCAGCAGGTAGCGCTTGGCCCGTTCGAGCCCCATCCGGTAGACCCACATGGCCGTCGTCGGCGTTCCCCAGACCCGGGACGGGGGGTAGCCGAAGCTCGCGCCTTCCCCCGCGACGATGAGGTCGGCGCAGAGCACCATGTCGGTCCCCCCGCCGATGCACCAGCCCTGAACCGCGGCAATGGTGGGCTTCCGCGCATACCAGAGCTTCATGTAGACGTCGACGAAGGATCCGATCATGCGTAGGTCGGACACGGAGTCCCAGACCCTTGGACTTCGCTCGGCCTCGCCTGGCTGCGCGCGCTGTTGCGCTTGCGGACTTCGCTCGGATGGCTCTTGCGCCTGTGCCCGGGTGGACCAGTCGAGGCCGTAGCCCGCACAGAAGGCAGGACCCTCGGCGCGAAGCAGGATCACGTGCACTTCGGGATCCGCATCCGCGGCATCGATCGCCGCCGCGAGCTCGTCGCGAAGAGTGGGTGTGATGGTGTTGTACTCGTCGGCTCGGCAGAGGACGATCGAACCCACGGCATCCGCGGTCTCGGTGCGTAGAGTCTCCATGCGCTGCTCCTTCGGAATCGTCAGCTTTGTCGCGGTGGACGCGCGACGTCGAGCTTGTCGGAAATCGTCTGTCGCAGATGTGCGAGCACCTGCCCGCGCCATGGCTCCGCGTCGGCATCCCCCGCGCGAATCCGATCCGCCAGGGTCTGACCGAGATCGCGCACACGATCGCGCAGCGCCTCTCGCTCCAGCGGCGCGGGAGCGTCGATCTGGAGAAGATGCCCGAGCCGTTCCCATTCGCCGCGAAGGTGGCGCTCCTCGGTCTCGATCTCGCGGGCGACGATGGCCACCACGTTGGCGGCGACCCGGGCGTGGTAACGCTGCGGTCCCGACAAATTCGACACCACATCCCTCTGGAGAAAGCGCTCGACCGCGCGCAGCAGCTCCACCGAAGTCGGGCGATCGTTCACGTCCCCTCCTCCATGAGGTTCAGAATTTCCTCTTCGACCTCGGCGATCCGTCGTCCCAGCGAGGCCAGCTCCACCGACGGCACCCCGTCGAGGAACACACGTGCCTGTCGGATGAACACCAGCGCCAGCTTGAAATTTCCACACGCCTCCCAGAAGCGCAGAACCTCGGGGTCGACGCGCTCACCGCCGGCCTCCTGGTAGGCCTGGATCAATTCCTCGCGGGTTCCCACCCCACCGACCGGAAGCTCGTCGTTGCCGAAACGCCAGGCTCGCACGCACAGCCATCCGAGATCTTCCACGGGATCACCCACATGGGAGAGCTCCCAGTCCAGGATGGCCCGCACGCCGGTGGTATCGAAGATCACATTGCCCACGCGGTAGTCGCCGTGGACGACCACACGCTGCTTCGGCTCGGGGGCCCGGTCCAGCAGCCATCGCTCGGCGAGGTCGAGCACCGGATGGGGTTCGACCTGAAGCGTGCGAACGCCTTCGGCGATCCGCTCGACCTCCGCCCGGCCCGATTCGAAACCGGCGGAGGCCGAGGCGAGATCCTCGAGGTCGGGATCATCGGGGTCGATTCGGTGAATGCGGGCCAGGATCTCGCCGAGCTGGGCGGTCAGGGCCCGACGCGCCTCCGAGTATTTGGAATCGCGCAGGAGACGCCGGGGAATCGTCTCTCCGGGGACACGATCCATCAGAAAGAAGGGCGAGCCCAGGATCGCGGCGTCGGCGCAGCACCAGTGGACCCGGGGCACCCGAACGCCCGCCGAGGCCGCCGCCTTCAGCAGGCGAAACTCGAGGCTGCGGTCGCTCTCGTCGGATCGGCCGGGCGGGTCTCGGCGCAGAACCAGCTCGAGCCGCCGAGACGCCGAGCCCTGAGCATCGATCTCCACGTCGAGAGACCAGAGCTCGCGAGAGGCCCCCCCGGCCAGGGGCCGCAGCTCCTCGACCCGAACCCGCTCGGGGGCAACACCGGCCCGATCGGCGATGAACGCGTTTAGACGGCTCGTCAGCTCTTCCGGGCTGGAGGACGAGGCCCGGGCTCCGGCGTCGCTCATGACGCACCGCAGGGTACCTCAAGCCCGAAAACTCAAATCGCGCCCCAGTTGTCCGATACTGGGGACACTGTGGGAAAGGAATCTGGGGAGGCGATGGGGCACCCGAGGCGGGTGCGACGGGGCGGCTCCCGCCGCTCCGCACGCATCCCGATTCTCGTCCTCGCAATTCTCGCTCTGGGAGCGGGGTGCGCGAATCCCTTTGCCCGAAATTTCGGAGCGGCGGCCGACGCCCACGCCGCGGCGGGGCGCCATGACGAGGCCGTGCGTGAGATCGAGTTGGTGGTGCGGGCCCACCCGCACCACCGGGGCCTGCGCGAGCAGGCGTCGCGGATCCATGCCGAGAGCGGAGATTGGGTCCGCGCCATCGGACACCTGGAGGTGGTGGCCGTCGACTTGAATCCCGATGACGCCGACGTCTGGATCGCCATCGCCGAGCTCGAGACGCGTCGCAACAACATCGCCGACGCCTACGTGGCCTTCCGACGCGCCACTCAGCTCGCCCCGGAGGAGATTCGCGCCGTGTCGGGTCTGGCCCTGAGCGCCGACAGCCTCGGTCTCGACGACGAGGCCGAGGCGGCCTATGCGAGCTGGGCCCGCCTCGAGCAGGCGCTGGACGACCCTCCCGCGAACGCCAAGTAACCGGAAACCCCGCTGCGAGGCGAGCCGCAGGCTCGCCGTGCGGGTCCAAGGCCGAAGGCCGCGGAAGTA
>JAZFUU010000169.1:0-6208 GCA_036447375.1 Myxococcota bacterium
CGGGCCTGCGCGCGACCCTCGGTCTTGGCGACCGGCGGTGTGGCGTCCTCGCAGTCGATCACCACGCCGTCAGCACCCGCGGCCGGTAGCTTGGCCAGCATCTCCGGGCGCACCGCGGGGGCGAAGAGCAGCGAGCGCAACCGATCGATGGGCGTGGTGGACATGGGAGCAGAGCGTAGCGGGCTGCTAACGTGACCGGCCAGCATACCCGCAACCAACGGCGCACGAGAGCACCAGAAAGGAACTTCCATGCCGGGCCCGCTCGCCGGAGTCAAAGTGATCGACTTTTCCGCTGTGATCTCCGGGCCACTCGCGTCGATGATCCTCGCGGATCAGGGTGCGGACGTCGTGAAGGTGGAAGCTCCGGAGCGGCCGGATCTGCTGCGCAAGGAGTGGTTCTACCGCGGTGGGCTCACTTCGCTCTTCGTCAACTGCAACCGAGGAAAACGCAGCATCGCCATCGACCTGCAGAGCGAGCAAGGCCTCGAGGCGGCGTATGCTCTCTGCAAGGATGCCGACGTGGTGCTCGAGAATTTCCGTCCCGGCGTCATGGAGCGCCTGAAGCTCGGGCCCGACGACCTGCACGGCCGGAACCCACGCATCATCTACTGCCGGATCAGTGGCTACGGGCAGAGCGGCCCCTGGTCGGGGAAACGGGCCTACGATCCCGTCACGCAGGGCCTGACCGGCTACGTAGCCATCCAGAAGAACCCGGAGTTTCCGATTCGGGATCTGGTGCGCAACGCACTGGTCGACAAGGCATCTTCATTCACTGCGGCCCAGGCGATCACCGCAGCGCTCTTCGCGCGCGAGCGCGGCGAGGCAGGGCAGACGATCGCGGTGTCGCTGATGGACGCGGGGCTCGCCTTCTTCTGGCCCGATGGCATGATGAAGAACACCATGCTGGGCGATGGCGTGCGCGAAGGACCGGCCCTCTACGATCGCTATCGTCTCACCGAGACGAAGGACGGCCACATCGTGATGTGGGCGGGCTTGGACAACGAGTGGCATGCCCTGTTTCGTGCCCTGGGCCTTCCGGAGCTGTGTGAAGATGAGCGCTTCGCCACGGGAAGGGCTCGAGCCGAGCACGGCGAAGTCCTGGGCAAACTCCTCTATGAGGAGTTCCGCAAGTGGACCACGGCCGACATCGTGCAGCGTATGGATGAAGAGCACGTGCCGGCTGGGCCCGTACTCGAGCTCGATGAAGTTCTCGACAATCCACAGATCAAGCACAACGAAACGATCTACGAAGTGGAGCACCCCACCGCGGGACGCATGCGGCAGTGCCGCCCCGCTCCGATCTTCTCGCGAAGCCAGGCGGAGCCCGGCGCCATAGCCCCGCTGCTCGGCGAACACACCGACGAGATCCTCGGCGAGGCCGGATTCAGCCCCGAGAAGATCGCGGCGATGCGCGAGGCCGGCGCGATCGGCTAGGTGTTCACCCTGCTATCTCACTGTGCCAGGTCGAGTGCGCCGCCTTCTGCAAGTCGACCGGGTCGCCCGCAGAATTCGTCGCGAGTCATCGCTCGGGCGGCCCCGCGGTCGGCCACGCGGCCCCAGGCTCTGCGACCGTCGGGCAGCAGACACGCGGCGTGGCCGACAGACGGTTCGCCCTCTTCGTACATGACGGTGTATGCCTCGATGCGAACCTCGCCTGTTGCGTCGAGCACCGCCTCGCGTTTCGGCAGGACATCGATCTCCGCCTGCGGGTTTTCGTATTGGAATTTCCGTTCCGGCGGCTCCGTCGAGTACACGCAGAACGAGTGCTTCGTCACGAACCCGCCATTCGCCGTGACCAGCCCTTTCGTTCCGGGGGTGTCCCGCAGGACCTCGGCCATCCGCGCGATGCTGTGCATCACGACGTTGTTCATCGGTCCACCCCCGAAGGTATTGCCTCCGGTCACCGAAAGCGGTGAGCTCTGATCGAGCCCGATTTCCTGGGCCGCGATCTGGACGGCGCTCGGGAAGCACGAGTAGACCTCGCGATGGTCCAGATCCGTCGGCGCGAGACCTGCAAGTTCGAGACAGCGCCGCCCAGCGACTCGCATTCCGGGAGAGCGGTGGAGGTCCTGGCGTTCCGAGAGGTACAGATGGTCGTGAACGTCGGTACCGGCGTGGGGGTAGACCAGTTTCTCGCGCGGCACGCCGAGGGCGAGAGCGGTCTGCTCACTCGTGAGGACCAGCGCAGCGCCCATGTCCACACGACTGTTCGAATTCATCAGCATCGGGTAGGGGAAGGTGATCGCGGGATTTCCAGGACCGGGCGTTGCGATCTCCTCGGCTGTCTTGCGCTCGCGAATCCACGCGTTGGGGTTCCTCGAGGCGACCTCGCTGAAACCGGCCCACAGTTCGCTGATACGGCGCCGGTGCTCTTCGATCGACCAGCCGTGCGCGTAGCGCAGGGCGTTGTCGAACATGGAATACACCTGGTTCGCCCCTCCGATGCCTCTCGCGATCTCGATGTCGTGGAGCATGGGCACGTTCTCGCCGATCTGAATGTCGGCTCTGCCCGGTACATCGCTCCATGTCGGCCGTGTTCCCGCCTTCCGGGCGCGTGAGAAGGTGCGACCGCATTCGGCACCCGCGATGACCACGACGTCTTTTTTTCCCGCTTGAATGTCGAGGCAGGTTCGGTTGACGAGGTATTGGACGCCGTTTCCACCCAGGGTCGTGATGCCGGTCTCGGCCGTGGGTGCACCCATGCGTTCGGCGATGACGCGTCCCGGATCGCCGTAGTGCCAAAGTCCGCGAACGACGCGAACACTGCCCGCTCTCTCGAGCAGAGCCATGCTACCGGCGTCGCGCGCGGCGTTGCGCACGGCCTCGATCATCAACTCGAGCGGTTCGCGCGCCTGCGCAGGGTCGTCGGTGCGCTGGAGGACCTGGGCGACGCCTACGAGAACCGGTGTGGGGGAGGGCATGTCTGCTTCCGTGTTCGTTTCTGGTCCGTCAGTGTAGCGCGCCACGGCGGCTCGCTATTTCTCACGGATCCTTGTGCGACTACGCGCTCCGAAGCCGCTCGAGTAGGCGGGTCAGTGCTTCCCGGAATCGCTCGAGTTCCTGTTTCGACTTTCCTCTTGTGACGAGCGCGATGTGGTTTGCGCCATAGACGATGGCGCCCCCGATGATCACCGCCAGGGGTGCCGTGGGCTCGGACTCGATCTCCCCGTCCCGCATCGCGGTCCGCAGATCGCTCTCGATGAACGGCAGCAACGCCTTGTTGAAGGTCTCGCGGTGGTGATCGATACCGAGCACGCGCGGTGCTTCGAGGGTGAACGACGCGACCCGCTTGTCGCTCAACCGCCCGAGGAGGTGATCGCAGGAGTGGATCAGGAGATCCAAAGCCGAGCGGCCGTCGCCGGCCTGCTCCCGGACTTTGGCCAGCCCGGCAGCGGCATCGCGAATTCCGGCCCGCACCGCAGCCGCGTAGATCTCGCGTTTGGTGCCGAAGAAGTGGTACACCGGGCCCGTGGTGCATCCGGCTGCCTCGGCGATCTCCTCCACGCGGGTTGCCTCGTAGCCGTTCTGTGCGAATAACTTGCGCGCCGCGCGGACAATCTCCTGACGCCGCTCATCGGCCTTCAGGCGCTTTGCCACCGCATTTCCCCCTGGCTGTTGACCTATTTATATACTTAAACTACATAAACGGCAACGGATCTGCTGGCTTGGCTCATGAGGGACACCATGAAGTTCGGAATCTTTGGCATCAATAACGGGTTGCTGGCGGACCCGGAAATCTCGGCGCGCGCGGCAGCGCAAGCCGAGACGGTCGGCTTCGAGTCGGCCTGGACGGGCGAGCACATCGTGCTGCCCGATCCACAAGTGGCTCCGTCTCCGGCGCCACCCCAGACCCCCATGCTCGACCCATCGGTGTCCCTCGCCTTCCTCGCGGGTCACACCGAGCGGCTGAAGCTCGGGACCGGCATCATCATTCTTCCACAACGCAATCCCATCGAGCTTGCGAAAGAGCTGGCGTCACTGGACGTGCTCTCGAACGGCCGGCTGTTGTTCGGCCTCGGTGCCGGCTATCTGCAGCCGGAGTTCGAGGCGCTGAACGCGTCGTTCTCGGACCGCGGGGCCCGGACCGACGAGTACATCGACGTGTTGCGAGCGATGTGGACGATGGAGAAGCCTGCCTTCGAGGGAGAGACCTTCCAGTTCGCCGGGATCGATGCGCAGCCGCGCCCGGTCCAACGACCGCACCCGCCCATCCACGTGGGCGGGCACAGCAGCCCCGCGTTCCGCCGCGCGGTACGACGGGGAAACGGCTGGTATGGATTTTTTGTCGACCTCAAGCGTTGCCAGTCGTACCTGAAGGAGCTCGCCGAGATTCAGGCTCGGGAAGGGCGCCCCGAGGAACTGGGTGCGCTCGAAATCTCGATCACCCCGCTTCCGGGAGCCGGGCTCGACGACGCACGCGCCTATCGAGACCTGGGGGTCGACCGGCTCACTTTGATCCCGAACACGAAGTCCGAAGATCACCTCTGGCGCTGGATCGACGAGACCGCCGAGAACGTCCTGCGTAAGCTCGCATGAAGGTGGGGCTGATCCGGAGCGAGTCGTGAGCGAGATTCGCGGAGTTCGCTATTCCGCCGTGCTGGAGTTCTTCCGCTCCCACGTCTCCGGCGCGGCCGACGTCGGCGCGCTCGAGTTCGAGCTGATTGGCGACGGCCGCTCCAACATCACCTACCGGGTGTTCGCAGGCGAGCGCAGCTGGGTGCTGCGGCGCCCGCCCCTCGGCCACGTGCTGCCCACGGCGCACGACATGGCGCGCGAGTTCCGCGTGATCGCGGCGCTGGCCGACACGCCGGTGCCCGTACCCCGCGCGCACGCGCTGTGTGAAGACCCGTCGATCAACGACGCGCCGTTCTACGTGATGGAGTACACGCCCGGGGTGATCGTCGGGGGAATGAAGCTGCCCGACGGCTTCGCGGAGAAGCCGGCCGAGCGCCGAGCGATGAGTCTGGCGCTCGTTGACACACTCGTTGCGTTGCACGCGGTCGACCCAGACAGCGTGGGGCTCGGTGCTTTCGGGCGGCCGCAGGGATACGTGGAGCGGCAGGTGCGACGCTGGTCGCAGCAGTGGGAGCGCTCGTCGACCGGGCCTCTGCCCGAGATCGACGAGCTGATCCGACGCTTGCGGGCGGCGCTGCCCGAGTCGCCCGCGCCGGCGATCGTGCACGGTGACTACCGGCTCGGGAACATGGCGCTTGACCCGTCGGATCCGGCGCGCGTGATCGCGGTGTTCGACTGGGAAATGGCGACGCTGGGAGATCCGCTCGCGGACCTGGGCTACACGCTCATCTACTGGGCGGACCCGGGCGAGCAGGTCGAGGCACTGCGGAGTGTCGTGAGCGGACCGGGCATGCTGACCCGCGCCGAGATCGTGGCCGAGTATGCGGAGCGCAGCGGTCGCGACGTGGCGGCCGTGGACTTCTATCAGGTGCTCGCGCTCTACAAGCTCGCCATCATCAGCGAAGGCATCTACGCGCGCTTCGTCGCCGGTCAGACACTGGGCGACCAGTTCAAAGGCACAACGCGGCAGACCGGCGCGCTCGCGGAGCGCGCGCTGAAGATCGCAGACGCCTCGGCCGATGCGAGGCTGCGCGGCTGATGTCCCCGCAGCGCACTCGCGCCCGCCTTGACCTGTTCCCGTGCGGTTCGCCCGGGCTATAGTCGCGTAGCAGCTGGATACAGCGAGCCGCAGAGTGAAGGAGTCGAGATGCCTTCCGTCGAAACAACGCTGGCAAAGCGAACCGAGACCCCGGGGGCCGAGGGGTGGGCGCGTACGGCGCGTGCCGATGACCCGAACAAGTACTTCGTGGTCTCGGCCGACTGCCACGCGAACGAGCCGCGCAACTGGGTGAAATCGCGGATCGATCCGGCCTACCGGGATCGTCTGCCCCATCTGGAGGTGCGAAACGGCGAGTCCTTCATCATCACCGAGGGCAACCGGCCGTGGAAGATCCGCACCGACAACACCGACTGGGGTCCTGAGGACATCCTGCGCAACAAGACCGGCTACACCGCCGACGAGCGCATCGCCGATCAGGACCGTGACGGTGTTGACGTGGAGATCGTGTTCCCGAACAAGGGGATCCACAGCTTTGGCACCAACGACCCGGGATTCGCGATGGCCATGTGCCGGGCCTGGAACGACTGGGCGCACGAGGCTTACTGGGACCACCGCGACCGCATCCTACCCATG
>JAZFUU010000170.1:0-11581 GCA_036447375.1 Myxococcota bacterium
GGCAGCGCGGGCATGGAGGCATGTTTCGTCAACCTGCTCGAGGTCGGTGACCGCGTCGTCATCGGAGTCGCGGGAGTCTTCGGCGAGCGAATGTGCGAGGTGGCAACCCGGATCGGAGCGCTGGTCACTCGTGTCGAAACCGCCCCCGGGACGATCCTCTCGGATGCGGCGATGGCCGAGGCGATCGAACGCGTGAGCCCGCGAGTCGTGGCCTTCGTACACGCCGAGACCTCCACCGGTGTCCACCAGCCCGTGGAAGCCATCGCGCGTACGGCGCGTGAAGCGGGCGCATTCGTCGTTCTCGACTGTGTCACGTCGCTCGCGGGTCTCCCCCTCGCGCTGGACGAATGGGGGATCGACGCCGCCTACAGCGGGACCCAGAAGTGCCTCTCGTGTCCCCCGGGCCTGTCGCCCGCCACGTTCTCTCCACGCGCGGTCGAACGCGCGCGCGATCGCGCGACTCCGGTGCAGAGCTGGTATCTCGACCTCAACCTGTTGGGCGGATATGTCGGGGCCGAACGCAAATACCACCACACGGCGCCGATCTCGGCCATCTTCGGCCTGGCCGAGGCCCTGCGGATCGTCGAGGAAGAGGGAATGGAGATCCGCACCAAGCGCCACGAAGAATGCGCCCACGCGCTGATCGAGGGATTGCTTCCCCTCGGCTTTACACCCCTGGTCGAGGCCGCACACCGCCTGCCGATGCTGATCTCCCTGAACCTGCCGGACTCGGTGCAACGCTCGGGAGAAGCTTCGGTGCGGCGCGAACTGCTCGACTCCTACGGCATCGAGATCGGGGGCGGGCTTGGCGCGCTGGCGGGAAACATCTGGCGCATCGGCCTGATGGGAGAAAACGCCCGCCTGACCACCGTGGAATCGCTGATTCGAGCTCTGCGCCGAAAGCTCGCATGACGATCCGACCCGGAGCCGCGCTGACGGCCCTCCTCTTCCTACTGGCACCCGTCGCGATCGCCGAGGACGATCCGATCGCGGACGCCTCGGCCCCGCGCCCCACGGCCCGCGAGCGTCTTTCGCAGATTGCGCAACGCGTGCAGGGTGCGGCGATCTACCCGCCGATTGCTCAGGCCCGGGGCGTGGCCGGCGAATCGATCGTGACTTTCGAGATCGCCCGGAACGGGGCGCCGGAAAACGTTCGCACGCAGCAGTCGTCGGGAAGCGTATCTCTCGATCGGGCGGCCGAACAAGCGGTAGCCCGGGCTGCACCGCTGCCCTGGATCCACGGGGAAGTCACCGTCCCCGTGCAGTTCGTCCTGCGCGGCCCGGACTGATCGACCTCTACTCCACGGCATCGGGAATCCCATTCATATCCAGATCCGTGGCGGGCACCGAATTCACAGCGGCCGCCGCGTCGAGGTCGAAGCCGAAGTTGTTCGGGCCCACGGGACCATCGACGAAATCCGCCCCATCGATCCGCACCCAACGTGCCCAGGTGAGACCCACGTCGGCGAGATCGAAGGACTTTCCCCCCGAGCCCTCGGGAATCGCCATCGTCAACGCGTTCAGCCCAACCAGGTCTTCGATCGGCGGCCCGAACGTCGGGACCGCGGGGTGAGGAGGATCGGCGTCGCCGTTCGCCAGCGTGGGATACACCCCCGCGCAGCCCGGATAGTAGGGAGCGTCGACGATGTCGAGACTGCACGGAAACGCGAACCAGACGACACCGTCCTGACTGACGCTCACGCGCCCGGGCTCCGAAAACGGCGGGAGGGTGGTGAAGCCGACACCCAGCTCGAGAAAGGCGTTCTCGAAAACGGTGAAATCGACCCCCGGGCCGTCGACGATCACGTTGTCCGTGAAGGCGAGATCGATCGATCCGGATTGCCCCAGGGAAACCACATCGAGCGAGGCGGCAAACAACCCGCCCCCAACCGGCGCCCCGGTGACGATTCCGGGAAGCAGCCCCTGATTGAAACCTCCGCCGTTGCCGATCGAGAAGCTGGGGGCATCGTCGGCATAGGCATCCCCCTCGGTATCAAAGCTCCGGCTCCGAAATGTGCGCAGGCCCGAGCCCAGGGCGGCCGATGCCACGAGTTCGTGGGGCTGGATTCCGGGGCTCGAGCAATCGAGCCCCGGCGCCCAGACGAAGTCCGCGGTGGCACGGATCCGACTCCCACCTTCAGTCACCTCTTCGAGCCAGACTTCTCCGAAGCTTGCCAGCCCGTCGAACTGCAGTTCGATCGTCTGGGTGTCGACTTCCGGAGCCAGATCCAGCACCACGGTAAACGGCATGCAGGTGAGCACGCTCCCGCTCACCGGTTCGAGGATTCGCACAGGTTCGAAGCCGCACCGCGCCGCCAGCGCCAAGGGCGTCACCAACAGCAATCCGACGACCCCGTGGATTCGGCGCATCAAGCCCTCACCCACCGGCGCCGGAAACTCAGGGCTCCGAGTCCGGCGCCGAGATACAGGAACGCGCCGGGCTCGGGGACCGGCGTGAACACGAGAATCCGCGGCAGGGGAGTGAATCCCCCCTCGATCGCGTAGACGATGCCCGCGCTTTCGGCGATCCCCGTGGCGAAGTCGAAGCCGCTGGCCACAACCTCGAGGATTTCTCCGGTGAGCGGATCGATCCGCACCACCTCCGACGGCCCGGCGAACTGGGAGTTGCTGGCCAGCAGCGTTCCGTCATCGGCGAACGTCAGGTCGAATTGGCCCACGAGTCCGTCGACCAGTGTCGAGATCCCGCCGCTGCCCGGTAGCGATACGACGGAAACCTCCCCGCCGACACCGGGGAACGGCTCGATCAGCCCGAAGAAAAGCGAGGAATCGTCGACCGCAATACCCGCCGCGATCTTGACGAGTCCGGTCTGCACCGCGATCGAACTCGCCAGATCCAGATCGACCTGGACGATTCGGCCGCTGGGAAAGTCGGCGTCGCCGACGTACAGCGTGTTGGGGTCATTGGGGTCGAGCGCCAGATCGGACACACCGGGGATGTCACCATCGACAAGCACGGCCAGATCCGCGGCGAGGGGTACCGGGCCGACGACGGGCCCGAGTGGATCCGGAATCGCGTAGATGTTGTCCCCGGTGGTCGACCCGGGCGCCTCGAGGGCATTGTCGCCCACGATCAGCCGATTGTTCACGGCATCGTAGGCGAAACCCGCCAGACTATTGAAGCCTGCCGCGATCGTCGTGGTGCCCAGCGAATCGATCCGCACCACCGACTGCGTTCCGCCGCCAAAAGCCCCGACGCCGAAGAAAACCGCATCTCCGACGACGGCCAACCCGCTCGTGGGCACCGAACCGGTGGGAATTTCGCTGATCGAATAGTTCGTCGAAACGATGGTGGCCCGCGTCGCACCCGGGGGCAACGCGATCCCGGCCAGGATTGCGATCGCGAGCGCGACCGCTGCTGAACGTTCATTCATTCGCATGGAAAATTCCTCCGTGAGTTTCGAGAACCGAGGTCCAATCAAGCGTGCGCCATTGCGAGCGGAGCCCACTGGGACGCTCGTGAGCGACCTGCAGCATCCCCGCATCCTCCCACCGCGGCAGCGATACCGAGAGATCGAGATTGCGCTGGGCCGCGTCGGGGTGTGCCGACAGCGCAAATCGCCCGAACACGTGGCCGTCACCGGTGGCGATGAGCACGAAGCCCGCCGCTTCGGCCGGCACAACGCGCAGTCGGATCTCGTCCCCCGCCGCCCCATCCGTTGAGTCCGTCGAGTCCGTCGAGAGGCTCAGGACGGTTCCGCGGGGTGCCTCGGGGAGTCGCGGGGGCAGTGTCTGTGCCGGCGAGGCCTCGGGGTGATCCGGCCTGGCGTACGCGGGGGTGGCCACAACCGTGAGGCCAGCGGCGGGAACGCGCAGGGGCGGAAACTCGAAAGAACCGTCCTCTCGACTCTCGCCGCGGGCCATCACCGCGGCCCGTTCGCCCCGAAGACGCCACAGAAGAAGCCCTCGCGGCGCCCCGGCATCCGACCCCCGGAACCGAACGGAGGCTGCCGCTATCCCGGGCCGATCGAGGCGCAACTCCCGTCCCCGCGCAGACGGCTCATCGGGCGGCCGCTGACCCTCGGAATCCGACTCGGCAAAATCTCGCGAGTCGGTGTCGCGCCGGAACGCGCGCTCGCTCGAAGCGCCCGCATGCCCCGAGCGCCTCCCGCCGGTCGCACTCTTCCCGTCTGTGACGCCCTTCGAATGGCCGCCGGACAAAGCCGAGCGCGCGGCGGCCGACGCGGACGCGACCTCTGCGAATCGAGGATCCGAAGCTTCTCCGCCGCGGCGCCCGCCCCCGTGCCACGTCGCCGGCGCGACGCCAAGACCGGCAAGCTCCGCGCATACAGCGAGCGAGAAGGGACCGAGCCCGCCCAGCGCCGCAGCGACTAGCGCGATTCGATGCGAATTCCGCACAACGCGCCCTCCGGCTCGCCTACCAGGACGAACACATCCGGACCTTGAAAATCGACCCCCGGTACCCCGGGTCGCACCCGGATCGCCCCGGGCGCCCGAGCCTCGCCCAGCGTGTCTGTCCGGATGGGTGACACTACGGCCTGTAGATCGAGCAACTCGAAACGCTGGGCCAGCTGGGCTGTTGTAGGGGATCCGCTCAGATCCACGCCGACGCTGGCCAGGGATCCATCACAAAATTCCGTCGCGTAGAGTCGGTCGCCTGCGTTGTTGAACGCGACCCCCACCGTAAAACCCGGGCACAGTTCCGGCGGCGCCCCGCCGAGCAGGGGTGGAATCCGGAACGGCTTCGCGGCGTCGAAGATCACCGCTGTGTCGAGAACCACGGGATCGATCGCACGGGACGGAAGCGCATCCAATCCGGCAAGGTCGACAGCCAGAAGCGTGCGGCCCACCTGGCTGCCGATGACGGCCACCCGCCCCGACGGATCGATGGCCAGCGGCCCGGTGGCAAGCCCCGCCAGGCCCAATGGAATCGTTCCCACGTGTTCGAGCGTCTGGGCGTCGATGACATCGATGGCCGCCGCGGTTCGAGCGACGGCGCCTCGCTCGATCACGTCGGACGTGGCCGGGTCATCGGTGATGAGGCCGATGGCGCCGCTGATACTCACCAGCACGAACTCACGTCCAGCGACCTCGATCGCGGTCACGTGGGTCGGGTTGAAGCCGCTGGTAGGAAGGACCGGCACCACGGCGTTCGGGCTGATCTGGGGCGGATCGGAGGACAGGTCGAGGTCGTAGACCAGAACCGATCCCGGCAGATACTGAGTGTCGAGCGTCCCCTGATCCTCGTTCAGGTTCGACATGGACACGAACAGGTGACCCGCCGCCAAGGCAACCCCGGACGTGAAGTTCGGCGAATAGCTCGGGACGGTCGGATCGCAGCGCCCCACCCTCGCCAGGGCCACGCTCATCGGGGCGCCACGGGAGTCCGTGGCGCCCGGCTCCGGCCGAACGCACGCCGCCGTCGAAATTCCCGTCTGAGACCGGTGGCTCCCGGGCGCGGGGAGCAGAATGTTGTCTCCCTGGACGAACGGTGGAGTGGGAACACTGACCCGAAATCGACGCAGCCTGCCCGCACTGGGATCAAAGAAGAGGACCGCCTCGTAGCTACTGGTGGTAATGAAAGCCAGATCGGTGTCCACGATCGAGAGACCATCCGGAATCGGAATCGTCGGAATCCGGTCGCCTTCTTCGAGGCCGTCACCATCGCTGTCCGGCGGCAGCTCGAAGACGTCGGGGTCAGCGGCGATCTCGGGCGGTACCGGCTCGACGTCGATGGGAACCAGCGTTGGAGGCGCGAAATCCAGCGCCACGACCCGACCGGTGGGTCCCGGGACGAAGGCAAAGGCCGGCGGGAAGGCGACGGTACTCAAGGCGACGCAGCGCGGGTCGGGATTTCGGACCCGAATCACGGCTCGCGAGCCCCCGCTTCCGTCACCGCCTCCGCAGGTGCTGCCGCCGGCGATGAGGGCCAACCCGATCAGCCATGCGATCGTCCCGCGTCGCCGATTCACCATGCCCCCTGCAGGCCGAAGCTGAGCGTGCGGCCGGGCTGGGGGAACGAACGCGCGTCGCGCACGCTTTGATCCGTGAGGTTCCTTCCCGTCACCGTGAAGCGAACGCCCGCCGATGGCAACAAACGCGCCAGCGGGTGCCCGAAGAACCACATCAGATCGATCGCGAAGAGCCCGTCGAGTGTGGTGCGTCCGCTCACGGTGTTGTTCCCGCTCGACGACACGGGAATCGCGCTCGCGTGGTGCACTTCGAGGGCAACCTCGAGTTCCCGACGCGGGGAGCCGACCTTCACGCGCAGGTCGGCCTCGTGCTCGGGACGACCCGGGAGCGGATTGCCGGTGGCCTCGACCTCCGTATCCAGCCGGGTGTAGTTGGCGGAGACCTCGAGCCAACCCATCACGCCGATGCGCCCGGCGATTTCGACGCCGCGAACTCGCGCGTCCGAGGTGTTGGTGGCCTGGACCACACTCGGACTCACCAGCTGAAACACGATCGAGTTCTCGATCTTCCTTTGAAATGCCGCGAGCTCGAAGTGCATTTCGAAGCGGGAATCCTGGGATATGAATCCGGCTTCGAGCCCCAGGTCGCCTTCGCGGGCATCTTCCGGGCGGAGGGTCGGATTGCCCCGCAGCGACTGCTCATCGAAGAAGAGTTCATCGAAATTCGGTACGCGGTAGGAACGCTCCCAGTTCGCCTTGAGGCGAAGCCAGTTGGTGAGCTCGATGATCACCCCGATCCGGGGTATCCATTCGCCACCGATCGACTCGGTGTAGTCGTAGCGGAGGGCGGGGACGAGCCGGATTCGGCCCAGATCGACATCGTCCTGGAAAAAGACTCCGAGCGTGAGGCGCTCGGGATCTCCGCCGTTCCTGGCATCGAGGGAATCACCACGCGCCTCGAATCCGATCGAAGCCCGGTGTTTCCCGAAACCGGGCTCGGCAACGCCTTCCATGAAGAGTCGCGTCCCCAGCGACTGGTTGCGGTTGTCGCTGCGGGTGGGGCTCCCGAAGGGAGGCGACGGGTCCTCGAAGCGACTGCGGTCGTAACGGTGAAACAGTCGAATCTCTCCCTTCCAGTTCTCGAATGTCGCCTTCGAATCCCTCGAAACCGGGCTCGTCACTTCCAGGCGCAGATCGGCGACGTTGCGCGTGCGCCAACGGTGCGCCGTCAAGCTCTGCCCCAGGTGCGCGCCACCGAAAGAATCGAGTCCGGGCTCGCCATAGCTGCCGTAGAAGAACTGATCGCCGATCGAGACCCGGGCGCGTTCGCCCCAATCGAACCCCACACGCCCGAGCACCGAATGTTGCTTGCTCTGGTTGTTCACCCGCTCCACGGCGTCACGCGAACTCGGAACGAAGACACCACCCAGCTCTCGATCGGGCGGCAGAAACTCCCAATCGCCCTCGGTCCGGAAGCCCTGGTAGCCCAACACGTACTCGGCCCCGCCCCAACGTCCGGTTCGGGACGCCGAGCCCTCCCAAGTGCCGAATGAGCCCGCAGTCAGGGACAGCGCCGTGCGGGGTACGGCACTCGGCCGCTTCGTAATGACGTCGATCACGCCACCGATCGCGTCGCTCCCGGTCTGCACCCCTCCGCCGCCGCGATAGACCTCGATGCGCTCGATCAGGGATCCGGGGATCGTCGAGAGGTCGACGGTTCCAGACTGGGCCGTGTTGAGGCGGATTCCATCCAGAAGGACGACGACCTGAGAGCCGGAAGAGCCTCGAATCGACACCTCGGATCGCGCCCCGGCTCCGCCGAAGCGACGCACCTGCACGCCGACGGTTTTTCCGAGCAGATCCAGGGTGCGTTGTGAATCTCCGGCTTCCTCTCCGACTTCGATGACCGTGACGAAGGAAGAGGGATCTTCGGGGAGCGCGGCGGGAGCCACGGCTTCGACGGTGACCGGCGGCGTTCGACGTTTGATCGTGTCGGGCTCGGCCGCCTCGGCGCGGCCCGAGCAAATCAGTGCCAGCGAGACGAACGCCACCGACAGGTCGTAGGCGTGCGCTCGCGACTTCCTGTAGTCGACCACCCTTCCCTCTCCGCCGGAACGTCTCTCGACGTCCCGACCCGACGGCCAGCGGCAAAAAACCGCGGACGGCTCCTGGACAGGGCGATGGCTGTCTTCTGCGGCTAAGAGGAATTCGCGAAACGAACAGGAAATCGCGAAACGAACGGAGAACCCCGGAACGAAACCTCGCGCTCGGAGTTCGCTAATGCCTCCTCGAGACCGAAGAAGGACGTGGCTGTTGGAAGGCCGGTCTTCTGGCTCCCGGATCCTCCGACTGCCGAGCCTTCCCAGCCTCCCTCGCGAAATCCGAGGGAATGGGCCAGTGGCATCTTTCGACAGTCGTCCCCGGTTACAGCGACGGGCTCGCGCCGGATTCTCACCGGCTTCCCGCGATCTTCGGCCCCGGAACCCCCGAGAACGAAGATCGTCCCCAACCTCCCGGTCGGGGATCACCTTCCACCGCTATGTCCGTTTTGTTTTGTACCGATGGCTGACGCCGGAGTCAACTCCAGCGTCGAGGCGACCCCGGATGTCCTAGATGATCTCGCGCTTGCGCAGATCTCCGATCCGGTCCCAGCTGTAGTCGAGCAGATCCGTGAGGATCTCCTCGGTGTGCTGACCAAATTCGGGAGCCGGCAGCCGCACCTGGCCGGGCGTCTCGCTCAGACGCACCGGAATCCCCATCACCTGGGTTTTTCCGTGATTCGGATGCTCGAAATCGACGATGTAGTCGTTGGCGAGCACCTGAGGATCCTCGGGCAGGTCGTCGACGCTGTTCACCTGGGTAAAGATGAAATCGCCGCCGCCGCGCAAGATCTCGAGCCACTCCCCCCGCGGCTTGGTGGCGAAGGTCGCATCGAGAGCCGCGACCGCCGCGGCCGCGTTCGCGGCCCGCACCTTGATGTCCGCGAAGCGCTCATCCGCCGCCAGATCCGGCCGCCCCAGCGCCTTGCAGAAATCCGCCCAGTAGCGGTCCGCTTGAAGCATGCCCAGGCAGATCCATTGATCGTCGCCGCAGCGATAGTGGTTCCAGAGGGGATTCCCCGCGCGTTCGCGGGCCGTCCGCGGCATTGCAAAACCCATCATGAGTTTCGCGGATACGCTGAGTCCCTGGAGCATCATCATGCTCCCCAGGTGGGAAGCATCCACCTGCTGGCCCATCCCGAATTTCTCTCGGGCGAACAGGGCGGCCATCACGCCGTAGGCCAGGACGATGGCGCCCATCTGGTCGGCGATGCCGCCGGCGATTCCCAGGGGAGGCATGTCCGGTTCGCCCACGGCGAGCATGATCCCCGAGCGGGCCAGACCCAGCTGATCGAAAGAAGGATCGGTGCTCTCGGCGCCCTCGGGCCCATACCCCGTCGCGTTCGCGTAGATCAGCCGGGGGTTGTGCTGACGCAGAGTCGCGTAGTCGAGCTGAAGTCGCGCGGAGACCCCCTTTCGAAAGTTCTGCACGAAGACATCGGACTTCGCGACCAACTCGTAGACGATCTGCTGCGCCTCGGGCTGTTTCAGATCGAGGGTCATGCTCCTCTTGTTGCGATTGTTCGCTTCGAAATAGAAGTCGGGGCGGTCGCTGATATCGACGCCGCTCATCTTGAGGACGCCGCGGCCCGGATCGCCCCCCACCCGTTCCTCGATCTTGATGACATCGGCACCGAGGTCGCCCAGCATTGCCGAACAAGCCGGTCCCTGCTGCCAGATCGTCCAATCGATGATACGAATCCCGTCGAGGGGCATGGCCATGGGGAGTCCTCCTCGCCGTTCACCAATTCGCGATACCGCGGACACGGCGCCTTCGCACTGTACGGGAGCGCTGCGGTGGGTGACAAGAGCCGATCGCCGAAGCGGCCGGACCCGAGTTGTGTCGCGATCGCTCGATCAGGCGTGCATACGGGGAAGCGAAGGGGGCTCGGCCAGAATCGCAGACTCCCGCTCGGCGAGTTGCCGTAGCCGGGCCCGGATCGACGCCTCGGGGCCGAGTCGGACGGCCAGGTCGACGAAGACCCGGTGGTGGCGCGCCTCGTCCGCCAGCAGGTCTTTGTAGAATCCGGCGAGGTCGGGATCCGCCACCGCCTCGGCCAACAGCTGGAAGCGCTCGCAGCTCCGGGCTTCGATCAGCGCACAACAGAGCAAGGTGTCAATCAGCCGCTCGGGCTCGACGGTTCGGGTGAACCCGTGCAAGCGGCCCGCGTAAGGGGCCGGTCTCTGGCGTCGAAACGGGATGCCTCGATCGGCGAGAAGGCGAAGCATCGCCTCGAAGTGCGCCAATTCCTCTCGGGCCAATCGGGAGAGCGGCTCGAGCAAAAAGAGGTGATCCGGATAGCGAAACATCAGCTGCACGGCACTGCCGGCGGCCTTCTGCTCGCAGTGGGCGTGGTCTACGAGTACCTCGTCAAGATGGGCCAGGGCCATGGTCGTCCAGGACGAGGTCGTGGGCGCGGCGAGGTTGAGCACGACGCGAAGTCTACCCGCGGTCGAGCTTCTCACCAGCGCGCTGGGGTAGAATGGACGGCCATGAACTACCGGGCCCTCGGCCGAAGCGGCCTTCAGGTGAGCGAGATCTCCCTCGGCTCATGGCTCACGCTGGGATCGAGCGTCGACGCTGACCGAACCCGCGAGATCGTGCACCGCGCCTACGACCTCGGCATCAATTTTTTCGACACGGCCGACGTTTACGCCAACGGAAAGGCCGAAAAGGCGCTGGGCATGGCCCTGAGCGAGCTGCCTCGCCACGCCGTCGTGATCGCCACCAAGGCTTTCTTCCCGATGTCCGAACGCCCCAACGATCGGGGCCTGTCACGCAAGCATCTCGTCGAGAGTGTCGACGACTCGCTCCGACGGCTGGGCACCGACTACATCGATCTCCACCAGTGTCACCGACCCGACCCCTCGACACCCATGGAGGAAACCGTCTGCGCCTACGAAGATCTGATCCGTCAGGGAAAGATTCTGTACTGGGGCGTCTCAGAGTGGCGCGCCGAGCACATCGTCGATGCCTGCCGCATCGCCGACACCCGCCGGGCCTATCGTCCCATCTCGAACCAGCCCCAGTACTCGATCCTGCGTCGCAAGCTCGAGGCTGAGGTCCTGCCCGTATCCCAGCGCGAGGGACTGGGTCAGATCGTGTTCAGCCCGCTGGCCCAGGGCGCGCTCACCGGAAAATACACGCAGGGCGCTCGACCGTCCGACAGCCGCGCCGCCGACGATCGGCGCAACCAGTTCATGGCGGCCTATCTCGAGCCCGATGCCACTGCTCAGATCGACCGACTCCAGCCCATCGCCGCCGAGCTCGGTATTTCGATGGCACAACTCGCCCTGGCCTGGTGTCTGCGCGGTACCGGCGTGGCGAGCGCAATCGTCGGGGCAACGCGAACCCCGCAGCTGGAAGAGAACGCCAAAGCCTCGGGAATCGAGATCCCCGCCGAGCTCCTGGCCCGGATCGACGCCCTCTTCCCCGCCGGTTGATAAGGGCGGGGACGTTGCAGCGAATCGGACGCTACGACAACCCCTACGCGGTCGGCGAGTGGCACCGCGAGCCGCCGGCGGGAACCACCTGCGAGCCGCTCACCCTCGAGACGCCCGACCGTGGCATCGCCCACGGCTGGCTGTATG
>JAZFUU010000171.1:0-5553 GCA_036447375.1 Myxococcota bacterium
TCGGCATCGGTCTTCCCCGAAAAACGTCGGCGGATGCTGGTCGGTGCGGCGGGAATCCTGGTCGAGCTCGTTCTCGGCGCCCTCGCTCTCATCGTCTGGCTCAACACCGAGCCGGGGATCGTGAGATCGATCGCGTACAACGTCGTATGGATCGGGGGTGCTTCGACACTGCTCTTCAACGGCAATCCACTCCTGCGCTTCGACGGCTACTACGTCCTGTCCGACATGCTCGAGATCCCCAATCTCGACGCCCGTTCGAACCAGTATCTCACCTCCGTGGCGTGCCGGCACCTTTTCGGGTTGCCGAACGTGCGCGACCCTGTTACCGCGCCCGGAGAGCGGGGATGGTTCGCGGCCTACGGCATTGCGTCGCGCATCTACCGCTTGTTCATCGCCTTCGCCATCGCCATCTTCGTCGCCGGAAAATTCTACATCGTGGGGATCGCCATCGCGCTCTTCTCCCTCACGATGCAGCTCATCGTTCCCGTGGTCCGGCTCGGGTCCTTCGTACTCACGAGCCCGCGCCTGCTCGACAGGCGGACGCGCGCGATCACGGCGACGGCGGGCGTCGCCCTCGCTCTGGCTGGCCTCGTGTTCCTGCTGCCGATCCACTCGCGAACCCGCGCCGAGGGAGTCGTGTGGCCACCCCAGGGCGCCGAGGTCCGAGCGCGCGCCGACGGGTTCGCCATACGCCTTCTGGCCGCGCCCAACTCGACCGTCGAGCCGGGGACGCCGCTGATCCTCACGAAAGATCCCTCGCGCGAGGCCCAGGTCGCTGTACTCGAGGCCGAACTCCGCGAGCTCCAGGCACGCTACTACACCGAGCAGGGCACCGATCTCGTTCGGTCGCGGATGACCCTCGACGAAATCGAGAATAAGTCGGCTGCTCTCGAGCACGCCAGGGAGCGGATGGGAGACGTCGTGCTGCGCAGCCCCGCCAGCGGGTTCTTCGTTCTCTCCGATGCGCACGACCTCGTCGGTCGCTTCCTGAAGCAGGGAGATCTCGTGGGCTACGTGCTGGGGTCGACCATCGACACCGCACGGGTTGTGATTCCGCAGGCTTACGCCACGCTGGTGCGCGAGCGCACGGAATCGGTGGAACTCCGGCTCAGCCGTCGAGTGGGTCAGGTGCTCCCGGCTGCGATCCGCCGCGAGGTTCCCGGGGCATCCAATCAACTTCCGAGCCGCGCGCTGGGCAGCAAGGGCGGGGGCCGCATTCCGGTCGACCCCTCCGATCCCGAAGGCCTGCGCACCCTCGAGCCCTTCTTTCAGATCGAGGTGTCGTTCGCACAGGAGATCCCATTCACCGAGATCGGGGGCCGGGTCCATGTCCTCCTCCACCACGGCTCGGAGCCGCTGTCTGCGCAAGTCGGGCGGGCGTTGCGGCGTCTGCTCCTGAGGCGGTTGGGTGTCTAACGAATCGCCTCGGCCGGGTATCGCGCGCGGGCTGTATCCGGAGCGCACGCCGCAGCGCGAAGACTGGCTGGACCGCACGGCCCATGGCCTGCGTGGTGCGCTCTCTCTTCAGCGGCCGCTCGAGCGTCGGGCCGAACGCCTGGTGCGCACGGTGCGCCACGCACCCGCGATCGCGAGCGACGACGAGCTTTCGCGGCTCGTGGAAAATTTGCGCGGGAGCCTCCTGCGCAAGGGCCTCACCGAAGTGCTCGTACCTCGCGCCTTCGCACTCGTGTGCGAGGCGACACGCAGGGTTCTCGGCATGGACCCTTACGACGTACAGCTGATGGCCGGCTGGGCGATGCTCGGCGGGATGCTCGCCGAGATGGAGACGGGCGAGGGAAAGACGCTCTCGCTGACCCTGCCCGCGGCCACGGCAGCGCTCGCGGGGATCCCGGTTCACCTGATCTCGGCCAACGACTACCTGGTCGAGCGCGACGCGGAAGCCATGCGTCCCCTGTACGAAAGACTCGGCCTGTCGGTGGCGGCGGTGACGGACGCTTTGCGCGACCCGGCGGACCGCCGAGCGGCCTACGCATGCGACATCACCTATGCCACCAGTTCGTCGATTGCTTTTGACTACCTCCGCGACAGTCTTCAACGCCGCGGCCGAAGGGGTCGGCTCACACTCCGGGCGCACGAGACGGCCGGGGAGCCGCCCCTCTCCGAAAGCCTGCTCTTGCGCGGCCTGTGCTTCGCGATCGTGGATGAGGCCGACAGTGCCCTGATCGACGAGGCTCGCACTCCGCTGGTCCTCTCCGGTCAGGCGGGCTCGGGCGACTGGAGCGAGACCTGCCACAACGCCATCCGACTGGCGAAGGCACTCGAGGAGGGCTCTGACTTTCGCCTGAACAAAGCTCGAGGAGACGTCGAGCTGACGCGGCGCGGCAAGGGGCGGCTGGAGACCATGGCCCGACCGCTCGCGGGAATCTTCTCAGGACCGCAACGCCGCGAGGAGTGGATCGGTAACGCGCTCTCTGCCCTGCACTTGTTCGAGCGCGAACGGCACTACATCGTTCGCGGCGAGAAGGTGGAGATCATCGATCAGCCGACGGGACGCGCGATGCCGGACCGCGCCTGGGAACTCGGACTGCATCAGCTGATCGAGGTCAAGGAAGGCGTGCCGCCGACGCCCGAGCGGGAGACCCAGGCGCGCATCAGCTATCAGACGTTTTTTCGACGCTACCTGCGGCTGGCGGGGGGGACAGGAACCGCCCGGGAGGTAGCCTCCGAGCTCTGGCGGGTCTACCACCTGCGGACCTTCGTGGTCCCCACGCGCCTTCCCTCCCGGAGAAACGACCGCGGGACGCGCGTCTTCGCCACGCAGGAGCAGAAGTGGAATGCGGTCGTCGAGAGCGTCCGCGAGGCGCGGCAGCGGGGGCGTCCCGTGCTCGTGGGTACGAGTTCGGTGGCTGCATCCGAGCATCTGAGTGGGCTGCTCGAAGAGCACGGACTTCCGCACCGGGTGCTCAATGCGCGCCAGGACGCGCACGAAGCGGCGATCGTGGCCGAGGCCGGTCGGCTCCGGCGGGTCACGGTCGCCACGAACATGGCGGGTCGGGGCACCGACATCCGTCTCGCAGACGGTGTAGCGGAGCGCGGGGGCCTTCATGTCATTGCGACACAGCGGGGCGAGGCCCGCCGAATCGATCGCCAGCTCTACGGCCGCAGCGGGAGACAGGGCGACCCGGGGAGCTTCGAGGCCGTCCTCTCCCTGGAAGACGATCCGGTTCGGGACCGCTTCCCCGCCGGGATCCTGGAGTTTTTGTCCGCGCAGAACCGCTTCTCCGGGCTCCGGAAGGCCCTCACATCGCTTGCGCAGCGAGCCGAAGAGTACCGGCACGCTCGCATGAGGCGGAGCCTCGTCGACATGGAGGAGACGCTGGAAGATCTCCTGTCCTTCTCGGGCCCAGGCGAATAGGCAAACTAGGCGAGGGAACTCATGGCGGAGCGCCGGCGCGAACCGCGTTTCGAAACGAATGTGTGGGTCGGCATTCCGGACGTCGACGGAGAGCCGGAGCTCGAGCATTGCGACATCAGCGCCAACGGAATGCTCCTGCGGACGCCTCGCAACGCCGGTCAGCCCGGCGCGGTGCGGATGCTGCGCATCGTCAGTGCCGATCTCGGTACTTCGATCGAGATCATGGCGCACGTGGTTCGCGTGTCCGAATGCGACGACCCGGAGCTGGGTCGCGTGATCGAGGCCACCGCCTTCGAGTTCCTCCCTCATCAGCCCCAGGAACTCGAAGACTTCCTGTGCGAGGCGATGAAGTGCCCGGTTTCGGCGGTGCCCTCGGTGTCCGCGGATCACGCAGTCCCAGCCAACCCCCCCGAACTCGTCGAAGAAGCGCCACCGGCAAGCGAGGGCACGCTGAGCGCCTCGCGGATGGTCATCGGCACCAACCGTCCTGTCGAGGCGGGAACCCGGGTCTGGGTCGAGATCGAAATGCCCTCTTCGCCCGACGCCGTGCGACTCGTCGGGCGCGCCGTAAATAGCCGTCCTCACACAGGCGCTGGAGACGACGAGCGCTACCGCATCGAGGTCCGCTTCGACAGCGGCGCGGAGAACTCGCGCGTTGCCGATCCCGTGAGCGTCCGCCGCGCGAAAACCCGACACAACGGACCCGACCGGAGGAGCGGCTCGAAGACGAAACGCCAAGGCCGCGAGAGGAGGGGTGTCCATCTGTCGGGAACCCTGTCCGAGGTGGGCCTACCGAGTCTGCTGGGATTCTTCGAGCTGGAGCGGGCCTCGGGGGTGCTCCGCCTCGAGCAGGGTTCGAAGACGGCCTCCCTTTTCGTCCGGGAGGGCAGCATCGTGGACGTAGAGATGGAGCCGGCGGGTCCGTCGGCGACCGAGGCCCTGCTCGGCCTGCTCGAGTGGCCCGACGGCGCGTTCGAATTCAATTTCGGGTCGGTGGATCGGGACGACGTAGTCGCCACGTCCACCACCGCTCTGCTGATGGAATCTGCGCGACAGAGCGACGAGAATGCGCGAAAGGCGTGAACCAGCGAACTAGTCGACCCCCGCCCCGAAGCTCTCCGCCGCGAGGGCTTCCTGCACGGACGCGAGTTCCTCGGACACCCGATTCGCGAGCTCACCAGCGCCCTCGCACGAGCCGCCGCGACCCAGCGCCTCGAGCTCCTTGCACAGGCTCGACAGCCCGTGTGCGCCCACCTGAGCGCTACTCGACTTGAGGGTATGGGCGGCAGCGGAAAAAACCTTCCGATCACCGGCCGCCACACCGTCGCGGATCGAAGCCATGAGCTTCTCGGACGAGGCCAGGTACGTATTCACGACGCGGGCGAGGAATTCGGAGCTGTCGCCTCGTCGGCCGGAGGTCAGCCGGCGCAGCGTCGTCGGGTCGACGCCCGTGCCGGGCATCCGCGGAACCGAGGGATGTGGGTTCTGGCGCGCCGGATTCCGGACGACCCCAGGAGCCGCGCTCAGCTCGGCGACGTCGAGCTCCCGCTCTGGGTTCTCTTCCGGGATATCGGGAGTAGGTGTAGCGAGAGGGCGAATGGAACGGGTGAAGCGCTCCGAAACGATCGATGCGAGAATCCCGAGGGCTGCCGCGAGAAGACCGCCGATGACCATGGCGGCTTGCTCCAGCACGGCGATCTCCTGGTCGAGCCGCTGTGTGCCCAGGCCGACCTGCACGAAGCCCAGGATCCGAGGCAGCTGGGTGCCCGGGGGAAGCCCGTCGATCAGTTCACTGTTGCCGTGGTTCGATTGAGCGCGAACGGGCACCAGGACGTCGACATAGCGGAGGCCGCGCCCGCGGTCGAAAAATTGCGCATAGCGGGGCCCAACGGCGGCTTTCGGGTCGGGACGCTGAGGTTCGGGAAGGACGATGCCGTCGCGCATCGTGCGGGACGCGAGGAGCTCGCGGTCCGGGCCCAAAATCCGCGCGTAGGCGACGACAGGAGCTGCCGCGAGCCCGGCCAACGAGGATCGCAGCTGCTCGTGGTCGCCCAAGTAGATCGCCTCGCGGCTCCGGTCTGCGACGATCGCCGCGAATTCGGCACCGCGCTGCAGCAGCGCGTCGTGCTTCGCACGGGAGGCCTCACGGACCACGAAGAACCCCATGGTCAGGGTGG
>JAZFUU010000172.1:0-3165 GCA_036447375.1 Myxococcota bacterium
CGCAGGCCTCATGAAACCCGACGACGAGATTCACATCGCCCACGGTTCCCTGGAAGAGCGCCGCTTCGTCGCGCTGTTCGGACGCAAGGGACGCCTCACCGGTGCCCTTGCCTTCGGGCGGGCGCGTCTGCTCATGGGCTATCGCAGAAAAATTCGCGACGGTCTCGCCTGGGACGAAGCCTGCACCTCGGCCGACGCGGCGGGCTAGATTCCTTTCTACCCGTTCGCCATCAATCGATTCCCGGCAGGAGGTTTCCGGTGGCGTCGCGCCGAATCGCCTCGAGGCCAGCGCCGAACTCGCGGTAGACAGCGTCCATCACGGCGAGGTTGTTCAAAAGCATCGCCGTGCAAACGACGGCCGCCACAGCGATGAACAGATTCCGCCGCTGTCCCCAGCCGTTCCAGGCGGCAGCCGTGAACACAGCGACGAGCACTCCATGCCAGTTCGGCGAATACAGGATGTATTCGCGGCCATACACGAGGTGCAGCGCGAACTGGCTGGCGATGCCCAGGCCGGGGGCCAGGAAATGAACGTCCACGCGCCCACGAACGGCGCCCGCCACGAGCATCCCCATCACCAGCAGGGCGGCGAGAGCGCGGGGCGCGGGGGTCCAGTGCTCCCAATCGGAGTTCTCGATGGACAGCGACCAGTAGTCGTGGCCGAAGTCGCGCATCAGAAAGTCGGAATAGGCGGGGCGCGGAGCCACGAAGGAATACAGGACGAAGTGGCCTGCCAGGAGCCCCGTGTGACGAAGCGGAGCATCGCGCAGCTCGGCCACGCGGAAGTATCCACGCGCGGATTCGAAAGGGGCCGCCGCCGTAAAGGGTTCGGTTCCCGGGTACAAGCGCGACTGGAGGCGCGTGCCCGCCCAAGCAAGCGAGGCGGCGAGGCCGAGAGCGAGGGCCAGCCGAATCGCGAGGGGCCCGGCATCGACCGCCCCTCCCGCCGATCGCCACAGCAGCCAACAGCGCACCGCCAGCGCGATCACCCAGAAGACGATCTGGGTGATCGTAATGGCGAAGCAGAAGACTCCGACCAGTCCCCACGCGATCGCCTCGCCCCAGCCGAGCCGGCGACCGCTGCGCGCCTCCAGGAGAATCAACGGAACCACCGAACCCAGGCACGAAACCGCTGCGCTCTCGGGGATACTCGCGGCAAGAATCGATGAAAACGAGACACCACACACCGCCGACGCGGCGACACCGGCGATCCGCGAGCGCCGCGACAGCGCGAATGCCAGCCACCCGACACAGAGAGCGTTGAGGGTCACGAATCCCGCCACCAGAATTTTCGCCGACGCCAGACGATCGCGGCCCGCGAAGAATCGCGTGTTGACCCATTGGCCCACAGGCGCGACGAAGAGCTTCTGCAACGGATGGACCGACGGTCGGTAGGCCGGCAGACGGGTGGTGAGATCCGCAACCACCCGCGCCACATCCATGTCGTAAATTCCGCTGCCGTGGCGCATCAGGTCGACTCCGCGGGGCACCGACGAGGCCTGCCCGTACACGGAAAGCAATAGAAGGGCGCCAACGGCGAAGAGTGTGGCCTGCAGAGCGCGCGACTTCGCGCGACTCATGCCGAGGATTCGATCACGGCGACGAATTCACCCATGAAGACAAGACGGTATAGTGGCGCCAGCGGGGGCGCTATCCTCGAAGCGGCATGCGGGACTTTCGCGCGAAACTTTTCGGGAACCGACCAGACCCCGTGGCCATCGCCATCGCCATCGTCGGGGTCATCGCGCTGGTGGCAGCTGCGCCGGCGGCGTTCGCCCAGGAGCGTACCGTCCGGATAACCTCGTTGCAGAAACGCTGGCACTACCTCGACGTGAGTCTCAGTCCGGACTCCCTTCGCTTCTTCTTTCCCGACAACGACATCTGCCGCGAAATCCTTCGCAGGGATTCCGAGGTCGTCTACATCAAGCGGGGACCGTTCGGTGAGGTAAAGGGCGATTCCGGCGCGCACTGCGAACCCGTTGGAATCGCGTCGCTGCGGGAATGGCGCGACCGGAGCTCCCGACAGCGAACCCAGAGCCCGGTCCCCCGCGCACCCGTCACCTTCAAGGTCGTCCACCGAGATGGCGAACTCGCCTATCTCCGCGGGCGATTCGTTCTGGCGTCGCTGATCGGCTGGACCGATGTCCATGACACCATCGCCCTGCTTCCCGACATCGAAGATTGCCGAAGACCGATCGAGAGCGGCGTCGGCACAATGGAGTTTCGCTACAGCGGAAAGCTTCCCTACCGCATCGTCGCAGGAGGCGAAGACTGCCCGATCGTGGGTTTCGTGCGTCCGGCGGCAGCCGAAAACTGAGGGCTCACGGGCCTCAGGCTTCTACCACGTCGAAGCAGAGCGCCATGCGATAGGTCCGGATCCCAACGGACGCGGGCAGTGCCGAAGCCGCGTAGAGAAGACTGTCGGGGACGGACTCGACGAGGATCAGTCCGCGCACCGGGTTCTTCCCGGGGTCGAGGTGCTTCTTGGCCCAGCCCATTCGCTGCAATACGCCCGTGGCCAGATCCGCCTCGTCGCCGAGATCCGCGACAAGGATCACCACGAGTGCACCCTGCGCGTCGCAGGCCAGGATGTCGATTTCTCCCACCTGCGTGGGATACGACACCCCCACCGGCTTTCCCTTTTTGTCCGTATAGATTTCCAGCCCCGACTCGATCACTCCCAGATCTTCGGCGATGAGTGCGCGAATCTCTGCGGGTGACGGAAGACGGGATTCAGCGGGCTCGATCTCCTGGACGGGCTCTTGTGCAACGGGCTCGGGATCGACGGGGACGTTCAGCTCGATCTCCGGCTCCTCAATCTCCACCGTTGTCGATTTCGAACTCGGAGGCAGGCTTCCCGAAGCCCCCGGATCCGGCGAGGGGCTCGACTTCGCCTTGGCGCGCTTGCCCGGAAGTCGCCGCCCGCAGTGAGGGCACGACTTCTGCTGTTCATGCACCTTCGTGCTGCAGTTCGGGCATTTTACCGAAGACAAGTCAGGCTCCCCCGAGCCCAGTGGGCTCTAGCGATGTATCGGCTGGCCGCTTCACGCCCCGGAGCGATTCGTGAGGGCAGGCCCTGGCCTCGGCCCCCAGCGTGGATTCGACAAATACTGCACCCCGTCGAGGCGTTGGAGGAGCCCCCCGGGCCGGCCTGCTAGCGTCCCG
>JAZFUU010000173.1:0-8182 GCA_036447375.1 Myxococcota bacterium
TGCCAGCGATCGTGGTCGCGGATGCCCTCTTGGCTGCGCACATCCCCGGTATCGGCCTCCAGAATCCGCTGCTGACGAAGTCCGACCTCCTCGGCCCGATCCAGATCCAGGGCCCGCGGGTCCCACCACACGACCCGGTGCCCACCCGCTCGGGGCCCGTGGAGTCCCGGCGCAACCGAAGCACCGGCTCCTCGGCTGGCAGATTGGGGGCGCTCCAGAACGCTGTCCTGCGCGAACGTGGGGCAGCCCGGCGCCGACGCAGCGTCGCGTCGGCCCGCCGACTCCGGATACACAACGGGGTTGAGCACATCGACCCAACCCTCCAGTTCTTCGTCGCCCACGACCGGAACCACCAGCAGATCCCGCGCGCGGGTGGCCGCCACGTAGGCCAAGCGCACAGATTCGGCCGCGTCGCGGCGCCGCTCTTCATCGGCTGCATCCAGGAGATCGCGCGGTGCACAGCCGCACAGCGACTCGGCCCAGAGCCCGCGAATCGGATCGACGTGGCGACTGGGCATTTCGCGGGTGGCATTGCAGGTGGGATCCGCCAGCACCACGACGGGAAACTCGAGCCCCTTGGCGCGGTGTACCGTCGTGATGCGCACACCTTCGGTCCCCTCTTCGACAACCGGCGCGTCCTCGGCATCGCCGCGTTCGGCCTCGGCTTCCATCCGCTCGACGAAGGCTCGGAAGGAAGAGGCCCCCCGCCGTTCGAAGCGTCGGGCCAGGTCGACCATGCGGAGACAATTCGCCAGGGCCTGCTCTCCCGTCGGCCAGATCGCGATTCCCGCGTGGGCGCGAACCGCTTCGAGCAGCCGCTCGATCGTTTCGGCAATGGGCCGTCGATTTCGTTCGGCGTGCAGCCGCGCCAACAGCGCCAGCGCGTCGCCCACTTCGCGATCCGACGGATCGAGGTCGTCCATCGCGAGTCGGCGCATGGGATGGAAGTCTCCCACCCGGCGGCGAAACGCCAGCAACACATCGTCACCCAATGCGAATAGAGGGCCGCGCAACACCGCGAAGACCCGGAGTCTGTCGTCGGGCCATTCGATCGCGCACAGCGCATTGCGGATGGCGAGCACTTCTTCGCGATCGTGAAAGGATCGGCCGCCCACCAGCACGTGAGGCACCTGCCGGGCTTCCAGAGCGCGAACGTAGGGGCGTGTCACATCGTCCTGAAAACTCTTGAAGCGACGGAAGAGCAGGCAGATGTGCCGGGGTTGGATCGGCACCGGCGTCTCCTGGCCGGGCTCGACCACAGTCCAGCCGCTCTCGCGGACCAGCCAGTCGACGTAGGCGCCAACGGCGTCGGGGTAGGAATCGGCGACCCGCCAGCGGACCACACTGCCGTAGTCGCCATAGGGCCGCGGAACTGGAAGTGCCACCAACGACGGGCGCTCTGCGACCTCCTCGCGCCAGGGCTGCAGAGCCACGTAATTCGCCTGGCTGCCGTCGTCGCTTCCGCGCATGATCGGTTCGAAGGCCGCGTTCACGGCTTTTTGCAACGAGGGCAAGGCCCGGAAGCTCGTGGTCAAACGCACGATTTCGGCACCCCGCTCCGTGAGCTGGCGCTTCGTGCCCTCGTAAATCGCCACGTCCGCGCGGCGAAATCGGTAGATCGACTGCTTGGGGTCACCGACCAGGAACAGCTTGCCCGGAACGGGCGTCACGCGGCGCCAGTCGGTCTCGTCGGCGTCGGCGGAGGCGAGGAGCAGGATGATCTCGGCCTGAAGGGGGTCGGTGTCCTGAAATTCGTCGACAAAGAAGTGCGTGAACCGCTCCTGTAGCTCCCGGCGTACGCCGGGTTCATTCCGAATCAGGTCGCGCGCTCGAACCAGGAGATCGAGGAAATCGAGCTGCCCCGCGCGTTGCTTTCGCTGCTCGTAGGCCTCGATCACCGGACGCAACTCGCGCTGGAGCAACGGGGCGAGGTCGGCATCACAGGCCTCCAGCAAACGGTCCAGGTCGGCCTTGACGGAGTCGCGCCGCTCGATCACCTCGTTGCGGGGCAGATCCACCGCGTAGGCGCGGCGCGGAGACCCCCGCCAGTGCCAGTGGATCCGGCGCGATTTCACGAGCTCGCGCAGTTCGGCCTCGAGCCCGTCGTGGCTGCGCCCGCGAACCGACTCGAGCTGGGCATTCTCCTCGATGAAATTCCGCACCTCTTCCAGGTTCCGTGCCAGGTAGTCTCGCGACGAATCCGCGCGCGCCGCCAGACTTCCGAGTTCGGCGAGTTGCTCCATCATGCGGTCGATGGCGTCGTTGCGATCGAAGGGTTCGCGCTTCCAGGGCGCCTCGAAATCGCGGTGCTCTACCAACGAGCCAGCGGCCTGGCGCAGGGAATCACGGGGCCCCTGGGCTCCGAACCCCCGCGGCTGGCGCCGCAGCACCCGACGAATCCCCTCCGGTGGATCCGCCAGGATTCGCTGGAACCAGGTTTCGAAAGCGCGATCCAGGGTCCGTTGCGACTCGTCCTCGGGCGCGACTTCAAAGAGTGGATCGACGCCCGCCTCGACGGGTCTCTCCCGGAGTAGATCCGCGCAGAACCCGTGGATCGTGCCAATGCGGGCGAGCTCGAGCTGTGAGAGCGCCGTTTCCAGCCGATCCCGCTGCTTGAGTCCGATCCCCTCCTCTGCCCGGGCGCGCTCGATCTCGGTGCGCAACCGGAGCTTCATCTCTCCGGCGGCCTTCTCGGTAAAGGTGACGGCTACGACGCGATCGAGTTCTCCCTTTCCCGACCGCACCAGCGAGACGATCCGCGAAACCAGGGCGCTCGTCTTGCCGGTTCCGGCCGCCGCCTCGACGAAGAACGTGGAATCCAGTTCCTCGCGAATGCGGCGGCGGGCTTCGGCGTCGGGCTGTGCGCGGAGTGTTTGGATCGATTCCGTCATGGAAGATCCCTCAACATCTCCAGCGGTGCGATCTCGGAGCGTGGCTTGCGCGCCGTTCGCACCTCCTCGTAGGGGCCGCACACCACGCGGTAGTCGCACCAGCGACAGGCCCCCTTGGATGGGGCCGCCGGCAGGAAGGGCACCGAGAGTGCCGTGTCGACAACCCCGGCCAGAGTGGCCGCACTGCGCCGGGCAGCTTCATTCAGGGGAACGTCGAGGATCGAAAAACCGCCGGTGGAGGTACAGAAATAGAGGCGCCCGCCCTCGACCTTGGCGTTCAGAAACAATTTCTCGGCGGCGAGGGCGTACAGGACGGGCTGGAGCGATCCGCCGCCGCCGATGATCGTCTTCGCCGAGACGCGATTCTTCCCCGTCTTGTGGTCGGTCGCCCGCAGCCGATCGTCACGGCCTTCGACCAGGTCGATCGAGCCGCGCAGCTGGATCCCGCAGTCCAGGGGCACCGGATCGCTCACCGAACGCGCGTCGCGACCGCGACGATGGGTGAGACCGAAGGAGAGCTCGAAACGCCAGGGCACGAAGCCCGACTCGTCTACGCTCGTGCGACGCAGCCACTCGCGCAGGTCGGCGCGGACGCCGGAGACGCCGTCCTCCCAGACACGTTCGATGGCAGGGGCGAGATCGTCGCGATAGCGGGCGGCCACCTCATCGACGGTGGCGTCGAGAATCTCGCGAGCCGTCTCGAGGTTCGCTGCCGTCACCGGAAGCAGGCCGTTCTTCTCGAGCTGTCCGAAGAGTTCGAACTGCACGTCGTGCACCAGGGATCCGCGCTGAAGTGGGTTCAATTCGTCGATGGCCTGGGGCTCATCCCGGGGCGCGAGCCGCATTATCGTATTGAGAAAGAACTTGTAGGGGCAGGTCGCGTAGTGCTGAAGTGCGGTCGGCGAAAAGCTGCGGGTATCGAGCTGATGCTCGCCGAGCGCCACGCGTGCCCCGTCGCTTAGCTTCATCCGCGCCGTCTCGACCAAGCCGTCCGCCGACGTCCACGCCGGCAGCCAGCGCCGCGCCCGGAAGCGCAGCGCACGTCCGAGATGGGGGTTCGCAGTGAGGAGATATCGCGCGGTCCCCGCACCTGCGTCCGAACCCAGCTTCAGCAACCGCGCGAGAAGGGCCAGATCGTGCTCGGCATTGTCGATCGCATCTTCCGGGCGCTCGGGCGCGGGCCAGCCAACCCGCGCATCGGCGGCCGTCTCGGCGCGCGCACCGAGTTCGTCGAAGCCGGGCAGCTTCCCCTCGGCGGCGCGCAAGGCCTCGAGTGCGTAGAACGAGGGAACCCGGGGCCGCGACTTCTCCAGATCGAGACGCGGATAGGTGAGTACGATCCGGCGGCTGGCGGCGCCCACGGCCAGTCGCAGGGCCAGTCGTTCGCGCGCCACTCGATCCGCGTTGACTTCGAGTCCGCAGTCGAGAGTCTCCCGGAGCCGATCGAGGAGAATCGGCTCCTCGGCGATCTGTCGCGGGAAGAGCTTCTCGGCCAACCCGGGAACGAAGACCGCATCGAAGGCCAGGCCCCGGACGGCCTGGGTCGGCGCGACGAAGACCTTGCCGTAGCGAGTTCCCTGGGAAGGGACCGCCAGCTCGAGCAGACGTCGCGACAACACGAGCCGCACTTCCGAGAGATCCACGGGGCCGATCTCATCCATCGGCGCCAGCTCGGACAGAGTTGCCAGAACCCGGGCGGGACGCCGCAGGGCCCGGGTGGCCAGTGCCGAAAGCGCGTCGAGCCACTCGCCCCAGCTGGCCCGCTCGGGAAGCGCGGCCAACACGTCGAGCAGCGGCAACGCAAAGGCGCGCAGGCTCGAGAGGTGTGCCAGATCGCGTTTCAGGCGTTCCGCGGTCGGGTCGTCGGGGTCCTCGATCTCATCGAGGTCGAGGCGCAGCCCGCACGCGAGTCCATCGAGGCGACGCGCCCAGCGATCGCGGCCGCCGATGACGGCCGCGTCGACGAGCAGGCCTTCCCAGCGACGTGGAGCCCGAAGCGTGCCGGCTGTCACCGGGGCCGCGTCGGGATCCTCGGTCTGCGGGTCGTCGTCGAGTGGATGGGAAGCCTGCACCAGCGCCTCGGCGATGACTCGCGGCACGAGCTCCTCGTCCGGCGCCACGTAGCGGTCGGCGGGGGGCGCGGCCGGCGGCGGTCCGCCTTCGGCATCGGCGTCGGGCACTTCGCCCTGGGAGAGATACTCCGCAAAGGCGTGGGCCGAGAGCCCATCCGCCGCGCAAGCGAGCAGCGCTGCGAATGCGCGGCCGGCCGGATCTGGACGCACGACACCCCGGGCGAAGTAAGCGGGAATCTCCGCGCGACCGAGTGCCGCCTCGAGGTGCGGGCGGTACTCCTCGGGCGACCGCAACAGGATGGCCATGCGGTCGAACGCGACCCCGTCGCGCGCCAGTCGTAGGATCCGCCGCGCGATCTCCACACACTCGCGATTCTCACCGGGGGCCGACAACACCAGAACACTTTGATCGAGAGGCCGCTCCTCCGGCGCCGCTTCCTCGAAAACGTGGCGCTGGAGATTTTCGAGAGAGCCGCCCTCCATGTCGACGGACTCGAATGTCAAGCCGGAGATCACCTTCAACTGGGTCCGGGTGGCCGTGTCGCCGGCGGGCACGGTGATCAACAGATCGGGAGAACGCCGCGCGACGGCTTCCACCAGGGTTCGCTCCGCTGAGTTTTCGATCGGAACGTCGAGCAGCAGGGTGGGCAGTCCGATCAACGGATCCCGCGACTCCGGGTCGCGTGCGGCCTCAGCAGCGAGAGCGAAAACCCGCGCCCGGTCGGCCAGTCCCGCTCGACTGAGCTCGGTCTCGTACGCATCGAACAGCGCCCGTAACTCCGCGGGAGCCTCCCGGAGTTGGGTCGCATCGACGCGGGCCAGGCGCAGCTCTGCGAGCGCCCGGGCCACCGCCCGGGAGAAGCCGGGTCCTTCCCCAACAGCGGCATAGCGCCCAAGCTCCCCGGCGCGCGCCATGGCGAAAACAACCCGCGCCGCAACCGCCTCCGCTGGCAGAGGCCCTACGGGAACTAGATTCTGTCGACCGAGGGCGGGCGTCGCCAGTGCGGCCGCCAGCCCACCCAGGGTGACGCGATGCCAGCCGAAGCAAGCACCCTGCTCGAAGGCCACGTTGCGGAGAAGATCACTCGCGGCCTCGGTGGTCGCCGCGACGATGAGCACGGGTTCGCCAGCGTCACGTTCAGAGAGCCAGACCCTTGCTCGCGCGATCCGAAGCTGAGCGGCGCTGGCTCCCAGCACAATGGGAGGCATGGCCGCATCCTACACGCAATCGCCGCTCCGCGCGTCGCTCTCGATCAGTCGCCGATCAGAAATAGATTTCGAGTACGCCGGCCTCGACGCGCACGGGATAGGTGCCCAGCTCGACACTCGAGAGCAGGCATTTCCCGGTGAATACGTCGAACCCCCACTGGTGGAGCGAGCAAACCAATCGCTTGCCCTCGAGACTTCCGTACTCGAGGCTCCAGCCCGCATGGGGACAGGCATTGTCCACCGCGAAGAATCGGTCCGCCACTCGACCCACGGCGAATGCGCGCTCGCCGATGTCGACGCGCATGGCCCGACCTGCGGCAATCTCCCCTACGAGTGCCGCGCGGTGCCACCGCTCCTCACTCTGCCCCATTGGCGCGCCGCTCCCGATCCGATTCGATCCCGTTCCCCCCTTCAGCGGTAGATCGCCCGCGCCCATTGAGGGGAGGGTAGGTGCCGGGGCATCATGACCCGGCCGATGCGTGGGAGGGGAAGCGTGAGATTCGAGTGTCCGTCATCCACCCGCCGATTCGAGTCGGTCTCCGGCCCCCTTGTCTGGGCCCAGGCGGCAATCGCGCTCTGTCTCGCTCTCGGGGTTTCGTGTGCCCACGCGCCGATCGTGCCTCGGGGCCCATCCCGGCTCGACCCGGCGGTCTCGAACCCAGAGATTCGCCAGCGCCTGATTCTCGTGGGCGATGCGGGCCTGCTCGAAGGAGGCCGAAGAACCCTGACGGCGATCGGCGATCTGATCGCGAGCGACCCGAAGCTGGGCCAGCGAACCGCGCTGGTATTCCTCGGCGACAACATCTATCCCCACGGCCGCGGGCTGAAGGCCAACAAGCCCCATGCGGCGCGGGTCCTGAACGCCCAGGCACACTCGGGACGCGGGGCCCGGGAGGTGATCTTCATCCCCGGCAATCACGACTGGGACGACGCGGCCCGGCAGGCGCCGTTTTCGGAAGCGGTGGCGACCCTCGAGACGATGGGCCGCTACCTCGAGAACTCCGAACGCACGGCTCCGGCGAAGATGCTTCCGCGCGCCGGCTGCGCGGGCCCCGCGATTCGTCAACTCGACGGTCTCAAACTCATCGTGCTCGACTCCGAGTGGTGGATGCAGCCGGAGACACAGCGAAGCATCTGGGCGCGGGAGCAGGGTTGTGCGGGCGCCAGCGAGCGGGAGGTGCTCGACATTCTGGCCGCGGAACTTCGCTGCAAGGACCCCTCTCGCTGCGATCCGCGCATCGTCGTCGCTCATCATCCTCTCGAAACCCGGGGCGAGCACGGCGGCTACTTCCCCTGGCACGAGCACCTGCTGTGCGGCGGGAAGCTCCCCCTTCCGATTCTGTGTTCGTTCTATGTGCTCGCCCGCCAGCACGGGCTCACCCACCATGACACGTCTGCGAAGCGGTACCAACATTTCGTCGCGAGCATTGAAGGAGCCCTGTGGGACGCGCCGCCGCTCGTGTATGCCGCCGGGCACGAGCACACTCTTCAGGTATTGCGCGGACGCTACTCCGACTATCAGCTGGTCTCGGGATCCGGATCCAAGAGGGGCCCCGTCGCCGCTTCCCCGGGGACCCTTTTCGCCCAGGGAGAGCACGGATTCATGCTGATCGACGTCCTGAAGAGCGGCCGAATCACCCTGCGCGTTCACAGCCTGGGCCCGGATGGCGAGCCCGGCGTCCCCGCCTACGGAATCGACCTCCGCCCGGCGCCCGGCCCGTGAAAAACCCTTCGCGCCTCGGGGCATCCAAGGATCGAGCCGTCGAGACACCCCGGGAATCGTCCGGGTGTTAGAGTAGGCCCCCCAGGGTGTAGCGACGCAACCCGGAAACGACGGGGTGTGTCGATTGCGAACACCGGAATCGAGGTAGACAGGATGAAGCTTCGAGGAATTCTGATTGCGAGTGCAGCGCTGGGACTACTGGCCGCCGGGCCCAGCTTCGTAGCGAATGCCGAGCACCACGAGGAAGGCAAGGTGAAGTGCGCCGGCGTCAACAAGTGCGGCGGGCA
>JAZFUU010000174.1:0-42350 GCA_036447375.1 Myxococcota bacterium
CGAACGCCAGGGCATCAGGGCGGCCTTGATTCGCAGCCAGGCGTCCGAACACTTTCTGGCCACCCACGACCGCCTGACCTTGTTGCTGAATCGATCCGAGTTTTCCCGCGAGCTCCATTCCAACCTGGAGCGCGCCGTCCGCGACCGCGAACCCCTCGCACTTCTCTTCGTCGGCGTCGATCGTTTCAAGTCGGTCAATGAGTCTCTGGGTCGCTCAGCGGGGGACGAGCTGCTCCAGCAGATCGCCGCCCGCTTGACGGACCCCATTCGAAGAAGCGATGTCATCGCACGAGTGGGCAGCGACGAGTTCGTGGTGATGCTCCATTCCGTGACCCGAGACCATGGTCCGGCGAAAGCAGCCCAGACGCTGCTGGAGAGTCTGGCCAAACCCTACGAGGTCGCGCGGCGAGAGATCTGGGTGACCGCGAGCATCGGCATCGCCGTCTTCCCGCGGGACGGAAAGAAGCCCGAGGATCTGATCCGGAACGCCGAAGTGGCGATGATTACCGTCAAGGCGGAGGGTGCCAATCGATACCACTACTACGCCGAGTACATGAACAAGCTCACGATGGAAAGATTCGAGATGGAAAAACGCCTCCGGCGCGCGATCGAGAACGAAGAACTCCGTGTCTACTTTCAACCACAGATCGATGTGTCGGCGGGAAAGATCGGAGGCGCCGAGGCCTTGATGCGTTGGATGGATCCGGATCGAGGGTTGATCCCGCCCAACGACTTCATCCCGCTCGCCGAGGAGACGGGGCTGATCGTTCCGATGGGTGAATGGATTCTTCGCGCGGCATGCGAGCAGGCCACGCGTTGGAGTCAGGGTATCGAGGTGGGGGTCAACGTCTCGAGCCGACAGCTGGCTCGGAAGGGATTCTCCGAGGTCGTCGCGCGCATCTTACGCGAGACCGGACTCGCACCGTCGAGGCTCGACCTCGAGATCACCGAGAGCTGCATTCTGGACACCGGGGGGCTGACGATCGCTTCGCTCACCTCCCTTCGCAAGCTCGGAGTCCGCATCTCGATCGACGATTTCGGTACGGGCTACTCGTCTCTGATCGCCCTGAAGAACCTTCCCGTCGATGGACTCAAGATTGACCGGGCGTTCGTTCGCAACCTTCCGGCGGATCGAGGCGACGCGACGATTGCGCGTGCGCTGATCACCATGGCGACGGGGCTCGGCCGCAAGTTGGTCGCCGAGGGAATCGAGACCCGGGAGCAGATGCAGTTCCTCTACACCGAGGGGTGCCAGCACCTGCAGGGGTACCTGTTCAGCAGGCCGATTCCCGCCGAAGAGTTTGCGTTGCATCTCGAAGCGGAAAAGGCGCCGTGGGACGAGGCCCTCGAGGACCTTCCCGTCTGACGCCTTCCGGTCTCGTCTGAGACCCTTGCCGGGAGGGCGAATCGGCGCGGATCAGCCGCCGCCCATCTTGAGCACGAATTCTTGGAGGGCCCGGGCGTCGGTGAAGGTGAACTCCACCTGACCCAACCGAACGTTGTCGCCCGGCTTCAGGGGCGTCGGCGGTCCGGCTCCGCGCGGCGACACCGAGGCACCGTTCACGGTCGTGCCGTTGGTCGACCCCGTATCCTGGAGCAGGAATTCCCCGTTCTCGCCGAGCTTGGCGAACGCGTGGAAACGCGTCACGCTTTTGTCGGGAATCACGACGTCGTGCTGTACCTGGCGTCCCATGGTGATCAGGGGATCCGCGGATCCCTGCTTTCCGCGCAGGGGATAGACCACCAGGGCGAGGTCCGCCGTGTGTCCATTCGGATCGCCTGTGTCGTCTCCCAGCAACATCACGGTACTGGTGCTGCCGCCGGGACCGTTGGATCGTGCCGACACCAACAGGAAGCCATTCCCGTGGCGCGCCTGAAAGTCGTCGGCCCCGAGGTTCTTGGCGTCCTCATACAGCGACTCGATGAGTACAGCGGATCCTAGGTTTTGATTTTCCGGCATCGTCCGTCGCTTCGGCAGGCGGGACGCGGGCTTTAGTCGAAGCCGCGGGAAGGCTCCGTTCACGCAAGTTGCCTTCACCCGCACGCAATCGCTCGACCAGCGGGCTTTGCGAGGTCTCGACTCCGGCGCCGCGCGCACCACGGCCGGTGTGTTCGCCAGTATACTGCGCCTCGTGAGCCCGATTCAGCGCGCCCGACCATGACACGAGGGTTGGTGCTGCTGTTGACCGTGGTCACGGGCTTCAGTGGCCTCGTCTACGAGGTGGCCTGGCAGAAGATTCTGGCCACGCTGCTGGGTTCCCACAGCGAATCCACCGCCGCCGTGTTGGGCCTCTTCCTGGGTGGGCTCGCTCTGGGTTACGCGGGCTTTGGCCGAGTGTCGCAACGCCGACCGCACCTGCTCGCCATCTACGGCGGGGTCGAGGCCAGTATCGGAATCTGGGCCCTGTTGTTCCCCTGGCTATTTCAGGGGGTCCTGTCCTTGTCCCTGGCCCTGCCCGCCACGTCCCCCGGCCTGGGATTCGTCCAAGACATTCTGCTCTCGGCCCTTCTGATCGGTCCGCCCTCGGTGCTGATGGGCGCGACGATTCCCCTGCTCACCCAGGCCCTGGCCCGCAGCCTCGCCGATGCCACTCGCTTCCACGCCTTCGTGTATGCCTGCAATACTCTCGGCGCCTTTGGCGGCGCCCTGGCCGCTGGCTTCTGGCTCGTCCCCGCGCTGGGCCTGGTCGGCGTGTTGCGTCTGGCCGCCACCCTCAACCTCCTCGCGGGAGCCGCTTTTTTCGCCCTCGATTGGCACTCATCCAGGCGCATGCCACAACCTCCCCCCCAGGAACCCGCTTCCCCGCAAGCGAGTCCGGAGCCAGCGGAGATCCGGCAAACCGGCCAGGGGAGCCGACCCGATCTGATATCGCCCGCCGTCGCCCTCCTGATCGGCTTCGCCATGATGACCGTCCAGACCGTACTGATCCGCCTGGGCGGCATGGCCTTCGGCTCCTCCCAGTTCACGTTTTCGATGGTGGTGGCGGTGTTCGTGTTGTGCATCGCGCTGGGCAGCTTCGGGGTCTCGGCGTTGCCACGGGTTCCCCGACACGGGCTCCTCGTCGTCCTGTGGGGCCTCGTCGGGCTGCTGGCCTTGCTCTACCTGCGCGCCGATGAGGCGCCCTATTGGGCCCACGTCTTGCGCAGCCTCTTTCAGCATCATGCAGCCGCCTTCTACCCGTACCATGTGTCGGCCTTCGCCGCAGTGCTCGTGATCGTCGGTCCCGCCGCGGTGCTCTCTGGGGCGACGTTGCCCCTGATTTTTCACGACCTGCGACGCCAGGTAGGCGAACTGGGCGACGTGGCCGGCGGGATCTACAGCTGGAACACGATCGGGTCACTGCTCGGCGCGCTTCTCGGCGGGTATGCGCTGCTCTTCTGGCTCGATATCCACCAGATCTTTCGCGTGGCGATGGGTGCGGTGGTGTTGGCCGCGGCCCTGATCGTTCTGCGCACCGTTCGCACCCACCCGGCGATCTGGGCGATCGGACTCGCGGCAAACTCCCTGGCCGCGATCGCTCTGCTCCCCGCCTGGTCTCCGGAGCGCTTGTCGATGGGGCTCTTCCGGTGGCGCAACCCCCTGGAACGCACGTTCGAGGGCGCCGACCTCTTCTACAGCCAGCACGACAAGACACGGATCGTCTTCTACAAAGACGGCCCGACCGCATCGATCGCTGTCAAGCAGCTCACGGCCCCCGATGGCCAGATCCATCGGAGCATCTTTACGAACGGAAAGTCCGACAGCGCGGCACCCACCGATTATTCGACGACCGGGATGCTTGCGCTGCTTCCCGCGCTCTTTGTGGAGAAGGCCGAGCGAGCGTTTGTGATCGGCTACGGCACAGGAGTAACGGCCGGAGAGCTCGCGGAACTCTCGTCTATCCGCGAAGTCCTCGTTGCGGAGATCTCATCGAGTGTAATCGATGCCGCGCCGCTCTTCGATTTCGCGAACCGGAATGCTTCCAAGGCCGAGAAGGTCACGATCGTCTCGGGCGACGCCTACCGAACTCTTCTCAGGATGGACGGCAAATTCGACATCATCACCTCCGAGCCCAGCAATCCCTGGGTCGCCGGTGTCGAGATGCTCTACAGTCGCGAATTCCTCGAAGCTGCGCGCGATCGGCTTTCCCCCGGCGGAGTGCACGTGCAGTGGTTCCATGCCTACGAGACGGACGACACGACCATGGCTATGGTGCTTCGCACCTACGCCGACGTATTCGAGCATGTCTCGGTCTGGTTCGGAGAGGGAGCCGACCTGCTGCTGCTCGGTTTTCGCGATCCGGATCGCGCACTCGATCTCGACCGTCTGGAGCGTCGCGCTGCGCAGCCGGATATCGCTGCCGGACTTCGCCGTTGCAGCATCGATAGCTTCCCGGAACTCCTGGTTCACGAGTGGCTACCTTTCGGCGTGGTCCACGCCACCGCGCTGACCGGCGAGCTGCACACGCTGCTTCATCCCCGTCTGAGTTACCACGCGGCGCGTGCGTTTTTTACAGGCCGAACCGGGAGACTCAACGGGACCGCCGGCCTCGATGCCGCCAACCTGGGCGCGCGAAACTCGTTCCTGGTGCGTTATCGAGAGCGGCGGGGCGGTCGCTTGCCCGAGGAGGTCCGAGTCGCGCTGGTCCGGGAGGCGTGCCGGCAGAAGCAGACTATTTCGTGTACCACGCTGTTCGCGCACTGGTCCGCCGATTCTCCCGACTCGGGTCTGCGTCGCGGTCTGGAGCGGGAAATCCGCGCCGATCCGGATCTTGCAGGGGCGATGCGTTTCAATCTGGTCCCGGCCCTGGCAAGACTCTACGGTGCGAACGGCACGGCTCCCGAATCGGGCGACGTGCTGGAGACCGCAACCCGGGCCACCCGGCTCTACATCCAGTACTACCTCCACGCTGCGCCCTTCCCGCGCCGGACGCTGATGGATCTGTGGACGCGCTGCGATGCCGATCCGAAGCTACGCGAGCGCTGTCGGAAGGCGCGGACTCAGCTGGAAGAATTTCTCGGCGACCTGGAACTCGACCTGGCCCAGGGCCGCTCGTGACGCTGGTCCCGACCGCGATGGCATGCCTCTTGGACTCCATCGACGGCGATCCATCGAGCTCACTTCGGTTCCATCTCCGCCGACACGAGTACGGTGGGGCCGCTCGGCTCGGGCGCGCCGCCTTCCGATTCGATCGTCACTGCGATCGTCACGTCGCCTGCCAGAGAGGATTCCAAGCGCGTTTCATAGCGGGTGCGTCCGTCGCGATCGACCCCGAAGACCCCGGCACTCAGCGTCCGATCTCCCGCCGTGACCCAGAGCTGGTAGCTCTTTCCGATCCGTGCAGGGGGCAAATCGTAGACGAACAGAACCAACCGACGGCCCTGGGGGTCGAGGTAGGCTCGAGCGGACGCTGCGGGTAGGGGGCCGGCACCGGCGAGGCCCAGCGAACGCGTCTGTTTCGCGGTGAGGCTGTTCATCAGGGTCTGCAAATCGGTGAGCTCGCGATCGAGGCGCTTGCGCCGCGCAGCCTCGGACTTGAGAAGGGCCACCGCCTGATCGCGGGCGCTGACCAGGGCACCGAGCTTCGCCTCGACCTTCACTTGCGCGGCGTGCTCGGTTTCGAGCAGCCGCGAGAGATGGAAGCCCCGGATCCCCAGCAGGAGCGCGAGAACGAGGCTCGTCGCCAGTGCGTATACCTGCCAGCGTGGGATTCGCGCCTCGCGCGGTGGCGCCACCACTGGGGGTTCCCCGTTCTCTTCGACGCGGTCGAGCCTGCGCGGGCTCAATGGCGCGGAAGGCTCGACGGGAGCCACCGCGTAGACGAGTTCGTCGGCCACCGCACTCGCCTTCCGAATGAGTGCCTCGCATTCCCTGCACCCCGCTTTCAGGTGCGCTTCGATCCGGTCGCTGTCGGCGGGGTCGAGCGGTCCGAATGGGTAGGACGGAGCCAGCTCGAGCAACACGCGATGGCCGTTCATGCGCCCACCCCCGGGCCGACCAGCGTCGTCCTCAGTCTGGCGACTGCTTTCGCGATCCGATGCTTCACGACTCCGCACGGTTCACCGGTCGTTCGCGCGATCTCGCTGTGTGTCATCCCCTGATAGAACGAGAGCTGGATCGCCTGGCGCTCTCGGCTCGGCAGCTGATTCAGGGCGATGTCGAGGATCTGTCGACGCATATTCGTGTCGACCTCCACGTCCGGATCTGCGCAGGCGGTGATGTGGTGGACCGCACCAATCGGGTGATCGTCGGGCCGACGCGTAAGCAGGCGGAGGCGATCCAGAGCGCTGTCCCGGGAAACCGAGAAGAGCCAGGTCGGAAAATTTCCATGCCGGGGGTCGTATTGGATCTGTCTCGTCCAGATGCGGTCGAAGACGTCTCGCACCACCGTTTCGGCTTCTTCCCGGTTTCCGAGGATTCGCCAAGCGATGCCCAGGGCGTAGCGGGCGTGCCGCAGGTGGAGGCGCTCGAGTGCAGCGGACTCCCGAGCCTCGAGGCTCCGGAGCAACTCGGCGTCGGAGGGTGTCTCCGCCGATGTTCCGCTGCCGCAACTCACCAGATCAATTCCCGATAGGAATACGTAGCCCACTCTCGAGCGGATCCCAGGGGGTCTCAGTGTCAGCGTTCAGCGGACGCGGTGCGGAATGGTGACTATGGGCTGCTGCGGCGGGTAGTATGGGGGTTCACTTGCGCCATAAGAGGAGAAACCGATGTTCGTGATCGCCGGGCACATTCGAATCGATGCCACCCACCGCGACGCCGCCATGGCCGGGGCCCGAGAGATGATCGAGGAGACCCTCAAGGAGAAGGGTTGTCTCAACTATGTCATCTCGGCGGATGTCGGGGACGAAGGTCTCTTTCACCTCTTCGAAGAGTGGGAATCCCAGGAGGCGCTCGACGCTCATTTCAAGAGCCCCCACATGGCCACGTTCCAGAAGAGCCTGGGAAGCCTCGGCGTGAAAGAATTGAAGGTCCGCCGCTACGAGGTCTCGTCGGTGGGCCCGCTGGGCGGTTGACCCGATCGCGGTCCCGCGGTCCCACGATCCTGATGGCTAGATGGTGTCCGAAACCCCGCGCACAAAGAGCGGTTCGATGCCGAGGCGGGCGACGTCCCGGGCCAGTGCCTCGTCAGCTGGTTTGGCCGGCTCGGGCGCAGCATGGGCCTCGAAGAGTCGGGCGGCTTCCAGGGCGCTCCTGAGAATGGTTCCATCGCTCGAAGTATTGAGGAAGAGATCCGGCGTACGCAGAACGAAATGAACCGCGCGCGCGATCGCCTCGGGATCCCGCAGCGGTTCGTACCAACTGAAGCGCGGCCCCGAATCCTCGCTCCAACGGCGTCTGGCGACGGCCTTGATCGTCTGGACGGCGACGCCCCGCGATCGGCAGGTTTCGAGCAGCTTGCCGAAGTCGGCGGCGTATTCGGGATTCTGAAGCATCGTGTAGTTGCACGGAACCAGCACCGAGTCGAATTCGAATCGCGCCAGGCTCTTCAGGTGCATCTCCGGTGCGCGGGTTCCGTGACCGGTGACACCGATGAAGCGCACGAGGCCCCGGTCGCGCGCCTCGAGGGTCGCCTCCAGGGCTCCCCCGGGCCCCATCGCCGTCTCCCAGTCTGCCGGGTCGACCAGGTTGTGGAGCTGAATCAGATCGATGGAATCGACGCCCAGGCGTTCGAGGGAACGCTCGATTCCCGCGCGAGCGCCGGCGCCCGTTCGCTCGGCGGTCTTGGTGGCGAGAAAGAAGTCGTCTCGGCGCTCGCGCAACCACGGTGCCAGGCGCAGCTCTGAATCTCCATAGCCGGCGGCGGTGTCGATGTGGTTGACGCCGAACTCGAGGAGAGTCTCGAACACGCCCTGGGTGCGTGCGGGCTTCATGGCCGCCAGGGCCGCCGCGCCGAAAATCGCTCGGCTACTCGAGTGCCCGGTGCTTCCGAAGGGAATCTTCGCGATCACGGGGGTTCCTCTGTTCTAGATCTTCCGCTCTGTTCTGGATCTTCGGTTCAAGAGGCCGGGCGCAGCTTGTAGCGGATCGGAAGGTGCTTCACACCGCCGACGAGCGTCGAGCGCAGCCGCTCGACGGGACCGGCCAGCTCGATCTCCTGGATCCGGGGAAGCAGGTACTTGTAGGCGACTTTGAGCTCGAGACGCGCAAGGTGGGCTCCCATGCAGAAGTGCTCGCCCATGCCGAAGCCCAGATGCCGGTTGGGACGGCGGTCGATGCGGAATTCGAAGGGATCCTCGAAAATCTCCTCGTCACGGTTGGCCGAGGGATAGAAGAGCGCGACGGACTCACCGGCTTTGATGGTCTTTCCTCGGAGCTCGTAGTCTTCGGTAGCCGTCCGGGCGAAGTGGATGATCGGGGTGGACCAGCGGACGACTTCCTCGACGGCCGAGGAGAGGAGTGCGGGTTCGCGCTGCAGCTTTCGCAGTTCGCCCTGGTTTTCAATGAAGGCCAACATGCCCCCGGTTGTCCCATTTCGCGTCGTCTCGTTTCCGGCGATGACGATGATGAGACACCACGCCAACACGTCCATCAGCTCCAGCGGCTTTCCGTCGACTTCCGCCTGAGTGAAGTGGGTGATGAGGTCGTCTCCCGGGTTCTGGCGCTTTTCTTCCACCAACCGGGTGAAGTAGGTGAAGAGCTCGATCATCGCCGTGCGCCCGGTTTCCTCGGGGGTCTTGCCCTCTTCCTGATACTCCGGGTCGCTCGAGCCAATGGTCCGATTGGTCCAGTCGAAGAGCTGCTCCCAGTCGTCGCGGGGAACGCCGAGCAGCCATGCGATCACCGCGATGGGAAGCGGGGCGGAGATTTTCTGTACGAAGTCGCACTCGCCGTAGTCGCCCTCCTGGACCATCGCGTCGACGATCTCCTTGCCGATTCGCTCGATGTCGTTGTCGATCTGCCTGAGCGCGCGGGGGGTAAACCGTTTCTGGACCAGCTTTCGAAAGATGCCGTGCTTGGGTGGATCCATCTGGATCAGGGTCGGCGGGAATTCGGTCATCTGGCGTTCGGGTTCGTGGCTGATCGTCAGGCGAGGAGCGTTCAGGAAACGCTCGGGCTGCATGGAGATCTCGATGATGTCGGCGTGCTTGGTGATCGCCCAGAAGGGGAGACCTTCGGTCCGGTCCCACCAGTAGACCGGTTCCTCGCGGCGCATCCAGGTCCAGACGTCGTGGGGATACCCGTGGGCAACGTAGTCGTCGGGGTGAATGATGTTGAATTTCTCGAGAATCGCCGCGGTCGCTGCCATCGGCCTCTCCTCGTCTGCCTCTGGGAGGCGAATTGTACTCGATCGGTGGCGACCTCCGGCGCGAGGCGCCCTCCGCGCCGCCGGAGTTGCCTATCGGTTGCAGAATCAAGCACTTGGCCGCTTCGAATCTGTCGGAAACGACTGATTTTGAGGTATTCTGGGTGTGTAACCCCACAGGTATGGTGCCCCCGATGATCCCCGTTTTGAAGATTCCGATCGCGCGCATAGGGCTCGCCGTTCTCGGGTCCGTCTTTCTGGCCGTGGCGGTCGGCGCCGAACCGCCCGGAACCGGCGCCCCTCCGGCCCCGGACCTCGAGTCGTCCCCGGAAACGCCCCCGATTTCCGGATCCCGTCCCGTTGGCGATGGGTCACCGCGGACGCGGGAATCCGCAGCTGCCCGCGCAGGCGACGCCGAATCCGCGACGCCGCCGGCGGGCCGTTTTGATCCTTCGGAACGCGTGCCCGCGGGAAGCTCCGTGTCCTTTCCGGTGGATATCTGAGGGCGGTGATGGCAGATCCCACCCACAGGCCCGTTCCGATCGAGTTCGTGGTTCAGCTCTTCTCGCTGATCGTCGCGATTCTGTTCGTCCACGCCATCTACGTCACCGTCGTGCGACCCAATGCCGACGCGATTCTGCGCGAGCAGTCTCTTCGAATGCAGGAAGACGCAGAGTTCGTTGCCGACCGCTCGATCTATGTACTGGTTCGCGACTACGAACAGGAAGCCTGCTTCGTCCTCATGCTCTGGGCGATCGCGATCATGACTCTCAAGGGAGGAGCGGCCGCCCGCGAACGGAAGCTCCTGCAGATGGACCTGGTTCCGTTGTCCGAGGGCACGAAGATCTTTCCGGAAGACACGCGAGAATTCGCTCGCCACATCGAGGCGCTTCCAGCGGCGGCGCGGCGGCTGCTTCTGCCCCGAGCGCTCTTTACCGCCCTGCACCGTTTCGGCTCGACCGGAAACATTCAGGACGTGTCCACAGCGGTGCATACGCTCTGCGAATCTGAGTCGGAGCGGCTCGAGTCCGAGCTCTCCATGGTTCGTTACATCGCCTGGGCCATACCCTCGATCGGATTCATCGGAACCGTGCGGGGTATCGGAGAGGCATTGGCACAAGCCCACCGAGCGGTCTCAGGTGACATCGCCGGGGTCACCCAGAGTCTCGGCGTCGCGTTCAATTCCACGTTGATCGCGCTGATGTTGAGCATTCTCCTGATGTTTGCCTTGCACCAACTTCAGCTGCACCAGGAGCGCCTCGTCTACGACAGTGAGAGTTACTGCGACCGACGCTTGATCGGTCACTTGAGTGGGGCCCGTTGAGCTCCGTAGCCATCGAACTGAATGATGCGGGTGTAGCGATTGCGAAGGATGGCGTCCTTCTGCAAGAGAGTCCCGGGTACGCGCTGGTGGATGGCGATCGCGTGCTGGTGGGAACCGAGGCGCAACGCAAGGCCCGGCTGCAGCCTCGCCATGTCCACAGCGAGTTCTGGGAACGCCTGGGCTCCGACCCCTTGCCTCGCCCCTCGCGACTCGCCCGTTGCCAGGCGGACCTGGCGAGGGCTCACCTCGCCCATCTCTGGGGCCCGCTATCGGAGGATTGCGACTCGGTGATCTTTGCCGTTCCGGGCAGCTTCAGCCGAACCCAGCTCGGACTCCTTCTCGGGATCGCCCAGTCCATCTCGATCCCCGTCGTCGGCATGGTGGACGGGGCGGTCGCGGGAATTCCGGATACCACGCCCAAGGCCGAAGGCCAAAAGCTCCTTCACGTCGATCTCCAACTCCATCGAGCGGTCGTCACGCGCCTGTGCAGGACGCCGACGCTGAGACGCACAAACGTGGATACGAGCTCTCGGGTCGGTCTGGCGGTGCTCTGGGATGCCTGTGTGGCGTCAATTGCCGAGGAATTCGTCCGCCAGACGCGTTTCGATCCCCTGTATCGGGCTCGCACAGAACAGCAGCTCTACGACCTGCTTCCCCGATGTCTCGAGAGACTGAGGCAGGACACGCGCGTTGCGATTCGGATGAACGACGGGAGCAAGTCCCGCCGCATCGTCCTCCAGCGCAGTCAGCTCGTCGAGGCCATGAGCCCCTACACCCGGCGCCTGGCGTCGTTGGTGAAGGCGGCCCGAGGGTCGGACGAGGCGACGGCGCTGCATCTGTCGGCGCGGGCCTACGCGGTGCCGGGCCTGGCCCACGCACTCGGCGCAACGTCCGACTCCGAACCCATCGGGTTGGAACCGGGGGCCTCCGCCCTCGGTGCATTGGCGCGAGATCGCGAACTCCGATCCTCCGATGGATCCATCCGTTTCGTGAGCGCCGTGGGCAGCGGTCGCGAAACAACGTGAGGCGAAGCCCTCCGAACGTCTTTGGCCTCGCCTTCCTGGACGTCATCGCATGCGGCTTCGGGGCGGTGATCCTGGTCTTCATGATCATCAACACCGGCACGACCCGCGAGGTCGAGGAGCACACCGAGTCCCTTCGCGAGGAGGCGTTTCGACTGGAGCAAGAGGTGTTGGAGGGTCGCCGCCATCTGGTACGGCTTCGAAACGATCTGCGGGAGGTCGAGCGGGAACGGGTCGAGGCCCAGGGCCGCTCCCAGCGCATCGTCCAGCGGGTTCGCCGGCAGACGATCGAACTGGCGGAATCGGAGAAGGAGACCCGGGCCCACATCGAGAGCATCGCCGCGCTTGCTGCCGACCTGGAATCTCTGGAAGAGGTGAGCCGGCGCCTCGAGGGTGCCAGTCACGGACGGGACAATCAGGGCGATGCTCTGCGTCGCTTTCGGGGAAAGGGCGATCGGCAGTATCTGACCGGACTCCAGGTCGGCGGTCGCAGGATCTTTCTGCTTCTGGACGCCTCCGCGAGCATGTTGGATCGGACCGTTGTCAACGTGGTGCGTATCCGCCACCTCTCCGATGAGGTGAAGCGGCGCTCCGACAAGTGGCTCCAGGCGGTTTCCACCGTGGATTGGCTGACGGCGCGGCTTCCCGCCGACAGCCACTTCCAGATCTACACCTTCAACGTCCGGTCGACCCCGGTGATCGAGGGGAGCGAGGGTCGCTGGCTCGAGGCCAGCGCGCCGAACGTCTTGAACGACGCCGTCGAGAAACTGGACGAGATCGTGCCCGCGGGCGGAACCAGTCTTCATCACGCATTCGCCGCGATCCGGTCCATGGATCCGCCGCCGGACAACGTCTACCTGCTCACGGACGGGCTTCCCACCCAGGGCGAGGAGCCCTCCAACCGAACCACGGTCACGCCCACGGAACGGCTCCGGCACTTTCGAAATGCCCTGGGACAGCTTCCGTCAAGGGTTCCGATCAACGTGGTCCTGTTCCCGATGGAAGGGGATCCCGACGCCGCGCAGATCTTCTGGACACTGGCGCAGCGAACCGGTGGCTCGATGCTGAGCCCGTCCCGAGACTGGCCGTGAGAGCGAAACGCCGCCGCGATGCTCCGGCGTTCAGTCTCGCTTTCCTCGACGTGATCTCCTGCGGTTTCGGGGCCATCGTGTTGTTACTCGTCCTGAGCAAGATCTACCAGCCCACCGTCATCGAGGAAAGGCGGGAAGATTGGAACGGCGTCCTCTCCCGGCTCCAGCAGGAAATTTTCGAACTCGTCGGCGAAACGAAGGTCGTCGACCGGGACCTGAAATCAAGACGCGAGCAGCTATCGGTGATCGAAGAGAAGGTCGCACGCCTGGATTCCGATCTTTCGTCGATCCTCGCCCGCCATCGGACATCGCGGGAGGACTCTGCGGTCCAGAACATCATCGAGGGCAAGCTGGCCTCGGCACGCCAGGACCTCACGGAGGAAATGAGGCGCCTGCTGGGAGAGGGCTATCGCCGCCCACCCACGAGCAGCAACGTCGGCGGAATTCCGGTGGACAGCGAATACATCATTTTCGTCATCGACACCTCCGGGAGCATGCAGCGCTTCAATTGGGATCTGGTGCGGAAGAAGATCGGGCAGGCGCTCGAGATCTATCCGCGGGTCAAGGGAATCCAGGTGATGAACGACATGGGTGAGTACATGTTCAGCCACTATCGAAATCGCTGGATTCCCGACTCACCGGCACGACGCAAGGCGATCGTGAAACGGATGCGGAACTGGTCGCCGTTCAGCAACAGCAGTCCGGTGGAGGGCATCACCCGGGCCATTCGCACGTTTCACGACGAGGACAAGAAGATCAGCATCTACGTGTTCGGCGACGAGTTCACCGGACCTTCGATCGAGGACGTCGTGGTGGAGGTCGATCGCATCAACCGCGGGGGCGCCACCGGCGATCGCCTGGTGAGAATTCACGCCATCGGATTTCCCCTTCCCTCTTTTCCGGAGGAGGGAATTCCGCACACGGGCGTTCGCTTCGCTGCCCTGATGCGGATCCTGTGCGAGAAGAACGGCGGTACCTTCGTCGGGGTCACCCGAGTGAAGTCGTAAGCGGCAGTCGGTGTTGTCGAGACGCCGGCGCCTATTTCGCGTAACGGGCGATCCGGAAGCCCAGATCCTCTCGGCGGCCTCGGCCATAATCGCGATAGGAGAGCCGAAGCTCCGTAATCGAGGAGTCTCTCCAGCTCGATCCCCGGATCACATGGTACTTTCCGTCGGGCGGGCCCGAAGGATCCGCCCGTGTCGGGCTCGAACCCGATCGCTCCGAACCCAGTTGCGCGATCGAACCCACAGGGATTTCGTAGTGGTCGTGTGTCCACTCCGCGACATTGCCCCCCAGATCATGAATACCCAGCTCGTTGGCTGAGAAGTCTCCCACCGGAGCGGTTACCGGGTGGCCGTCGGTGTAGCTGGGGAGAAGAGCGACGACGGTACGCGCGGCCGACGCGTCCGCGAAGTTTCCGGACGCTTGCTCCGGCGGAAAAGCCGGGCCCCATGGATATTTCAGGGGCTCTTCTCCCGCCGCGTAGCGGGCGACCCGCGCCCACTCCGCTTCGGTGGGCAGGCGGTAGCCGGTTGTGAGCGGCTGGGTCGCCATCAGCCGCCCGTCGCGCAGAGAATAGGCCGGAGGCAAACTCTCGCGCCGACTGAGCCAGTTGCAATAACGGGCGGCCTCCTCCCAGGTCACCTGAACCACCGGATACTCGTCGCCTTCGAGACTGAAACGGTCGAAGAGTCCCGATCTGTGCTCGGCTGCGAATTCCCGGAACGCGAGGTTCGTTGTTTCCTTCGTCGCGATGTAGAAAGGCCGCTCGAGATCGACGCGTCGCTCGACCTCGTTGGCTCGCCGGCCCGGCTCGCGACGCGGAGCCCCCATCGTGAAGCTCGCCGGTCCGATGAGTGACATCGCCTGACCCTGACTCGTCGTGGATCGCCGGGGGATGTCCGCCAGCTCCGCTTCCGCCCGGGTCAGGAGCCGCACTCTCAGCCGCTGGGGAAGTCCAGGCCGCGGTGTCAACTTCACCCGATGGGTCTCGTATCCCTCTTTCCGCACCTCCAGAACATGGGGTACGGCTCGAAGGCTGATCTGTTGGTTCGCTTCGCCACGGGCGACGCCGTCGACGAAAAGCTGGGATCCCGGGGTCACGGTCACGATCTGCACCTCGCCCCGTCTCTCGGCCAACCGAATCCGAAGCGGCTGCACTTCTCGAGATCGGACGGTGAGAGTTCGGCTCGCGGATTCGTATCCGGGCCGGCTCAATTGGATCACGTGGGGGCGATCCGGTGTGAGCGGAATCTCGATCGGGGTCTGGCCGAGAAACCGGCCGTCGACGACCACGTCCGCCCGTGGAGGCGCGGATCGAAGCGACAGCCGGCCGTCGGCAGGCTCGAGGACCACCGGCTCGAGCGCCTGGGGCTCACCGGCCTCGACGGGCAACACCCGCGTCGATGACTTGTAGCCCTCGAGGCGGATTTCGAGTTTTCGACTTCCGGCGAGAAGCTCGGCGGTCAGCGGAGTGGATCCGATCTCTTCGCCGTCGACCCAGAGCCGGGCTCCGGTGGGAACGGATCCGACGGACACCTCGGCCCAGCCGGGCAGAAGCTCGATTTCCACCCGGGTCTCCGCTCCACCGCCCTCGGCGAAGATTTCGGAAGCGTGGGGGAGATAGCGCGTCGACGTGACCCGCAGTGCGTGTCGGCCTTCGTCGACCTCCACGTCGGCGAGCGGCGTCACACCGACCCTCTCGCCGTCGACGCGCACTTCGGCGCCGACGACACGAGGGGTCGAGACCGACAATCGACCGGGGAGACGGTCCATCGTGAAGGAAAACGATTGGATCGCCTCGTCGCCGACCTCGATCTGGCTGTCGAGGGCGCGGTAGCCGGCCTTTTCGGCGCGAATCGTGTAGGGACCCGCGCGCAGTAGATGGCGGTCGGCCAGCGCGAAGTGGAGGAGCGCCCCGCTCACGGACACCCGATCCGGATCGGGGCGAATGTCGAGATGGACCGACCGGGCGGTGAAGAGATACCACCCGAACACGACGAACGGGGTCAGAACAGCCGCGAAGATCGCGCGGGGGGTTCGAAATCGGGCGAACCGGCCCTCGTGGCCCCGTTCTGCCGGCGCGATGTCGATGGGCTCGATCTCTGCCGGCTCCGGGGGATCGGGGACGCCCGACGCTGCGTCGTCCGTCTCGGCCGAAGCGCGATGGACCCGGAAATCGATCGATCGGGGTGCGAACTCACAATGGATGGATACGGTCCCGACCCGAATCACGTCCCCGTCGTTCAACCAGCACGAGGTGTCGATGCGCCGGCCGTTGCAGGTGACCGGTACACCGGTGGGACCGGGCTGCACGAAGGGCGCGTCATCGGCGATGCTGAGCAGGGCGAGGATGTCGCTCCCCCCGAACTCCGGAGCCGCGATCTGCGCCTCGGGCCCTCCCCCGACGACGAGGGGAAGATCGTCTGTCCCGAAGGATCGCTCTCCCCCGCCGTCGTGCACTACGATCGCGGCGTTCAAATCTCTTCCTCGCATCGAATCACGACCGGCGTTGGGCTCTCGCCGGGCCGAACGGTGAAGTTCTTCCTCACGTCCCGATAGCCGTTCCGCATTCCTACGATCGTGTAGGTGCCGGGACGCAGATCGATCTCCCGACGGTCGAAGCTGCCGAGTCGCCCCACCCGGTGGAGAACGATTCGGGTGTCGAGGTTCGACACCAGCTCTACCGGGATCGGGGTTCTCGCGAGTTCGACCAGACGGGAGACGCTGGCCATCTGCTCTCGAAGACGGGGTCCGGGATTTTCGAAGGCGGCCACGGCCGCGAGGGTTTCTTTCGCTCGCGTAAATACCCGGGGCGAGGAGAGTCGATCTGGATCCGCGCGATAGTTCTCGAGTTCGGCGGAGATGGCGGCGCGGCGCGATGCGCGTGCCTTTCCTTCCTGGGCCAGGGCCAAAGTCGGGTCCATGGCGAGAGCCGCGTCGTGTTGTTCGACGGCCTCGGACCAGCGTTCGTTGCCTTCGTAGTGTGCCGCCCTCTCGCGGAGTCGAGTGAGGCGAGCCAGGGTCCATCCCTGTCGGGCTTGAGCGAGTGCTGCGGAGGTCTCGGCCTCGTCGGGTCGAATTGCTTGTGCGTCGCCGAAGGCGCGGATCGCCGTCTCGAAGTCGCGCCGCCCCAATGACGACATGCCCCGGGACATCGCGTCCGCGTATCGTTGCGCGACGACCTGATCTCCTACGCGGGCGAGAGCCGAACGAGCTCGTTCGAGGTCCGGATCGAGTTCGGCGGCTCGAGCGTACGCCCGCACGGCTGCTTCCAGGGCGTCGTCTGCTTCGTGTTGGGCGCCCTCGCGAATCCACCGGAATACCTCTGCGATCCGTTCGGCGCGATCGATCCCTCGACGCGCGACTTCGCTCCCGGGGTCGAGCTGGAGCGCCAGGGAAAATCGCGTTGTCGCTTCCCCGGCATTGCCGGCCGATAGCGCGATGTCGCCGGCGCGGGTCGACTCTTGCAGGAGCGCGCTGGCCCGCGTCTCGATCGACTCGAAACGCACCACGGCGCGTTTCAGTTCAGCGGCGGCGCGGTCGTAGTCGCGCGTGTTCAAGTGGGCCTCTCCCACGCGGGCCGAGCGTTGCGCCGCCGCGTAGTCGTCGGCGGCCCAGGTGCCCACGGCCCGGGCCTCGAGCGCCTCCTGCTGTTCCAGGACTCGACCCAGCGCCTCTTCGGCGGCGATGCGAAGTTCCGCAAGCCGAATTCGATCGGCGGGATCCGATTCCATGCCGGGGCGTTCCCACCCGACTTCCGGTCCCGTTCCTGTTCTGGTTCCGATTTTTGTTCCGATTCTTGAACCGGACACCTCGTCCCGGGGCGCCGGGGCCCGGACCTCGGTCACCCTCGCCACGGTTCGATTCTCGACCGATCGGGGCAGGACAAAGAAGACTCCGAACGCCGCGCACAACAGCAAGCCGAGGGCGACTCCGGTCCCGCCCCGCAACAGCGAAGCTCGTTCGCGGCTGGGGTCGCGGTGCATTGCATCGAGGGGCGGAGCGTCGGGGATGCCCGACCGGATCAGAATGGGGTCGTCGCCGTGCCAATCGGCTTCCCCGGCCCAGAGGTCGTCCGGTGCGTCATGGCGACCGGCGCCGGCGATCGTTTGGAGCTCGGTCGCCACCGCCGCGATATCCGGTCGGTCGCCGCGGTGCTCGGCCAGCATTCGGGTGATCAGGGGCTCGAGGGACTGGGCGACATCGTCGGGTTCCGCACTGGGCGAGCGGATCGGCGCCAGCAGCCGAGGCGCGTCTTCGCGTGACGGCCCGGCCCGAAAGGGTCTCTGTCCACGGATCCACTCGTAGAGCAGAGCGCCCAGCGCGAACACGTCATCGGCGGGAACCGGCGTTTCGCCCGAGAGGAGTTGGGGACTCCAGCCCGAACGCGTCTCCTCGGGAACGCGCCGGCGCAAGGTCCGTTGCCGAGAGCTCCAGCAGCGGTGAACGAGCCCCGCGAAGCCCAGGTCTGACAGGGCGGGGCCGTTCCTAGCGTCCCAGAGAATGTTCGATGCTCTGACCCCTCCGTGGACGAGGCCGTGATCGTGGACCCGCGCCAGCGCCTCGAGGAGCGGACCCAGGGACGACACGATCGCCCGAGTCGATTGCCCGCGAAGCCGATCGGAGTTTCCGCCGGAGCAGTAGTCCATCGAGAAGGCGCAGTGTCCGTCGAGATCGATCCGCTCGGAGACGGAGATGACTCGCGGGTGGTCGAGGCTTCGGAGACGCGGAAACTCGGTGTTCAGCCAATGCGCCGCCTCGGGTGAAGTCGCAATCTCGGGGTCCAGGATCTTGAGGGCGGCCCAGGTGTCCCGTGCGAGTTCGCGGGCGAGCCACGTTTCGCCGATGCTTCCGCGCCCCAGGCGTCGGTGCAGCGCGAAACGGTCGGAGAGAGTCTGTCCTTCGAACAGTGCGGTCATTCTGGAGAGCTAGTGGGCGAACGCCTTGCCCGATGCGGGTGCGTCCTCGATCGGGGGCTCTTCGACGAAGCCAATCTCAGCCCGATAGATTTCGTGCAGCATGCGCCGCCAATTCTGGTACTGGGTCTCCGCGGAACCGGTCAACCGCAGCGTTCGCCCCTCCACCTCGATCACGCGCGGCTCGACGTCCGCGTCGAAGGACACTCCCAGCTCGCGAACCGCCTCGGCGTGGATCTCTGACTCGAAACGCAACTCCCAGCCGTTCTGCACGGCCATGGTGCCCCCCGCGATCAGTGGCAGGGACAGCAGCTCGATCAAGAGCGGCCCACCGATCTGGGCCAGGAGCATGCCCCCGATCATGGACACGGCGCCGGCCGCCAGTCGGATGTTGGAGTCGCGTTTGACCTTGCGTAGGACGGCCTGCTCCTCCTGCGAGAATGCCCGCCACTTGCGGTACGGAACCTCCATTCCCACGTAGAAGTCGTCGTAGTGCTCGTTGAGGGTGTCGACGAGCAGATGATCGCGCGCGCGAATCCGCTCGACATGGGCGAATATGGGGTCGTCGTCGGCGGGAAGCCGCAGCACCGTCGTCCGGCCGTCTCGATGGACCTGAAGGTGTTGCGCGAAGGACTCCGGAGCGAGATCCGCCGCAAAACGGAGAGTCGCGACCCGCCGTATCTGCTGCACCTCGTCTGCACTCAGCTGGGCCCGAGCCTCCAGCATATCGTTGGCGATCTGGTTGTAGAGTTTCTGAAAAGGATCTTCGCTGTTCCTGGGCCCCGCGGCGTAGGAACTCGCATCGGCTTTGGCGCGGTACCTGCGATCGATCCAGGTTCTGCCCGTTGCATCCGCGACGCCGACAGCCAGTTCGAGGACGTGTCCGTCCGATTTGAGGATCTCACCGGACACGGACACGTCGGATCCCCGGGACGATTCTGGGGTCAGGCGAATGGCACCCCAATATCCCGATTCCTGGAGGGCCGCCTTGAAGTGGTAGGGGACGAAGCGAGCCTCCGCCTTGCGGACGTTGATGAGAACATCTTCCGCGTCGGCTTCCGGAATACCGGTGTCGAAGAGCCGGATCCCCACGTCCAGCAGCAGGTGCTCGGGAACGTCTCCCTGCGCCCGGACGATCGGGGTCGGAGCCTTCACGTTTCGCGTGGCGCAACCCGCGCCTGTGGCGAGGATCGCCGTCAGAGCTGCCAGAATCGCTAGCGCCGGCAGTGCGATGGGATCGAGGCGGCGGCGACTCACCGGGAATCCACCGGTCGCTTCAGTCGGGCGTTCTTGTAGGACTGGTACTCCTCCCACAGCTTCTCGCGCAACGCCGAGTTCGTCTCGGTCTCGGCGGCCTCGCGGAGCTGTCGCGCCACGATGTCGTCGTCGCGGCCCTCGCCTCGGCCGACCCGCGATGCCTTCCGCCCCGTTCCCGAGCCGCCTCCCCCAGCGCTGCCCGATGAACTTCCGGCGGATTCGGACGTTTCACTCCCGCCGGAACCCGTTGCGGATCTGCCGGTGGAGCCTTCGCGCTCGCCGGCCGACATCGTCTCGCCATACGATTCCGGACCCCCGACCTCGCGGGCGGCGGAGATCTGGGCGTGCTCGCGTTCCAGCATCCGGTCGAATTTTGCGAAGGTGGCCGCCAGCTCGCGATCCAGTCGAGCGCGTTCTTCCGCTTCGCTGCGCGGTAGCTCGCGGCCCCAATCGTCGCCGTCAGAGCCCGCATGCGTGTCGAGAGATTCACCCGCCTCGTCTGTTCCGCGGGCTTCACCGAAGTTTGCGTCTGCTTCCGCGGCCACGGCCCGATCGACCTCGCCTCCCTCTTCTCCGTCTTCCCCGGCGTCGGTGGACTCGCCCTCATCGCCGTCGATCTCGTCACGACCCTGAACGCCCCGGCTCGTGCCCGCGGAATCCCGGGCCCGGTCGCCGGATTTCTGCCCATCGGAGCTCTCGCTCGCATCGGAGCGCTTGCTCGCATCGGAGGAATCGGTGGACTCGGATGGCGCCGGCGTCGAAGGCGGCGTCGAGGAGGCTCGCGCATCCGATGACGGGGACGGAATGGATGGCGTCGATACGCTCATGCTTCCCGATGCGCACGCGCCCGCCATGAGGGGCAGGGTGAGCAGGGAGAGGATCAGGAGCTTCAGCTTGACCGGGTGCTGCATGGAGATCCCTAGACCTTGGAAATATTCGGGTCCCTCCAGACACTGTAATGTTTCAAACGAAGACGACTCCCAGACTACCCTATTTCGCGATTCGTTTGACGCGAAATAGAAGCGCGGCCGCATCGCGAGCGTGCAACTCGGAACGCTAGACAGTCAGCGATACAGAGTTTGCCTGAAACGTTCGACTCCGGATCGTCGAGGACGTTCGCTGCGCACTCGTTGCGGCTTCGTTGCGCTTCGGGGTCGGTCCGTTCGCCGGGAATTCGGGAAGGGCGTCAGCTGGAAAATCGGACTCCGGTACCGCCGAGTCCGCAGTAGCCGGCGGGATCCTTCGCGAGATACTGCTGGTGGTAGTCCTCGGCGTAGTAGAACTCTGGAGCTCGAAGGATCTCGGTCGTGATCGCGCCGTGACTGGCCTTCTCGAGCCGATCGGCGTATGCCTCGCCCGACGCAACGGCCGCTGCGAGTTGGGTCTCGGTGTGTGCGTAGACCCCAGAGCGATACTGGGTGCCGCGGTCGTTTCCCTGTCGCATTCCCTGGGTGGGATCGTGGTTCTCCCAGAAAATGCGGAGCATCGCTTCGTATGCGGTCCGATTCGGATCGTAGACAACGCACACGACTTCGTTGTGGCCTGTGAGTCCCGAACACACCTCCCGATAGTTGGGATTCGGCGTGTACCCGCCCGCATAGCCGACCGCTGTCGTATAGACGCCCTCCGCTTCCCAAAACTTCCGCTCGGCCCCCCAGAAACAACCCATGCCGAAGATCGCCGTCTCGAAACCGTCGGGAAACGGCGGGACCATCGGCGTGCCCAGCACGAAGTGTTCCGCCGGGACGGGCATCTTCACCTGGCGGCCCGGAAGGGCCCGGTCGCTCAAGGGCATCTGAATCTTCTCGACGAGTGAACTCATCGTCGAACCTCCATCGGGTTGATTTCGAGAATACTCCGTTCTCCGCCGTCGCGCCGAACCCCTATACTCGCGACTCGGCTTGCGGGGACCCGGATGCGCGTCGCTACCTGGAACGTGAACAGCCTGCGAGCACGGCTCGACTTCGTGCTTCTCTGGCTTCGAGACCGCCAGCCCGATCTCGTGGGTCTTCAGGAACTCAAGCTGACCGACGCGCAGTTTCCCCACGCCGAGTTCGAGAAGGCCGGCTACCAGGTGTTGAGCCACGGACAGAAGGCCTGGAACGGCGTCGCGATCCTGAGCCGAGAGGCGGTTGTGCTGAGCCAGCGCGGCCTCCCGGGCCAGGAAGATCTGGGTGCCCGGCTGGTGAGCGCCCAGGTCGGCGACCTGTCTTTCACGACGATCTATTGCCCGAACGGGAAAAGCCTCGAACACGCGGATTTTCCGCGCAAGCTCGCCTGGCTCGATGCCCTGGTCGCGCACTTCGCCGACACCCATCGCGCGGATCGCCCGACATTTCTATGCGGTGACTTCAATGTCTGCCCCACTTCCCTCGACAGCTGGAATCCGGACGGAGCGCGCGGTGAGATCTTCCATACCGATGCGGAGCGGGCGCGTTTTCAAGGACTGCTCGACTGGGGCTTTGTCGATGTGTACCGGAATCGGTTCCCCGACACACAGGCCTTCTCCTGGTGGGACTACCGGGGCGGAGCCTTTCATCGGAAGCAGGGGCTCCGAATCGATTTTCTGCTGGCCACCCCGTCCGCCATGTCTCGTGTACGTTCGGTCGAGATCGACCGCGAGTATCGCAAGAAGAAGGACGGCCTCACCCCGTCGGATCACGCACCGGTAATCGCGGATCTGGACTGAGCTCGCTCCTCAGCTTTCGTCCGGCGGATCCTCGAGGATGCCGGATTCGATCAGCTCGCTGATCTTCGCGTCGGACAGACCCAGCAATTCGGACGCGATCTGCCGCGTGTGTTCGCCGAGCTTCGGCGCCTGGAACACGATGGGATCCGGTAGGTCGGTTCCCCGAAACGCCGGTCCCTCGAGAACCACCGGTCCGATCCCCGGCTGCTCGATGGGCTGCGGATAGCCGCGTGCGGCGAGGTGGGGATCTTCGAAGTGGGTCCCGGCATGGGCCACCATGCCCGCGGGCACAGCGTGGCTCTGGAGCGCTTCCATGACCTTTCGCGAGCTCCGCTTCGACGTCCAATCTTCCAGCCGTCGATCGATTGAGTCCCGGGCGCGAATCCGCCCCTCGGTCGCGGCGAGTTCCGGATCCTTGGCCCAAGCCGGATCTCCAAGTGCCGTGCGGAGACCTTGCCACTCACTGTCGCTTCTGACGTTGACGATGCACCAATCGTCTTCGCCCTCGCAGCGATAGCAGCCCCAGGGTGCGCCGCGGGAGCTGGCGTTTCCGAGGGGTTTCACGCTGCCGGGGGCCAGGCTTTCCTGGGCCATCAGGTCCGACAGCAGGGCGATGGCGGCTTCGAACTGAGCCGCGTCGGCGTGCAGACCGCGCCCGGAACGCCGGCGTTGGATCAGCCCGGCGAGGACGGCGAAGGCACCCAGGCGTCCGACGAAGTGGTCCGGGTACACATTGGTCGAACCCGCGGGCCGGTCCTCGTCCTCCGGGTAGTTCCAGAGGTGCTGCATGCCGCTGACCGGATGCGTATTCGGCCCGTAGCCGATCCAGTCCTTCCAGGGTCCGTAGGAGCCCACCATCTGGCTCGAGAAGGAGACGATTCGCGGATTGATCTCGTGTAGTGCCGTCGCTCCCAGCCCGAGTCGATCCATCACGCCGGTGCCGTTGTTCTCGATCGCGACGTCGGCCGTGCGAACCAGCTGCTTCAGCAGATCGCGACCTTCCTCGGTCTTGAGATTGACACCAAAGCTGCGTTTGCTGCGGCTCGACGATGCGAACGGGGGATTCATGTAGCTGCCGAGGATGGTCCGAATGAAGTCGGGAGCCAGGCGGGTCTCGATCTTGATGACGTCGGCTCCATACTCTGCCAGCAAGCGGCCCACTTCGACACCCACAGCGCCCACGCCGAAGTCGAGCACGCGGAGTCCCTCGAGGGGATGGGAAGCCGACGAAGGGTTGTCCTCTGTTGGCTCGAATCCTGCGCCAAAGGCGCCGTCGTTGTCTTCTCCCAGGATCGGCGGTCTCTTCCGGGGGCCCACCCTCTCGCCGTCGATGGTAAAGAAGCCGGATTGGATCTCGGCCTCCAACCCCTTTGCCACTTCGAGTCGACGGAAGCTGCCCCGCTCGAGGGTGTGCTCGTTCGAGAGAACCTCGGACGGCCTCAGCAACGGGGTGGCCGGAATCCCGCGAGATTGCGCCTCCCGGGCGACGTCTACTTTCTTTTTGTCTCGGAAGAAACCCTCGATAGCCGGAACGATGACGTCCATCTTCATCAGGCGGGCGATGAACGCGTTGAGTGCCGGATCGCGCAGCTCTTCCGGGTTTCCGATCCAGTCCAGCAGGGCTCGCCAGTGATGCTCGACGAGTATGATCATTCGTATGAACCCGTCCGAACAGCGATACAGCGTATAGATGCCTGTACCCGATCGGGGAGCGGCGTTCTTCATGACCGAATAGCTCGGCAGGGCCCAGTCGCTGAGGTTTGCCACCGACTCCATCACCGAGACATCGACGTGCTGACCGAGTCCGCTGTTGAGCTGCTTGAAGATGGCGAGCAGCGCCGCGTAGGCCGCGGTGACCCCGACGGCGTCGTAGGCGAGAGCGCCCGGAGCTACGATCGGCGGCTTCGCGAAGATTCCCGCGCGATGCATCATGCCACCCATCGCGAATCCGATCATGTCGGTACCGCGATAGTCGCGGTAGGGGCCGGTCTGGCCGAAATCCGTGATCGACACAAGAACCAGTTTCGGATAGCGCTCGCGGAGGGAGTTGGGATGGAGTTCGTTTCTCGCCAGTGTGCCGGGGGCGAAGGACTCGATGAAGATGTCGGCCGAGCTCAGGAGTTCGTGGAGTCGCTCCCGGCCGGTGACGGTGCCGATGTCGAGGGTGACTCCCCGTTTCCCGGCGTTCCGCACGGCGAAGTACAAGCTCGTCGCGTCGTTGGCGGCACGGTCTTCCGCGTCAGCGGAGCCGACCGGCGGGACGAAGGGCGGGAGCCGACGCGAGATCGCGCCCTCGGGCGGTTCGACCCGGATGACGTCCGCCCCCAGGTCCGCGAGGAGGCGGCCACACAGTTCGCCCTTCTCGTCCGCCAGATCGACAACCCGTAGTCCTTCGAGCGGTTGCATGTCGGTCCCCTCGGTTCTCGTTCGGACCCCACTGTACGGACTGACGCGGAGCAGTTTCAAGCGCATCGGCCAGAATTCGCTCGATGTGCCAGAATGGCGGACCCGATTTCCCCCATGGAGAACCCGCCGTGTCGAAACTAAAACTCGGTCTACAGCTCGGCTACTGGGGTGCCCAACGCCCCGATGACCTCGTTCCGGCCGCACAAGAGGCCGAAAGCCTGGGCTTCGACTCGGTCTGGACCGCCGAATCCTGGGGCTCGGACGCATTTACGCCGCTGACGTGGATCGGCGCCCACACCACCCGTATCCGACTCGGAACCTCGGTCGTCCAACTCTCGGCGCGAACGCCGACGGCGACGGCCATGGCGACCCTCACCCTCGACCACCTGTCCAACGGACGCGTCATTCTCGGACTGGGAGTCTCGGGCCCTCAAGTGGTCGAGGGCTGGTACGGTCAGCCGTTCTCGAAGCCCCTGGCGCGCACCCGCGAGTACATCGATGTGATTCGCCAGGTTCTGCGACGGGATGGACCGGTCACGAATGCGGGCGAACACTACCCGCTTCCCTACACCGGCGCGGGTTCCTGGGGCATGGGAAAGCCGCTGCGTTCGATCACCCACCCGCTGCGGCCGGACGTACCGATTTTCCTGGGCGCCGAGGGGCCCAAGAACGTCGCTCTGTCCGCGGAGATCTGCGATGGTTGGCTCCCCCTCTACTATTCACCGTACCGGAACGAGGTCTACGCGCAGTCTCTCGTCGGCGCAAAGCCCGGCTTCGAAATCGCGCAGTTCGTGATGGTCCAGATCAACGACGACGTCGAGAAGGCGCTGATGCCCGTGAAGTCGATGCTGGGTTTCTACATCGGCGGCATGGGCTCCAAGAAGCGGAACTTTCACCAGGAGCTCATGGGGCGAATGGGCTTCGAGGCCGAGGCCCACAAGATCCAGGAACTTTTCTTCGAGGGGAAGCGGGCCGAAGCGATCGCGGCGGTTCCCGATCAGTTCGCCGACGAGATTTCGTTGGTCGGACCGGTCGAGCGCATTCGCGATCGTCTCGAAGCCTGGAAGGAGACACCGGTGACGAGCCTGCTGTTGGCCAACCGTGATTCCGAGACCCTGCGCACGATGGCGGATCTCTTGAGCTAACGGTCTCAGCGACAGCTAACGGATGTAGCCGAGTTCTCGCAGACGCCGGGCCGACTCGGAGTCGAGATCGTCGAAGACCGCGGGCCCCTTCGGATTCGCACGAACGTCGGCCGGTAGCGGTGGCCCGCCCCCCGCTCGCTCGACGAACCCATCGAGCAGCCCGCGCAGTCGAAGCTCGGTCTCGGACGATTCCGGCATGCCCGCCAGATTGCGCTGCTCTTCCGGATCTCGAGTCAGATCGAATAGCGCGTGGCGGCCGCGAGATGACCACACGAACCGCCACCCCCCCTCCTGCACCGATCGCAATCGGTGCAGGTACGGATCGAGGACATCCCGGTGCGTTTCGAACGCGTCCGGGGAGAAGAGACCCAGCGCCTGGAGGGGATAGTAGTACTCGGCGAAAATCGGGCTCTCGACGGGGTCGGCCAGAATGTCCCGCCCGGTTTCCGCAGCCGAAAAAGCCCGGGAGGTGGGCTCGATACCGCATTGACGCAGCACGGTGGCGAAGACGTCGACCAGACCCACCGGCTCGGATCGCACCTCGCCGCCGCGAAGGCCGCCGGGAAGGACCAGGATCAGCGGAATGCGCACGGTGGTTGCATACAGACTGAAGACGTGACGAAAGTGACCGTGGTCGCCGATGTTTTCGCCGTGATCCGAGGTGATCACCAGAAGCGTGTCGTCGGCGTGGCCGGACCGCTCCAGGGTGTCTACCAGAGCGCCCACCAGTGCGTCGACGCGGGCCACCTCGCCGTCATACAGATCGTTCAGCACGGCGAACTCCGGGGCCGCGATCGAGCTCGAATCCAGGTAGAAACCGGCAGCGTCGCGGCGGAGAGCGGATTGCATCAAGGCGGGGTCGGTGTCCGGCGCCAGGAACCGGGACCGGTGGGGTTCCGGCGGGGCGTACGGACCGTGGATTTCGATGTAGTTGGCGAATGCGAAGAAAGGTTGATCCGGATCGAGGCCAGCCAGGAAGCGCGCCACGGCTTCGAGGTTCGGATGGCGATAGGGATCGGAATCGCGTGTGCTCGCGTTTCTCCAGGTCTCGACGAAATCGTCGAAGCCGCGATCGAGCCCCGTCTGCGGGCCCACCAGGGGATTGTCGGAGACGCCGAAGGTCTCATAGCCGTTGGCTCCCAGGATCTCCGCCAGGGTCGACGGGCCGCCGCCGAGGCGAACGTTCTCCTGGGTCGCACCGTGGCGAATCGGGAACAGCCCCGTGAACAGCGAGGCGTGGGCGGGCAGCGTCCAGGTCGAGGTGGAATAGGCGTGCTCGAACCGAACGCCGCGAGCGCACAGCGCGTCGATGTGGGGCGTCGTGGGCCGATCGTAGCCATAACAGGAGACGCGGTCGGCGCGGAGGGTGTCGAGGACGACGATCAGCACGTTGGGGCGCTGGACGGTCGACGCGGTGCAGGCGGTCAGCATCAGCACGAGCACCATCACGAGACGCTTGCCGCGCAGCCGATCCGACATGGCCGCGATGCTAGCGCGAGACCACCGGAGACCGCGTCGCGCTCACTGCTATGCTGCGCGCCGCAATGCGGAGGAACGCCACGTGACGGAGCGCGCGGGTTCGAGTGACGCGCCGCTAGCCCGACTGTTGGAAAGCCTGGACCTGGATTCTCTCGACCGCGATCTTTTTCTCGGAGATCCTGGGAAGGGGGAAGGGCGCCTGTTCGGCGGTATGGTGGCGGCGCAATGCGTGATCGCGGTGGGTCGGACGGTACCGTCCGAACGCCGGCTCCATTCCCTGCATAGCTACTTTCTGCGTCCGGGACGCCATGACCAGCCGATTCGGATGGTGGTCGAGCGCATCCGAGACGGCCGCAGCTTCACCACCCGGCGCGTTCAGGCGTACCAGGCCGGCGAGGCCATCTTCAGCATGTCGGCGAGCTTTGCTCTCCCCGAGGAGGGAATCTCGCACCAGGACGCCATGCCCGAAACGCCGCCGCCGGAGGGTCTTCCTGAATGGGAGGAAACTCGCGCTCGCATGCTGGGGGTGCCGAAGCGCTCGTTGACCCACAGCAACGCGGTGGAGCTGCGGATGGTCGACCCCCCTCCCTTCGCGCCCGGAGAAATCAGCCCCGCCTATCAGCGCAGCTGGATGCGAGTCTGCGGAACCCTGCCCGAAGATCCCCTCGTGCACACCGCCCTCCTCGTCTATGCCACCGACCGCACCCTGCTGATGACGGCGGCGCGTCCTCATGGGCTCTCCTGGGGCCGGCGCATGAGCGCGAGTCTCGATCACACCGTCTGGATCCACCGGCCGATCCGGTTCGACGACTGGATCTTCTTCGTGAGCGAGAGCCCCGTGGCCCACTCCGCCCGGGGTCTCATCTTCGGCGCGCTGTATTCGTCGGACGGGAAACGCCTGGCGTCGGTGGCCCAGGAGGGTCTGATCCGCGCGCTCGCGCAGCAGGATTAGCGTTCGGCGTAGACGGCGTCGCTGATCTCAAAGGCGCCGTCTTCCAGATCGGCACGAGACTCCAGCTGGTGTGCGCGGACCCGTGCCCCCGCGAAGACGTCGTCCCGCACCGCTGCGAGCCGTTTCAGGGTCGCGGCGGTGGCACCCACGGTGAGAGACTCGACCTCGCGCCCCATCGAGACCTCGGCGTCGGCCTTGGCCTTGTTGATGGCGGTCCAACACGCCGCGGCCAGGTCGAAGCTTCCTTCGTCGCCGGGAGCCGGTATGTGCTGAAAGTCCGCGACACCCGGCCACGGTGCGCGATGGATGCTCGGTTGCTCGGTCTCCCGAGCGAAAGCCCACGACCAGACCTCCTCGGTGATGTACGGCTGAAACGGTGCGAAGAGGCGGAGCAGCACGTCCAGCCCCAGGCGCAGCGCTGCGACGGCTGAGCCACGTCCGGTCGGGTCACTCTCGCTGCGCGCCCGGTTCTTCGCGAGCTCGATGAAGGTATCGGTGAAGTGGTTCCAGAAGAAACTTTCGGTCTCGGCCAGGGCCTGGGCGTGGTCGAGTTCCTCGAACGCCTCGGTCGCACGGGTGACCAGGCGGCTCAGCTTCGCGGCGAAAGCGCGGTCGAGTTCGCTGTGCAGGGGTTCGATCTCCGACCGCTCGGTGGTCTGGGAAAGGACGAACTTTCCCGCGTTGTAGATCTTCGTGGCCAGGCGCTTGCCCACCTTGAACATCTTCTCGTCGAGCGCCGTGTCCGTACCCAAACGCGCGCTGGCCGACCAGTAGCGCGCTCCATCCGCCGTGTACTTTTCGAGCAGAGGCATCGGTGTGACCACGTTGCCGACGCTCTTCGACATCTTCTTGCGATCGGGGTCGAGCACCCAGCCGGAGACAACGACGTGTTTCCAGGGGATCGATCCCTCGTGAAGCAGCGCCTTTGCGATGGTGTAGAACGCCCAGGTGCGGATGATCTCGTGGGCCTGGGGTCGGACGTCGGCGGGGAACAGCTTCTCGTGACGCGCCGGATCGAGTCGCCAGTGGGAGCCGATCTGGGGGGTGAGGGAGCTGGTGAACCAGGTGTCGAAGACGTCCGCCTCGCCGGTGAATCCACCGGGACGGTCGCGCTGGGACTCGTCGGCGCCCCTGGGCGCCTCGGCGATCGGATCGACGGGCATCTCGTCGGCCTCGGCGACGATCGGGTTGGCGTAGTCGGGCTTCCCATCGCCATCCAGGGGATACCAGACGGGGATGGACACGCCGAAATAGCGCTGACGGCTGATGCACCAGTCGAGTTGGAGGTTCTCCGTCCAGTCGCGGAACCGGGCCCGCATGAAGTCGGGATGCCATTGGACCTCGTCGCCCTTGGCCAGGAGCTCGGCCTTCTTGTCCAGCAGCCTCACGAACCACTGGCGAGTGGGAACGTATTCGAGCGGGCGGTCTCCCCGCTCGTAGTACTTGACGGTGTGTCGGATGGCCTCGGGCTCCGACTGAAGCGGAGGACCGCCACCGGTCGCGCTCCCGGCGGGATCGCGCAGCAGCTCGACGATCCGCTTGCGCGCCTGGCTCACCGTCTTGTTCGAGATGTCGGCGTAGTAGCGATTGGCCGACTCCGCATCGAGGCTCGGGAACGCATCACTTCCGAACTCGACCGGACTCAGCCTGCCGGTGCGGCCGATCAGCTGGCGAAGGGCGAGACCCTGTTCTCGCCACCACTCAATGTCGGTGGCGTCGCCGAAGGTGCAGACCATGAGCACGCCGGTTCCCTTGTCGGGATCGGCCATCTCGCTGGGAAAAATGGGAACGGGCGTCCGGAAGAGAGGGGTGATCGCCCGTTTTCCAAAGAGATCCCGGTATCGCTCGTCGTCGGGATGAGCGGTGACTCCGACACATGCCGGGAGCAGTTCCGGGCGCGTGGTGGAGATCGTGAAGCGGCGGTCGCTGCCCTCGACCCCGAATTCGATCTGGTGAAAGGCGCCGGCCTGCTCTCGATCCACCACGTCGGCTTGCGCCAGCGCCATCTGGAAATCGACGTCCCACATGAAGGGCGCATGGGCGGTGTAGACGTGGCCCTTTTCGAAAAGGTCGCGGAAGCTCAACTGCGCCAGTTTTCGGCTGCGATCGTCGACCGTGGTGTACTCTTCGCGCCAATCCACCGACAGTCCGACTCGACGCCACAGTTCCTTGAACGCCTTCTCGTCCTCTCGCGTCACGGCATGGCACAACTCGATGAAGTTCTGGCGCGAGACGATCTGCGGGCGATCCTTGCGCCGCTTGGCCGTGGCGGGCTCCAGCTGCAGGCTGGAATCGTAGTCGGCTGCTGGGTCGCAGCGAACGTGGTAGTAGTTCTGCACGCGGCGCTCGGTGGGAACGCCGTTGTCGTCCCAGCCCATCGGGTAGAAGACGTTGAATCCGCGCATGCGCTTGTAGCGAACGAGCACATCGGTGTGGGTGTAGGAGAAAATGTGGCCGATATGAAGCGCGCCGGAGACCGTCGGCGGCGGGGTATCGACGACGAAGGTCTCGCTCCGCGGCCGCGACGGGTCGTAGTGGTAGGTGCCCTGCTTCTCCCATTCGGCGTCCCACCGTCGTTCGGCCTCAGCCGCGGCGAAATGCTTCGGGATGGCTTTCGGGTCGATGCAGAGAAAGCGCCGCGTCTCGGCTCCCATTACGATTCCTCCGAGCGCGATTCCTCCGAGCGCCGATTCCGCCACGCAATCGGTCGCTAGAAGCCGGGTAGCATAACGCCTCTCTGAACCATAGGGTTTCGGTGATCCATGACGTCAGCCGCCGCCAAGATCGTCCTCGGAGCCCTGGTCGGGTGCCTGCTCGGCCTGCTCTTGTCGGCCACCGGGGCCCTCGAGCGGATCGGACTGCGAGGTTCGCGCCCCGCATCTTCCCCGTGGACCCCGGCGCTTTCCGTTGGCGGGCAAGCCCACTCACAGTTCGCCCTTCTGGCCCGGAAGGCGGCACCGGGGGTGGTGAACGTGCATACGTCGAAGACAGTGGTGCGAAGCCCGGCGCGGTCTCCGTTTCCCGGGCTCTTTGGCAACCCCTTCGGTCGCTACAGCACTCCCACGGCTCGGACAGAAAACGTTCCGAGTCTGGGAACCGGGTTCATCATCTCCGCCGAAGGTGACATCCTTACCAACAATCACGTCGTCGACGGGGTCGACACTATCGACGTGATGTTCTCGGACGGGAGCGTGGCACCCGCCGCGATCGTCGGCCAGGACCCGAAGACCGATCTGGCGCTGATCCGCGTGGCGAATCGAAAGAATCTTCACGCGCTTCCGCTCGGAGACTCCGACGCGATCCTTCCCGGCGACTGGGTCGTAGCCATCGGCAATCCCTTCGGGCTCGGGCATACCGTGACCGTGGGAATCGTGAGCGCGAAGGGTCGAGACATCGGCCAGGCTCCCTATGACGACCTCATCCAGACCGATGCAGCGATCAATCCGGGCAATTCCGGGGGCCCGCTCCTCAACGCGGAAGGAGCGGTGATCGGCATCAACACGTTGATGAGCCCGGGCGCCAACGCGATCGGTTTTGCCGTCCCCATCAATCTCGCCAAGGAGATCGTGCCCCAGCTCCTGGCCTCGGGCCGCGTGGTTCGCGGATTTCTGGGCGTCAATATTCAGCCCGTCACGGCGGAGATCGTGGCGGCATTCGACCTACCGGGACGAGACGGCGCGCTGATCCGTCACGTGGAGCCAGGCGGTCCGGCGGAGACCGGCGGGCTGAGGCCCGGCGACGTGATCGTCGGCTACCGGGGCCAGCGGGTTCGCCGATTGCGAGATCTGCCGCGCGCGGTGTCGCGCACGGTGGTGGGCTCCAAAGTCGAGGTCGAGATTCTCCGCGACGGGGCCCGCCACACGGTGACGGTCCGCATCGCAGAGCTCCCGGCCCCCGACCTCGTCGGGCCGCGGGCCGTGGCGGCTCGCGAGACTCCGGACTTTGGGCTTCGGGTGGAAGATCCGGCGCCGGCCCTGCGCCGGCGGCTGGGGATGGCCAGTCGGGGCGGAGTGGTGATCGCGGCCGTCGATTCGAACAGCGGAGCGGCCCAGGCCGGCTTGCAGCCCGGCGATGCGCTGCTCACGATGAACCGCAGGGCCATCGAGAGTTCAGACGGCCTGCGGGCACGGCTGGCGAGGGCGGGCCCACGGGTCCTGTTCCTCGTCCTGCGAGGCAGCCAGACCCTTTTCGTCCCCGTCGCACGCCACCCCACATAGGTCTCTTGCGGCGCTCCCGGGGTGGGGATACTTTCCTGCCTCCCGGTTTCTGCGGGTATGGGTGAGGTGCGAATTGGCGAAGAAATCCCAGGTCTTGCGGGATCGAAAGCGCGAAGTCCTGATCGCGAAGCACGCTGAGAAGCGCGCGGAACTCCGCAACCGGCTCAAGGATCGGAAGGTTTCGATCGACGAAAAGATCCAGATCCAGGAGGAGTTCGCGAAACTCGGCCGCAATTCGTGCCCGACGCGCCTCAACCGGCGCTGCAAGATCTCGGGACGCTCGCGCAGCTATTACCGCAAGTTCGGCATCTCGCGCATCGCTCTTCGCGACCTCGCCCTCAAGGGGCAACTGCCGGGGATGCGGAAGTCGAGCTGGTAGCGGAGTCCTGATCGTGAAGCCTGGGATCCATCCCGCCTACGACAGAGTGCTCTTCATCGACACCGCAACCGGCGCCGAGTGGGTCACCCGTTCGACGCTCACCTCCAAGGAGAAGCGAGAGGTCGACGGGGAGGAGATCCCGGTGGTTCGTCTCGAGATCTCTTCCCACAGCCATCCGTTCTGGACGGGGAAGATGCGCGAACTCGATGCCGACGGGAAGATCGATCGCTTCCGCCGCCGATACGGCCCGGGCAAGGCCAAGAAAGAAACAGAAAGCTAGTTCGCTACGGGGGCCTTCGGGCTCCCGGCCAGCGCCCTTTTCACCCGTCGCTTGATCCGGAGCCCCTCGGGCGCGAGCTTGATGTCCGCTGTACGCAACAGGTACGCATCCAGGCCGCCGGCCCGAATGACCGAGCGCAGTGCACGCGTGCAGACCCGCATGGCCACCGGACGGCGGAGTGCGTCGCTGTAGAGTTTGCTCCGCTGAAGGTTGGGATTGAATCGCCGGTTCGACTTCACGTTCGAGTGAGAAACGTTGTGTCCGAACTGCGGCTGCTTTCCGGTGAGCTGACAGCGCTGGGCCATGACCTTCCGAGTCTCCCCCCATCTCCGGCCTGCCGCCAGCCCCCCCCCGCCAGCTCCCCGCCCAATGGGGAGAAACGGGAGGAAATGGGAGGGGCACCGATAGGAACCCCGGGGAATAGCGACCCCTCGCGTCCGGGTCAAGCCGATCCGAGTCAGGCGGTCCCAGGTCGAACGGGAGAGGGGGGCGGGAGGGGGCCGGGGTCAGCTCCGGGAGAATATGCCGTAGAATCGGGTGTCAGATTCCCAGGAAGGAGGGCCTCATGGCATTCCATGGAAAGGTAGCCTTGGTGACCGGCGCCGGAAGCGGAATGGGTCGACTGGCGGCGCGACAGCTGGCTCAGGGCGGCGCTCTGGTGGCGGCCATCGACGTCGACGAACCCGGGCTGGCCGAGACGGCGGCCGGGCTGACGCCGATCCGAGCTTTCCGGCTGGACGTTACCGACGTGGGTTCGGTGGTCGCGACGGTCAAGGAGATCGAGTCCGAGCTGGGGCCCATCGATCGGGTCTACAACGCGGCGGCGATCATGCCCACGTCGCTGCTGATGAATCAGGACACGGACGAGATCCACCGCATCATGGATGTCAACTACGGCGGTCTCGTGAACGTCACGATGGCGACCCTTCCGGGAATGCTGGAGCGGGGCCGGGGCGATCTGATCCAGTTCGCGTCGCTGGCGGGGTGGATCCCCACCCTTCACTTCGGCGCGTACAACGCCTCGAAGTTCGCGGTGGTGGCCTTCAGCGAGGTTCTCTACCACGAGACGCGGGCGCGCGGCGTGCGGATCGCTTGCGTCTGTCCACCCCCCGTGGCGACTCCCCTGCTCGATCAGGCGAAGAGCCAGCCCAAGCTCCTGGAGCAGTCTCCCCCCATCGAGCCGGCGGTCGTGCTCGAGGCGATCGAGCGCTCTCTCGAAGCCGGGAAACTCTGGGTGTATCCGGGCCGCGGATCGGCTCTCGCCTGGCGGATGCGGCGATTCCTGCCGGGGCTCTTGTGGCGAAGGATTCATCAGATCGAGGGCCTCTGAGTCGCCCCACTCGCTAATGGCCGGCCCGGAAAAGGTTCTCGGACCGATTTCGCGTGGGACGCTCTCGGCTCTGGGGGCGCTGATACTGGTCGTCGCGGGGATTCACGCCTGGGTCCTCGTCGGGGCGTCTCCGCCCAGCCTGTTTGGCGACGAAGGGCACTACATCGGATTCGCCAACCGGGACGCTCGGGAGGGCACCACCGGCCTCTTGCCGGGGAGTCTGCGTTTCGACCGCCGGCCCGAGTTTGGCTCTCGTCTCTACGCGCAGCTGGCCGGCGACGGGGTCGACAACGATTCCCTGCTGCGCCGGATCGGCGGGCTCCAACTCGCAATGCTGTTGGGTCTGATCGCCGCGGTATTCGCCCAGGGGCGAATGCTCGGGTTGGGGTCGATCGGGCTCCTCACCGCTTCGGCCTTGCTGGGACTCTCGCCCTGGTTGGGATTCTACGTCTACGCCGCCTGGCCGGAAATTCCCCATCTCTTCTTTCTCTCGCTCGCCATTTGTTGCCTGCTGGGTTACGCGAATTCATCGCGACTGGCCTGGCTGGTGGGTGCCGGCGTGGCCCTCGGCTATGCGCTCTTCACCCGGGGAACCATCAACGCATTCGTGCCGGTGATGCTGGTCTTCGTCGGGGTCGCGACGGCCCGAAGGCTTCCCGGAGCGTCCCCACGAGCGCGCTGGACCCGCTCGCTCGTCGCCAGTGGCACCCTTCTTCTGAGTCTCATCGCCGTGGTCGCTCCTCAGCTCTACCGGAACGCGGAAGCCGGACACGGATGGGCTCTGTCTGCGAACCGATGGGATGCCCTGGAGGCGGGCATTCGAGCCCACCACAAGAACTACCTCGACCCGCGGCCGCCGATGGGCGAGCGCTGGGAAATCAGCCGGGCCTATCTCGAAGCGGGCGAAACCTGGGGCGAACGCGAAACCGCCGCGCGCGAGCGGACCCTCGCCTACATCGCTTCGGTTCCGCTCACCCAGCTCATCGCGGACCAGACACGGAAGCTCGGCTGGTGCCTGCTGGTCAGCGAGGCCTTCTTTGAACAGTCCGTCGGCTTCCGCGAGCGCTGGGGAAAACCGGCGCCCCAATGGCTTCAGCTCCTGCGTCCCCTGGCGCGCGGCCTCTGGTACGCCACCCTGATACTGGGGTTCGTCGGATCCGTGCTGATGTCTGTTCGCAGTCCGGGGTGGCTCCTTCTCGCGCTGTTTACCGGATACATCCTGCTGGCTCTCTTCGCGGTTCCGATGAAGATCCGCTATGCGCTCCCCATGCTGCCGACGCTCTGCCTCTTCGCCGGAGCCAGCGTGGAACGCGTCTGGGTCGTCGCCCGTGCCCGAGCGAAATAAGAACTGGTTCGAAGCCCACCCGAAGAGCGCCGGGTGGCTGATCGGACTCGTGCTGCTCGTCGCCATCGAGTTCTTTGTCCGGGCTGCGGCTTTCCTCGACTTCTGGGAACATCGCACCTATCCGATCACGGCCGAGCCGACTTTCTGGAGCGATCTCGACCGCGGCTTCGGGGCTTGGCACTACCCAAACGTCGAGTTTCTCCACAAGTCGTCCTGCTTCGAGGTTCGGTATCGAAGCAACTCCTATGGAGCCCGAGACCGGGAACGTTCGACGCTTGCCGAAGGTCGGCGCCGCTTCGTCGTCCTCGGGGATTCCTATGCCGAGGGCTGGGGGGTGAATGACGAAGATCGGGTGACGGACGTTCTCGAAGCCGCGACTGGGATCGAGTTCCTCAACTTCGCTTCTGCCGGGCACGGTTCGATTCAGGAGTGGCTGCTCTACGAACGTTTCGGGAAGCAGTTCGAACACAGCGACGTGATCATCCTGATGCTTCCGGACAACGACTTCGCCGACAACGATCCGGCCTACTTCGTTCCAACCCAATATCGGCCCTACCTCCGCCGGGTCGGGGACGACTTCGAGGTCTACTACACCACCAGCTGGTATCTGGCGTACCGCCGAGGTGTGAGAAGCCAGAGCCGGATCAGCCTGAATCGGCTGCTGAACCGCCTCTACACGGCAAATCTCGTGTTCGGGTTCGCGACCCGTCGCCCGGCCCCGCAGACCAAGGCCGCGGACCGCCGCCCCTACGACGACTTCTCCGAGGAGGGACTCGAAGTCCTGTTGCATACCTACCGAAAGATTCGGGAAGCCGCCGGGGTCCGGAACGTCTATCTCTTCACGATTCCCAGGCACCGCGACTTCGAGCAATACCTGGAGTCGGGATACGACTTTCGCATCGTTGCCGCCCTCTCCGACTTCGCCGATCGGTTCGACAATTTCTACTATCGGGACCTGATGCCGGAGTTCGTCGAGCACCTGGGTGACGGCCGAAAGCCCTACAAGCGCTTTTTCCTGCCCTGCAACGCGCACTGGTCTCCGCTGGGTCACCGGATCGCTGCCGATGCAATCGGCGACCTGATCAACGCCCAGCCCCCCCGATGACACGGATTCCGGATCCTGCGATCCGCGCCCTGCACCTGCTGGTTCTGTCAGCGTTCGCCCTGGCTCAGCCGCTGTTCGAGTTGATCGCCCGGCAGGGCGAGTTCTTGATCGCGCACCGCGCGACTCGAGGCGACGTCGCGCTGATTGCCGCGGCGACGAGCTGGGTCGTGCCGGGGCTGGTCATCCTGGCGAAGGCGGCGATCGAACGACTGTTTCCGTCCTGCGCCGTGAGACTTCACCTGGGGGTTACGGCCATCCTCGCCTGCGCCATCGCGCTGCCACCGCTGAAATCACTTTTCCCACTCGACGGAGTCGGCGACCCGACCGGCGGCGCGGTCCTGCTCCCGTTGGCGGCACTGCTCGCAACGGCGGCAACCGTGGCCTACGCGCGTTGGGCCCGGGTGCGCGCTTTCGTGACCGTTCTGGCGCCGGCGGTGCTGATCTTTCCCGGTGTCTTCTTCTGGAACGCGCTTCCGGGAGTGGCTGGGGGCCGAGAGCCCGCGCCCGGTACCGGCTTCGATCCGAAGATCGAGAGCAACATCGATGTGGTGTTCGTGGTATTCGACGCCTTGCCGCTCACCTCGCTCCTCGACGAATCCGGTGGCATCGATGCCTCCCGCCATCCCGCTTTTGCGGCCCTGGCGCAGCAGTCCCACTGGTATCGGAACGCGACGACCGTCAGCGAAGAGACCACTTTTGCGGTGCCCGCGATACTCACCGGCGCGTACACGAAGTGGAAGCGATTGGCGCTGTTTCGGAACTATCCCCGGAACCTCTTCACGCTCCTCGCCCCGAGCCACGATCTGAACGTGATCGAGCCCATGACCCAGCTGTGCCCCGCGACCCTGTGTGCGAGCGGGCGTCGAGAAACACGTTCGGTTCGCCTGGCTGCGCTGGGCTCGGACCTCGCTTTCTTGACTCTTCATCTGCTCGTACCCGATGACTGGCTCGAGACTCTGCCTCCGGTTACGTCGACCTGGCGCGATTTCGCCGGCCGTGGCAGCGGCAAAAATCAACGAGGCGGCGATTCCGACGCTCGAGACGTCGAGTCCACGGTTATGGCGTTTGAAGAGCGGGCATTGGGTCTACGGAACCCGCGGCCGGCCCTCCATTTCCTGCATCTCGATCTTCCTCACGGGCCCTACACGTTGCTCCCGTCTGGAAAAAGTTACGGCGGCCGCGGAATCCTGCGTCGAGGCGATCGCAACCTCCCGGGAGATCTCGAGTGGGCGACCGCTCAGGCCCTGCAGCGGCATCTGTTCCAGCTGGCCTACGCCGATGCGCTGCTGGGTCGGTTGCGGCGGCGATTCGAAGCGGCCGATCTCTGGGATCGCAGTCTGGTCGTCGTGACGGCGGATCACGGAAGGAGTTTTCTTCCGGGATCGTCGCCCCGGCGAATCTCGCACGAGAACGATGGCGTGGGCGACATTCTCGGGATTCCGCTGTTCGTGAAGCTGCCGGGACAGCGCGAGGGACTCGTCAGCGATCGGAACGTCGAGACGATCGACATCCTTCCCACGGTGCTCGACGCTCTCGGAGGCACCGCACCGCGCGAGCTGGACGGTCACTCTCTGCTCGACCCGTCCGCGCCCGAGCGCTCCCACAAGATTGTCCACGCGCCCCATCGAAGCCCGGAGGGCCGGCGAAAACCGCTGCGGAACCAGTTCGTCTTCGATGCCGCCCGGCTCCCCATCTCGGACACCGTGCGGCGCATCTACGAGCTGTTCGATTTCGACGCGGGGCGCGATGCCCTGTTTCGGTTCGGCCCGCATCGGGAACTCATCGGGAAGCGCGGGGACGCCTCGGGTGCCGCCGCCGCGCAGGTGGAGCTCGACGATCCCTCGCGCTACGACGAGTTCGATCCCGACTCGGGATTCGTGCCCGCCCATGTGTCCGGTTCGCTGTCGGGTCCCGACGCCACGGGCCCGCCCCTGGATCTGGCGATCGCCGTGAACGGAACGATTCGAGCGGTGACGCGAAGCCATGGCCACGCGAATCCGCCGATCCGGTTCGAGGCGATGCTGCCCGAGGGAGCTTTTCGGAAGGGCGCCAATCGCGTGGAAGTCTTTCTGGTGGCGGAGAGCCCGGAGGGGATCAGCCTGCGGGCGACCGAGTGAGCGGGGACGTTGTTGCCGCTTTCTTTTTCCCCTGACCGCTAGCGGCGAACCACCGGCGGGCGTTCTCGCAACACCTCGGCGATTTGAACCGCGTTGGTTGCCGCACCCTTCCTCAGGTTGTCCGAGACCTGCCACAGCCAGAGGCGGTTGCTTTCGAGATCGCGACGCACGCGTCCCACGAGCACTTCGTCACGGCCGGCGACATCCATCGGCGTCGGGAACAGGCACGAGCTGGGATCATCGACAACCTCGACTCCGGGGAAGGCCGCCAGCGCGCTGCGCGCGTCATCGGCCGAGAGCGGGCGCTCGGTTTCGATCAGCACCGCTGCGGCATGACCCACCGGCACCGGCACCCGAATGCAGGTCATGGATACCGAGAGCTCGGGCGCACCGAATATCTTGCGGGTTTCATCGAGGAGCTTGATCTCTTCGGTCGAATACCCGTCGTCGAGGAAGCGTTCGCACAGCGGCACGACGTTGTTCGCGATCGGTGACGCAAACAGACGCGCTTGCGGATTCTTGCCGCTGGCCAGCGTCGCCTGCTGCCGCTCCAGTTCGTCGATGCCGTCACGGCCCGCGCCGGAGACGGCCTGCAGGGTCGTCACGACGACCTGCTTCAGGCCCGCCGCGCGGCGCAGCGGTTCGAGGGACATCACGAGCCCGGTGGTCGTGCAGTTGGGACAGGCGACGATGCCCTGGTGGTCATCCAGCGCTTCGGCGTTGATCTCGGGGACGACCAGGGGAACCGTCGGATCCATGCGCCAGGTCGCCGACTTGTCGATGGCAATCCCGCCGCGCCGGGCGACTTCGGGTGCGAGGGTCTTGGAGAGTTCGCCGGTGGCGGCGAAGAAGACGAGGTCGGCACCGTCGAAGGATTCGGGCTTCGCCTCACTGACCTCACGCTGCTCACCCCGGAACGGAACTTTCGTGCCCGCCGATTTCCGGCTGGCCAGGAGACGCAGCTCGCCCACGGGAAAATTTCGCTCGGCGAGCACCTTGAGCAATACCTCGCCCACGGCGCCGGTGGCCCCCACGACGGCGACGCAGAGATCTCGACCTCTCAGGTCGGGAAAGGGAACGGACATGGCAGACTCCTCGTTAAACTCTTCGGCGCGACGGTTCCCGCAACTGAAAACGCCCTGCCGGTCGGGCCGGCATCGAAATGCAACCTCCAAAACGAAAACGCCCTGCCGGTCGGGCCGGGCAGGGCGTTCGATGAATCGATCGGACTTCCGGCCGGCGTTACGCAGACGTCTCCGTCGTCGTCTCGCTGGTCTTCGCGTTCCGGAAGCCTCGCATGGGGCCGGAGTCTCAAGGGGCTGGGGTCGACTGTCAACCCTGTTCCTGGCGGGTTGTCGGCGGGGCAAGCCCGCCTGCCCGCACGGCGAACCTGTGATTCGCCTCGTGGCGGGTTATCGGCGGGGCTGTCCGATCTACTTCCGCGACCTTCGGCCTTGGACCCGCACGGCGAACCTGTGGTTCGCCTCGTGGCGGCCCGGCGGGCTACCGTGGCGTCGAAAGCGAGGGCCGACCATGCAGCTTCCGAAGCACGGAATTCCGCGAGACGAGGTGATCGCTCGCATGCGCGAGCGAAAACAGGGCGACGCCGATTGGCGAGGTGGGCGCACCTGGAGCCTGATCTATCCCGCCGGCGAAGACGTCGACCAGATGCTCCACGACGCCAACGAGCTCTACCTGCACGAGAACGCACTCAACCCCTTTCGCTTTCCGAGCCTGCGCCAGATGGAGGACGACGTCGTTTCGATGACGGCGGGGTTGCTTCACGCTCCCGACGAGTCGGGAGGCGCCATGACATCCGGAGGGACCGAGAGCATCCTGATGGCGGTCAAGACCGCTCGCGACCGCGCCCGGGCGGAAAAAGGCATCGAGCGCCCCGAAATGGTGGTGCCCCGATCGGCGCATCCCGCCTTCGCCAAGGCTGCCCTCTATCTGGGACTGGAGTTCAAGCCGGTTCCTCTCGACGGGGACTACCGCGCCGACGTTGCGGCCGCCGCGAAGCTCATCGGAGACTCGACGGCCCTCGTGGTGGGGTCGGCCCCCAACTACCCCTTCGGCGTCGTGGATCCGATTCCCGAGCTGGCCGCTCTGGCCGCCGAGCGCAACATCTCCTTCCACACCGACTCGTGTCTTGGCGGTTTTCTACTGCCGTTTCTGGAGCGGCTGGGCGAGCCGATTCCTCCCTTCGACTTTCGCGTGCCCGGAGTGACGACGATGTCGGCAGACGTGCACAAGTACGGCTACTGCACCAAGGGCGCGTCGGTCATCGTGCACCGCGATCGCGACCACCTGAACAAGTATCAGCTCTTCATCTACAAGGACTGGCCCGGCGGTACCTACGGCTCCTTCGCCATGGCCGGAGCGCGCCCGGCGGCGCCGATCGCCGCCTCCTGGGCGGTGATGAATTTCCTGGGCGAGGAGGGCTACGTCCGGCTGGCGGCGAGCATCGCCGAAACGACACGCCGACTCCGCGAGGCGATCGACGCCATTCCCGAGCTTCGCGTCTGGGGCGATCCTGCCATGAGCGTCTTGTGTTTCGGTTCGGAATCGATCGATATCTTCGCCGTGGGTGACGTCATGGACGACCGCGGCTGGCATCTGGATCGCCAGACCGGACCCGACGCCCTCCATATCATGGTGTCGCCGGCACACGCGAAGATCGCCGACAAGTTTCTCGACGACTTGCGCGATGCCGTGAAGTCCCACGGCGCTTCCAAGGGCAAGGACGCCCGCTACAGCTAGGAGCCTGACTCAAGCGAAGGGTTCGTTCGCCGGCAGGGAACTGGCTTTAAAACCAGTTCGGGTCCGCAACCACTGGATTCGATTCCAGTTCCCCGGGGAGCCATGACGCAGGCGCCGGATTTCGCGGTCGACTGAAGCGCGTGTCGGGGGCGACGCGTCCGCACGTACTCGGAATCGACGATGCTCCTTTCGACAAGGGCCAGAGCAACCCGGTTCCGATTGTCGGCGTGATGATGGAGGGGGCGGACCTCGTCGAGAGCGTTGCGATCGGAGCGTTTCCGGTGGATGGCGACGGTGCGACGGCATA
>JAZFUU010000175.1:0-7249 GCA_036447375.1 Myxococcota bacterium
CAGTTTCCGCTGACCGGACGCGAACCCGGCCCGAAGCTGATGACGTTCCCGGGGGAAGTTGCCGAGGAGTACACGTGCTCGAAGCGGAGCCTCCCTTTCTTCAAGATCGAGGAGACGGAGCTGACTCCCCACAAGATCGAACCGGGGAACAAGCTCAACCACCGCTTTATCTACGTGATGTGTCCCTTGCGAGCCTCTGGGGTGATCCCGGGAACCCTCTACACGCGCATTCGTTTTCGAGGAAAGACGGTCTACACGAATGTGACGGACCACGAGCTGCAGCCCGGTCGCTGGGCCGTCGACGCGACCATCCGGCTCCCCGAGAGCGCCGCGTCCGGAATTTATGCCATCGAGGCTCGGTTTCAGAGTAAACGGGGTGGCTTCAACGCCAAATCCGATTTCCTGGTCCGCTAAGGGGCTGAGACCGATCCCCGGGGGGGCGGACCTGGCGGGCTCGGCTCGGGCGGGTTGACGGGAACTCGGCCGCGAGCGTAGGGTGGAGGTCCGGGCTCAGCCGTCCAGCCCGAGGCCGCGTCTCGCATTCGTGCAAAACGTGGCGAATTCTCCAGGGAAGGGGACGGCGAAGTGCTCGACGGGCTTGCTCGCCGGGCACTTCTCGTTCGGGCGTCTCCCGCCGAATGCGGGTGCGTCCCGCCTCCCGTCTTGTCACGCTTCTGCCACGGTGCTAATTGCGCCGCATCCGGGGGACCGTCGCGGGGGGGGGGCGTGGACGCTTCAATCTTTGGTGGCTTGGGCGGGAGTCCGACGCTGTGGATCGCCGGGGGTCTCGCGCTGTACATGGCGTGGAGTATCGGCGCGAACGACGTCGCCAACGCCATGGGTACGAGCGTCGGCTCCGGGGCCCTGACGATTCGTCAGGCTGTCATCGTCGCCGGAATTCTGGAGTTTTCGGGAGCGTTCCTCGCGGGGGGACACGTCACCGACACCGTGCGAAAGGGCATCCTCGATATCGAGGTGGCATCGAGGGACCCGCAGCTCGTTCTCTACGGCATGATGGGGGCGCTGGCCGCGGCGGGCACGCTGCTCCTCGTCGCCACGCGTTTCGGCCTGCCCGTTTCCACCACGCATTCGATCGTGGGGGCGATCGTCGGATTCGGTGCGGTCGGGCTCGGCGTCGACGCGGTCAACTGGGGCAAGGTGGCCCAGATCGTCGTATCCTGGGTGACCTCGCCGATCATCGGGGGTGTCCTCGCGTTCCTGATCTTCCAGCTGATTCGCCGCCTGATCCTCGACCGCGATCAGCCCGTCGAGGAGGTCAAGCGCCTGGGGCCCTGGCTCTTTTTCACCGTGTTCTTCGTGATCGGCCTGGTCACGTTCTTCAAGGGGCTCAAGAACCTCCGGCTCGACTTCGATCTCCCCGAGGCGTTGCTGCTCTCGGCCGGATTGGGCGCCATCGGAGCAGTCGTGGGTCGATTCTTTCTGCAGCGCGTTCCCTCGGCGGCGGCCGGTGCTACGCCCCACGCGCGCTTTCGGGGCGTGGAGCGGGTCTTCGCGGTGCTACAGATCTTGACGGCCTGCGCCGTCGCCTTTGCCCACGGGTCCAACGATGTGGCCAATGCGATTGGACCCCTCGCGGCGGTGTTTCATATCGCCGACGGCCAGGACATTGCGGGCAAGACGACAGTGGCGCCCTGGATGCTTGTCGTCGGGGGCGTTGGCATCGTGGTTGGCCTCGCCACCTGGGGGTACCGCGTGATGGAGACGATCGGGCGGAAAATTACCGAACTCACCCCGAGCCGAGGTTTCGCGGCGGAGCTTGCGGCGGCCGTCACCATCGTTCTCGCCTCGCGGCTGGGTATCCCGGTTTCGACGACGCACATCCTCGTGGGCTCGGTGCTCGGAGTGGGGTTCGCGAGGGGAATCGGAGCCATCGACCTGCGCGTGGTGGGTCGGATTCTGATCTCCTGGGTCGCGACGCTCCCGATCGCCGCCTTGCTCTCGATCTGCTTCTTCTATTTCTTCAAGGGGATTCTCGGTCCCTAGGGGGTCTAGCGATGGCATTGATGGCGAATCTGTTTGGCCGTTCGCCGATTCGGCCGATGCAACAGCACATGAAGGCAGCGGTCGCTTGTGCGCGCCAGGTGCTGCCGCTCTTCGAGGACATGATCGAGGGGAAGACCGGCGAGTTGTCCACCCGGCGGGCCGAAATCGACCGACTGGAGCACGAGGCCGACGCCATCAAGAACGAGATCCGGAGTCACCTTCCGAAGCGTCTGTTCCTGGCGGTGGAGCGTCGCGACATGCTCGAGATTCTCGACTTTCAGGACTCCATCGCCGATGTGGCCCAGGACATCGCCGAGCTCGCCGACCAGCGTTCGATGATCGTTCCCAAGGAGTTGGCCGATCCGGTGCTCGAACTGGTGCGCCGCGTTCTCGCGACCTGCGATCAGGCCGAGCGAATCATCGACGAGCTGGACGAGCTGCTCGCGACGGGGTTTCGGGGGCGAGAAGTCACCCGAGTCGAGGAGATGATTGGCGAGCTGTCGCGTCTCGAGAGCGAGACCGATGAGTTGGCCGAGCGGGCGCGGCGTTGTCTGTTCCAGATCGAGGACAGATTGGGCGTGAGTACAGTGTTCTGGTACCAGATGATCAATTGGGTGGCGGATCTGGCCGACTACGCCGAGCGCGTGGGAAATCGACTGCGGCTGTTGATCGCCAGCTAGTTCAGCGGGTTATCGGCGGGCACAGCCCGCCTGCCCGCACGGCGAGTCTGCGACTCGCCTCGCAGCGGGTTATCGGCGGGCCCGTCCGATCTACTTCCGCGGCTTTCGGCCTTGGACCCGCACGGCGAGTCTGCGACTCGCCTTTGCGGTGGGTTATCCGTCTCGCTGCAGTCGGTGTTTCTGAACCTTTCCGGTTGCGGTCTTGGGGAGTTCGGAGATCGCCACGAAATCGGCGGGATGCTTGAATCGGGCCAATCGCTCGGCGCCCCAGCGACGCAGGGCGTCGGCGTCAAGGGAGAATCCCGGCTCGAGTACCAGGAAGGCTCGTCCGACCTCGCCCCATTTTTCGTTCGGAACCCCCACCACCGCGGCCTCCCGAATCGAGGGATGCTCGGCCAACACGGCCTCGATCTCGGCCGGATACACGTTCTCGCCGCCCGAGATGTACATGTCCCGGCCCCGGCCCACGAGGGTGAGAAAGCCCTCTGTGTCGACACTGGCCAGATCGCCGGTGCGAAGCCAACCGTCGCACATCACCTCTGCCGTGGCCTCGGGGTCGTTCCAGTAGCCCAGCATCGTGATTGGACCGCGCACCACGATCTCGCCGGTTTCGCCGACGGAGGTTTTGCGCCACTTCGCCGGCGGCTCTCCCAGGCTCTCGAGCTCGACCACCTGGACCTCGGCGTGACGCACCGGTCGCCCCACGCTGCCCGCCTTGCGCAGAGCGTCGCCCGAATCGAGACAGCAGAGGATCGATGTCTCGGTCTGGCCGAATCCCTGTTTGAGAATCAGATCGTGGCCTTGGTACCCGTGGACGATCTCGGGCGCGATGGCGGAACCGGCCGTGAACAGGAAGCGCAGCGAATCGAGGTCGCGAGGGCCCTGCGTCGGTCGATCCAGGGCATCGAGCAGCGCTGTGAACTGTGTGGGCACGCCGCCGAAGAACGTGATGCGATGCCGTTCGACGCTGGCCCAAACGGCGGCGGGGTCGAATCGCCGCTCGAGCACGAGCGTGCCGCCGGCGTAGAGGGTGGGCAGCGAAAGAATGCTGAGTCCGAAAGAGTGAAAGAGGGGGACCACCACCAGTACGCGATCCGCCGGGCTGAGCTCGAAGAAGATCTCGGCATTGCGGCTGTTGAACAGGGTCTTGCGGTGAGGGAGCAGGGCGCCCTTGGGAGTCCCGGTCGTGCCCGATGTGTACATGAGCAGCAACGGATCCTCGGAGGAGACCGGCTCGATGCGATCCAGCGCCGAGCTCCGGGCCAGGGCCTCCTCGTACGCATTCGGCTCATCGCCGCACGCGATCCGCAGCGGCGCCGGGTCGCATCGGGAGCAGGCCGCTTCGGCGATCTGGGCGAGCTCGGCTTCGTGGATCAGGAGCCTCGGCCTGCAGTGCTCGAACAGCCGATGGATCTCGTGCGCCGTGAATCGCACGTTGATGGGGACGGCGATCGCACCCAGCCGGGCGACGGCGAAGAAGATCTCGAGAACCGCCGACCGGTTCCACAGCAGCAGGGCGATCCGGTCGCCGCGGCCGATTCCGGCATCGGCGAGGACCGCCGCGCATCGCAGGCTTCGCTCGTGCAGCGTCCGGTAGTCCAGCGACCGATCCGCGTCGATGAGGGCGATCCGGTCGCCGTCGCTCTGAGCGCGCCGTTCGAGCCAGTGTCCGACCGAGTCGTTGGGGTCGAAGGAGGCAGGGGGCGATTCCACGTGCCGTGAAATACCATAGGAATCGTTCTGAGACCCGGAGGTTCCGATGAACTTGAAGGGAGAGCCGGCCTTTGTCGGTCGGCACTGCGGCTCGAACCGCTACGACGTCACGCCCGAGGTAGTCGCGTTCTACGCCGAAGCCCTCGATGACCCGAGCCCGCTCTATCGCGATCTCGCCCCGCCTCTGCTCTACCACTCGGAATGCTACCGCTTCGTGGGCGATTGGTATCTGAAGAACCTGTTCGGAAACCTCCACGCCCAGCAAGACTGGGAGCTGTTTGCCCCGATCGCGATCGGCTCTAGCGTGCACACCCGTTCCACGATCATCGACCGGTTTTCGAAGCGCGGCCGGGACTATGTAATCAACGAGACCGACCTCCTCGACGACGCCGATGGGCGATTGCTGGTGCGGGGTCGAACCTTTCAATCGTTTCTTCCGGAGAGCGGATCCCAGGGGGGATTCGTGGTCGACGCGTCCACAGCGGATCGCAAGCGGGAAAAGAAGGCGCGCCCGCCGTTCCCCACGGCCACCGGTGCGGATCTGAACTCGATTCGGAAGACCGTAGACGAGCGGCGGTGCTGGATGTTCTCGGGACCGGGCCGCAACTATCACACCGATCGCGAGCAGGCGAAGAAGCTGGGTTTCCCCAACATCGTCGTGCAGGGAATGATGACCACCTGCTTCATATCTCAGATCATGCAGGACAGCTTCGGGAAGGGCTGGATCGCCGGTGGCAAGATGTCGGTCAAGCTCACCAACGTGTTGTGGGTGGATGAGACGGTCACCGCCCATGGCAAGGTTCGCGAGGAGGTCGCCGAGGGCACCCGCACGCGGATCCACTGCGACGTCTGGGTCGAGAAGGAGGACGCGACCCGGGTTCTCCTGGGCACCGCCAGCGCCTTGGGCTGAGCGGGGGCGTTTCGGGCTTGCCGTGAGGCGACGAGGCCGCGATCAGCATATAAGATGGGGACGTGCTGATTCGTGAGGTTTCGGCGGCTCTCGCCCGGCTGGGCCTGGCCCGACGGAAGATCCTGGTGGCCGCTTCCGGCGGCCTGGACTCGACAGCGCTCGTCGAGGCCCTTCGCCTTCTATCTGAGAGAGACGGTCTCAAGCTCTCGATCGGGCACGTGAATCATGGTCTCCGCGGGAGCGAGTCCGAGGCCGACCAGGATTCGGTCCGGGCGCTGGCCCAGGCCCTGGCCTTGCCGTTCTGCAGCGTCCGCGTCGAGCCCGCTTCCCTGCGCCGGGGCCGGTCCAGCCGCGAGCGGCCCACGCCCCAGGAATCGGCGCGGCTGCTGCGGTATCGGGCGCTGGAGAGGATGGCCCGGGAGCTGGGCGCCGACGTGATCGCCACCGCCCACACCGCCGACGATCAGGCCGAAACCGTGCTGCTGCGCCTTATGCGAGGGACGGGCCCCGACGGACTGGCGGGGATCCCCGAGAGCTCTCCCGATGGCCGAATCGTGCGCCCCATGCTTCGGGTCGATCGCGCCGAGATTCGGCGTTTCGCACGGCAGCGAGCGCTTCGCTGGCGCGAGGATTCCTCGAACCAGAGTGTTGCCTATGCGCGCAATCGTCTGCGGCTCCGGTGGCTTCCGGGGCTGGCTCGAGACTTCAATCCACGCTTGCTCAGGGCCATCGGAAGTCTTGCCGAAGCGCAACGCAGGGACTCGGAGTGGATTGCCGGACAGGTCGAGCGGGAAGCCGCCTCTCGATTCGCCGTGGAGGCTGGCTGGCTGCGCATCGAAGCCAAGGATTGGCAGGCGCTGCCGGAGGCCCTGGCTCGACGTCTGGTGCGGTGGGCTCTGGTGGAATGCGGTGGTAGACGGGACGTATCGCGGGTGCATCTGGAGCGGATGCTCGATTTCCTGCGAGCCGGCCGGCCGGCGAGTCACATCGAACTTCCCGGCGGCCTGCGCCTCGAGCGAGATGCCACGGGCATCCGCATGGGGCCGCTCGACCTGCCTGCATGAGCTTGGAGGCGGCGTCCCGGGGCCCGCTGTGCGCGCCCAGCGGAGTCAGCGGAAAGGCCGCGTGCTAAGCTCGGGGCACCGAGATTGCGTAGGGTTTCGCCCGTGCGCTAGCTGGAGAAGCGCGTGAATCAGCAGTTCTACAGGAACATGGCGCTCTGGGTGGTCATCCTGGTGATGGTCCTGCTGCTCGTCACCATGCTCCGCGAGGGCGAGACCCCGCCGCCGGATGTCGCCTACAGCGACTTCATCTACCAGCTCGATGCCGGCGAAATCGATCGGGTGACCATCGAAGAGGGCCACATCAGCGGGCGCTACACCACGGGCAAGGAGTTCACCTCCTATGCACCTGTGGTCACGGAGGATCTGCTCAAACGGCTCGAGAGCCGGCACATCCAGTTCGACGCGCGCCCGAAGCCCGAGGGAAGCTTCTGGCGCCAGGTACTGATCATGTGGTTCCCGCTGGTGCTCTTCATCGGGCTCTGGATCTTTTTCATTCGGCAGATGCAGGCGGGCGGCGGCAAGGCCATGAGCTTTGGCAAGTCGCGGGCGCGCCTGCTGACCGAAAATGAGCAACAGATCACGTTCGATGAAGTGGCCGGAGTCGAAGAATCGAAGGCCGAGCTCGAGGAGATCATCGAGTTCCTGCGCGAGCCCAAGAAGTTCACGCGGCTCGGAGGTCGAATTCCCAAGGGAGTGTTGCTGGTCGGCCCGCCGGGTACCGGGAAGACCCTGTTGGCCCGGGCGGTGGCGGGTGAAGCGGAAGTTCCCTTTTACTCGATCTCCGGCTCGGATTTCGTGGAGATGTTTGTCGGTGTCGGCGCATCGCGGGTGCGCGACCTGTTTGCCCAGGCCAAGAAGAACGCTCCGTGCATCATCTT
>JAZFUU010000176.1:0-6524 GCA_036447375.1 Myxococcota bacterium
CGCCCCGACGGGACAGACAGCGACGCAATCGCCGCAGCCATCGCACACGTCGGGGTTGATTTCGAGGTCGACGTCTGGTGCGGGTAGGATTCCGCGACGCTCGAGGCGCTGCTTGTGATTGGCGCAGATCTCGTCGTAGACGAGAGCCGTCACCCCGGGCTCCTCGCGTATTTCGACCATGGCGCGGTCCCAGCCGGATCGCGCGATGCAGGTCACGCGTTCGTCCTGCGCGGCCAGAAGGAGCAGGTCTCGGTCGTCGCTCATGGCCACGACCTTTCGCACGCCGTCTGCCAACAGATCGCGCACCAAATCCGCGACCGGCTTGACGCCGGTGGCCTCCTGGCCCCCCGTCATGGCGACCACGTTGTTGTAGAGGAGCTTGAAGGTGATCGTCGCTTCGGCGGCGACGCAGGCGCGGACGGCGAGTCGACCGGAATGGAAATAGGTGCCGTCGCCCAGATTTTGGAACAGATGATCGGTGTCGGTGTAGTGCTCGAGGCCGATCCAGTGGGCTCCCTCGGACCCCATCGCGCCCACGTACTCCACGCCGCGGTCCATGAGCAGGGCCATTGTGTGACAGCCGATTCCGCCGCCCACCACCGAGCCTTCCGGGACGCGGGTCGACGTGCTGTGGGGACAACCGCTGCAGAAGTGGGGCGTCCGGGAGGGTTCGGGGCCCCTGCGGGCTCGGTCGCGGGCGTCGAGCAGTCGATCGGCACGGCGCTCGAGTTCGGGACGATCGAGTCGGTTGGCCAGATGAGAAGCCAGGTCCTGGGCCAACCGGCCGGCCTGGATCTCGTCTCCTCGTGCGATCCACGGCTCGCCCTCGAGAGTGGTCTGGCCGATCACCTGGGGTCGATCGAGTTCGTTGTAGAGCGCCGCCCGGATCTGCTCCTCGAGGTATCCGCGGCGCGTGTCGATCACGATGATCTCGTCGAGTCCGCCTGCGAACTCGCGCAGACGGCGCGGCTCGATCGGGTACAGCAGCTCCATCTTCATGAGGCGCAGGCCCAGGCGTGCGAGATCGGTGCGAGTCAATCCGAGAAGTTCCAGGGCGGTCTCGAGCTCGCGATAGAGAGGGCCCGAGGCCACCAGCCCGATCGTGTCGCGCTCGTGGCGTACCCGGATGGGGTTGAGCCCGTTGGCATAGGCGTAACGGCGTACGGCTTCCAGCCGCGCAACCACCAGATCCTGTTCGATTCCGATGACGCCGGGCGGCAGCAGTCTCGTGTCCAAGCGCGCACGGAAGTTCCGCCCCATCACCTCGAACTTGGGGCGCACGACGTCGGTGGCCTCGATGGGGAGGTCGAAGATCAGCCCGGCGTCCGCCACATCGGCCACGATCTTCATCCCGACCCACACCCCGGCGTAGCGCGAGATCTCGACGGCATGGCGCCCAAGCGCCAGCACGTCGGATGCATCCGCCGGCGCCAGGAGCGGTGTGAAGGCGTGGGCGAAGGCGTGCTCGCTGTGGCTGGGTAGCGAAGAGCTCTTGCAGAAGGGGTCGTCGCCGACCAGGGCCAAGGCGCCGCCAAAGCGTGCCGTGCCCATGAAATTGGAGTGCCTGAGGACGTCGAGGGCGCGGTCGAGACCCGGTGCCTTTCCGAACCAGAGACCCAACACTCCGTCGTAGTCCGAGTGGGGAAAGCGCTCGAGGAGCTGGGTTCCCGCGATCGCGCCCGCGGCGAGTTCTTCATTGAGCCCCGGAGCCAGTCGGATGCCGGTCGTCTGGAGCAGGGGAGCCAGATTGCGAAGCGTGGAGTCCAGACCGGCCAGGGGAGAGCCCGGGTAGCCCGAGAAAAGGGCGCCCAGCCGGCGGCCCGCCCGAGCGTCCCGGCGGATCTGGTCGATCGCCAGGCGCACAAGGGATTGGAGGCCGGTCAGATGCACGCGTCCCTGCGTGCTCGTGTAGCGCTCCCAGAGGCGGGGGGGGCCAGCCATGAGACCCTCATCGGCGCTTCTACGGGCTGGCCTGAGTTGGTTTCGCCCCAATTTGGTGAGGGGGATTCGTGGCCAGGCCGAGTCGCCTCGCCCGTCCGGGGGCATTCTTCTAGACTGCGACTTTCCGGATCCGTCCCAGACAGGGGAGAAACCCACGCTCCGGGCACTCGACATCGGAACCTCGATTGGAGCCAGCCTGGCGCGTCTCGCCGTGGGCGCCCGGGTTGGGTCGCTGGGTCCGCGGCCGGAACAGCCCCTCGAGCTCTTCGAGTTCGAGGGCTGCCCCTACTGCCGAAAAGCGCGGGAGGCCCTGAGCGTGCTCGACCTCGAGGCCTGGATTCGTCCCTGCCCGAAGGGTGGATCGCGCTTCCGCGAGCAGGTAAAGGCCCAAGGGGGCAGGACCCTGTTTCCCTACCTGGTCGATCCCAACTCCGGCAAGCAGATGTACGAATCCGATGACATCGTCGCCTACCTGTTTCAGGAGTACGGCGAGGGGGCCGTGCCGGCATTGCTCCGCCCGGGCCCCGTGACTGATATGACGGCGATGCTCGCGTCGGCCTGGCGGCCGCTCTTCGGTGTGCGCTATCGGCCCGCCCGGGAACCGGAGCAGCCGCTGGAGTTGTACAGCTTCGAAGCCTCTCCCTACTGCCGGCTCGTCCGCGAGACCCTGTCGAGTCTCGAGATTCCCTACCTGCTGCACAACGTGGCGAAGGGCAGCCCGAGCCGGCCGAAATTCGTGGAGCGCGCCGGTCGCATGCTGGTGCCCTACCTCGTCGATCCGAACACCGGAACCGAGATGTTCGAGTCCGGGGCGATCCATCGGTACCTGGTGGAGACCTACGCCCAGGCGTAGGCGAGGGATTCCGGATCCCCCGCTCGGGTGACCCAGGCCGATGATCCTCGTCCATCCCGATCAGACCCGACTTTATTGCGACGCGAATATGGATGATGCCGAGATCCACCAGATCGCCGGCCGGTCCGCGGCGGTATTTTCGACGTCGTGCCCGGGCGTGGAGTCGCCCAACGAGGACTCGGCCGCGCTGGTTCCGCTGGATGCGACGTCCTGCGTCCTGATTGTCGCCGACGGTATGGGAGGATCGCGGAGCGGTGAACTGGCATCGGCCCTCGCGGTTCGAACGCTCCGGTCGGCTCTGGTGGAAGCGGCCCGCTCCGGGGACATGCTGCGCACCGCGATCCTCACCGGAATCGAAGACGCGAGCCGCGCCGTCGCCGACCTGGGGACCGGCGCCGGGACGACGTTGGCGGCGGTCGAAGTGCAGGGAAACTCGATCCGCCCCTACCACGTGGGGGATTCGATGATCCTTGTCATGGGCCAACGCGGGAAGATCAAGCTTCAGACCGTCTCGCACTCGCCCGTGGGCTTCGCTGTGGAGGCCGGCGTGATCGACGAGGCCGAGGCGATGCACCACGAGGATCGCCACCTGGTGTCCAACGTCCTGGGGGCGTCCGATATGCGAATCGAGGTGGGATCGACGCTGACACTCAGCCCTCGGGACACCCTGCTCCTGAGCAGCGACGGACTCTTCGACAACCTGCGCCGGGATGAAATCGTGGAACGAATGCGGAGGGGCCCGCTGTTGGAAGGCGCGCGGCGGCTCAGCCAGGACTCGGTGCGAAGAATGACCCACCCGGTCGGTGGAAATCCGTCGAAGCCCGACGATCTGACTTTCGTCGTCCTTCGCTAGCGAGCCCGGCCGGACTAGGTAAGAGTGCCCAGCCGGTCGATCGTTTCCCGCGCCTCACGCATGACGCGATCGATGATCTCCGCGCAGGAGGGAATGTCGCGAATTCCCCCGGCGCCCTGGCCGCAGGGCATGCACGCGCGATGTGTGTCGACGTCATCGACCCGAGACATCACGGCGCCGAGAACGCCCTCTGTTGCCGAAGCGATCATCTGGTCCGGGAAGGGCTGGATGTCCTCGGGGTGCTGTTCCCACTCATCGACATAGGCGTTTCGAATGACCCGCATGGTCTTGCCGGAATAACAGCGTGTGACCACGGTGTCGGGGGCTTCGATTTCGGTGATGCGTTTCTTGTAGGGCTGGGCGGCCCGGGCCTCGTGAGATGCGATGAAGCGCGTTCCCATCCAAACGCCCTGGGCGCCGAAGGCCAGTGCGGCCGCCAGGCCGCGCCCGTCGGTTAGCGCCCCGGCCGCCAGAACGGGAATTTCGACCGCGTCGACGATCTGGGGGATCAATGCGATGCCCCCGATCTGCCCTGTGTGTCCACCGGCCTCGGTGCCCTGGGCGATCACGACGTCGCAGCCCGCCTGCTCGGCGTGAACGGCGTGGGAGACCTTCCCGCACAAGCTCATGACCTTCACTCCGGCGCTGTGGCAGCGTTCCACCACCGCCTCGGGGACGCCGAGCCCGGCGATGAAGGCGGTAGCTCCTTCTTCGATGATGACATCGATCGCAGCAAGCACCTGGTCGGGCAATGCCGCCAGGAGGTCCACTCCGAACGGCTTCTGGGTGCGTCGCCGGACCTCGCGCATCTGATCGCGGATTTCGGCCGGTCGTGCGCCCGCCATGCCCAGGCTGCCATAGCCCCCCGCCTCGGAAACGGCCGCACAGATTTCTGCGTAGGCGACACCGCCCATGCCCGCCAGAAAGATCGGAACATCGATGTCGAAGAGATCACAGACGGGGGTTCGCAGGTTCACAGAAAACGGTCCATCAGCAGGGTTGCGATTCCCAGGAAGGAAAAGAACGCGAAGACGTCGGTGAAAGTCGTCACGATCACCCCCGATCCCAGGGCGGGGTCCTGGTTCATGGCCTTGAGTGCCAGGGGCACGGCCGCTCCCAACAGTCCCGCCACCGCCATGCTCACGATCATGGCCAGGAACAGGGCAAGGCCCAGGACCGGGCTGTCGAACCAGAGCGTCGCGAGGACGGCGCTCAACAAGCCGGTTACGGTACCGATGGTCAGGCCGACTGCCAGCTCCTTCCCGGCGGCCCGTAGGCCCGATGAGAATTCGATTTCGCTCAGTGCGATACCGCGGGTGATGATCGTCAACGCCTGGGTTCCGCCATTGCCGGCCATCCCCGCCACGACGGGCATGAAAATCGCGAGGGCAACCAGCTGCTCGAGGGAGCGCTCGAACAATCCCACCACCCACGCCGCCAGAAAGCAGGTTCCCAGGTTCAGGAGCATCCAAGGCATTCGCTTGCGCACGGAGAGGTGGGCGGGGCTGAAGATTCGATCCGTCTCCGAGAGGCCCGCGAGGTGGTAGATGTCCTCGGTGGCTTCCTCGGTGATGACGTCGATCACGTCGTCGACGGTGATGACACCGAGCATCCGGCGATCCACGTCTGTGACCGGGACCGCCAACAAGTCGTAGCGCGCGACCACCGAGGCGACCTCTTCCTGGTCGTCATCGGCGCGGACGCTCACGGGATCCGGAATCATCAGGTCCGCGATCGTGCGAGCGGGCGGTGCCGATACCAGCCGGCGAATCGGAACGACACCGCAGAGGGCCTGCTGGTCGTCCACGACGTAGAGGTAGAGAATCGATTCGTCGTCGTCGCCGACCGCGCGGATCGAATCGATGGCTTCCTCCGCGGTCATCTTCTCATCGAGGGCGATGAAACTCGTCGTCATGGCCCGACCCGCGCTGGATTCGGGATAGAGCCCCGCCCGGTCGAGCTCGGCCTGCGTCGGAACGGGCAGCCGGTTCACGACCTCGCTTCGGCGGTCCTCGGGAACCCACTCGACGACTTCGATCAGATCGTCGATCTCGAGGCGAGCCAGGACATCCGCCAGGCGCTGGTCGGTCAGCGCCTCGAAGACCTGGGGCAGCATTTCCGGGGGGAGTTCTTTGAGGGTGCGCGCCGCCCGGCGACGCCGGTACAGCAGCTCGATCACCGTGCGGATCTCGTCCGGCGTCATGCTGGAGAAGAGCGGGGCGACATCGGCCGGCGGCATCCGGGCGAGCAGCCGCTCGGCGCGAGTGGTGACCCCACTGGCGAGGAGTCGCCGGAGGACGCGTATCGTGACCTGGGTAGTCGCCATGCCGAGGGTCCCCGATTGCCTGCCGGGGCCCTGGTGATGGCTCAGACAGGCGAGGTTTGCTCTGGGTGGCTCGATTGCGGCTCGGACCGCGGTTTCGTGTCGAAGTCGTGATGGCTCATTGAATCGAGGTCATGGATACCCCAGTTTCGGTCAGGTGGCGAGCTGGCTTGACCGCCTCGGGCGACCCCACGACGTGGGTGCGGTGTCGGATCTGCCCCGAGGGGTGGACGCAAGTCCTCGCGTTGGTACCCGCATTACATCGTTTTTTGGTCGACGTAGGGTTACACTGCGATCGGCCTGATGCGGCACACGCTGGGTGGCCGTGCGGGCGCGGGAAGGTAGTTTCGTGGGGTAGATGCGGAGGGACCCATGAAGGATCTGATTACAGCCATTGTCTGCTCGTTGGTCGACAAGCCCGACGAAGTCCAGATCAAAGAAGTGATCGGAGAACACGCGCACGTGCTCGAGCTGACAGTTGCGAAGGAAGATCTCGGCAAGGTGATCGGCAAGGGGGGCGCCCATGCCTCCGCGATTCGGACCTTGATGGCCGC
>JAZFUU010000177.1:0-5002 GCA_036447375.1 Myxococcota bacterium
CGATAGTCCCGCCGGTGGTCTATAAGTCGAGCTGAGACATCTCCCTGCCCGACGTACACCACGCGCGCGGTATCCCCGCCGTGCCAGATGACGTACACGCCGTTGGAGTTAATCGTGTCAGTGTTCACGTTCTCAAGGGAACACCAAACATCGCCTTGGCACTTTTCCCAAACTAGATTTAACGGCATCACAACCCCCGTTGTCGTCCGTAGACTTCACCGTATTCGATGAGTACCTCCAGCACGTACTAGAGCCAGACGGGCGCGCCGAATCCCTCGCTCCAATCGGCCGACGCGTGGAGCACTGACGCGGACAGTCAGTAGAACCGTCAGTAGAACACAAAAAAGGGTCATCCGAATCCCGTAACCCCGTGAAAGAAATGGTGGAGCTGGGGGGGATCGAACCCCCGACCCTCAGACTGCCAGCCTGATGCTCTCCCAGCTGAGCTACAGCCCCACGGCGAGGAACCTACCGGTGGGTTCTGCGGCTGTCAAAGCCGCGTCGCGACCGTGCCTAGGGGCGGACCCGGGGCCGTGGTATCCTCACAACGGTTCTGGCCGGAGTGGCGAAATGGGTATACGCAGGGCCCTCAAAAGGCCCCGGCCCTTGACGGTCGTGTGGGTTCGAATCCCACCTCCGGCACCATTCCACCGAACTCCGCGCGCCGGTCGGATCCGACATTCAGCGGGAGAAAAGGAGCGAGTGGATCATGCGAATCATCCAAAGCCTGTGGGCGATCCCCTTGGCGATCGCTGGACTGTCGATGGGCCTGCCGGGGTCTGCCGCGGCCGAGGACTGCAAGGTCGTGACCGCCGACGGCAAGACCATCAACGGTCGCGTTTTCGAGGGGATGATCCGAAAGAAGGGGAAGAAAAGCTTCACCCTGACCAAGGGCGGAGAGATGGTGAATTTCGTGCCGTACAAGGGCATGGCCGTGACGGGCAAAAAGACCGACTACGCGAAGGTCAAGAGAAACGATTGGGTGAACGTATGCTTTCGGCGGATGGACAAGCCCCGCTACGCCTACGAACTCGTCGTGATTCCGGCCCCCAACGACAACGCCGAAGACCTCTAGCCGCTTTCCGAGGCCTCGGGTTCGACGCCTCCGTTTCCGTCGGGTAGCGTTTCATCGATGTCCGAGCCTCAACTCGAGCCCGACCAGTTTGCGCGTTACGCGCGGCACCTGACCCTGCCTCAGGTGGGCGTCGAAGGTCAGCGGGCCCTGCTCGAGGCGCGGGTCCTGGTGATCGGGGCGGGGGGCCTGGGCTGCCCTCTCGCCCAGTATTTGGCGGCCGCCGGGGTCGGAACCATCGGCCTGGTCGACTTCGATCGCGTCGACGTATCGAATCTTCAGCGCCAGGTTCTCTACGGAACGGCGGACGTCGGTCGGCCGAAGATCGAGGTGGCCCGCGAGCGCATCGCGGCCATGAATCCCGATGTGCGGGTCGAAACCCATTCGCTGCAGCTGACATCGGACAACGCTCTCGAGATCCTGGGCGAGTACCAGATCGTGATCGATGGAACCGACAACTTTCCGACCCGATACCTGAGCAACGATGCCTGCGTGCTGCTCGGCAAGCCCAACATCCACGGCTCCGTTTTTCGCTTCGAAGGTCAGGCCACCGTCTTCGATGCGCGCCATGGGCCCTGTTATCGCTGTCTCTACCCGGAGCCGCCGCCGCCGGAGCTCGCTCCCTCGTGCGCCGAGGGCGGCGTGCTCGGCGTACTGCCGGGGTTGATCGGCATGATCCAGGCCACCGAGACCGTGAAGCTGGTCACCGGAATCGGTGAGCCGCTGTACGGAAGGTTGATCCAGTACGATGCGCTGGAGATGCGATTCGCGGAGTTCCGTTTGAAGAAGGATCCGAGTTGCCCGGTCTGCGGCGATCAGCCGAGTATCACCGAATTGATCGACTATGCCGGGTTCTGTGGCGTGCCGGCGCCGTCCGAGGTGGGTCGGCCGATCGCGAGAATCACGGCGGCGGAGACCCGGGCCCGACAGCAGCGCGGTGCGGAGTTCCTGCTCCTGGATGTTCGCGAATCCGAGGAGGTCGAGACGGCGCGGATCGAGGGTTCGGTGGTGATTCCCCTGAGTGAGATCGAGTCGCGCATGGATGAACTTCGGTCCTGGAAGCAACGACCCATCGTGGTGCATTGCCACCATGGCGTGCGAAGCGTCCGGGCTTGTGAGATCCTTTCCGCGGGCGGCTTCGAACAGCTCGAGAGCATGACGGGCGGGATCGACGCCTGGTCGGTGACGGTCGACCCCGAGGTTCCGCGCTACTGACGTACCGCGGGGGGAGAGTCGTGGCCAGATCCAAGATACCGAAACCGCTGGAACGTCGTCTTCTGATCGAGCGGAAGCTCGGCGAGACCCAGGCGCTTCAGATCGCCGAGGCCTATCTGGCCGAGGGACGTGCAATCGAGGCCGTCGACTTCCTGCGCCTCGGTCACGCTACCGATCGGCTTCGGGAACTGCGTCGCCAGGCGGTAGAGTCGGGAGATGCCTTCCTGTTCCGCGCCGCGGTCGCGGCGACGGGGGAGGAGCCCGAAGCCTCGGAGTGGAAGAATCTCGCAGACGCCGCGGACGCTGCGGGCAAGGAAGGCTACGCTGCGGAGGCGCGGCGCCAGGCGGGCCGGGGGGAGGACTGATCGTGGCACTTCGTTGCGTCCTTTTTCGGGGCCTCGTCATGGAAGTCGAAGAAGAAGTCAACAAGTACCTCAGCACCCACGAGGTCCGCGTGCTCCACATGGCCCAGAGCGAAACCGGCGATCACATCAGCGTGTCCCTCCTGCTTGACGAGCCGGACGCATTGCTCGCCGAGCACGAGATCTGAGCCAAACGCGAGGCAACCCCGCGGAATTGCGGGCGAGGATCCGGCGATGGAAGCTGGTGACCCCGCCTCGATCGACGAGGCGATGGAGTGGCTGCGAAAGCGATTCGTGGCTGATGCCACGAGCGACCTGCGGGTCGTCTTCCAGTTTGTCTTGACGGGAGCGAGCGCTCTGAACGAAACGGGCGCTTTGATGGGAACTGACGGTGTCGACTCGGCACCTCTGGGGGGGCGCTTCTTCGCTCGCGTAGAGGGCGGTCGCCTCGACGTGGGAATTGGCGAAGTCCCGTCGCCGGATGTCCGTTTTCGTCTCGGGGCTTCGGATTTCTTCGCGATTCTCGCGGGCCGCGAGAATGCCGACCTCCTGTTCACCGCCGGACGGATCGAGATCGAGGGCGACCTGTCGCTCGCTCTGAAGATGCGCAAGCTGTTTCGTCCGCAGCCCTGATGTCTGGCGGCGATCGGGCCGATGGCCCACATCCAGATCCAGAATGCGCGCTCCCACAATCTTCAGGGAGTGACCTGCCGCGTCCCCCTGCGCTCGCTCACGGTGGTGACGGGCGTTTCCGGTTCCGGGAAATCGACCCTCGCCTTCGACACCCTCTACGCCGAAGGTCAGCGGCGCTATGTGACGTCTCTCTCGACCTACGCGCGGCAGTTCCTGGAACGCCTGCCTCGCCCGGATGTGGATTCGATCTCGAACCTCCCGCCGGCGATTGCCGTCGAACGGCGGAATCGGGTCACCAGTGCGCGATCGACGGTGGGAACCGCGACGGAGATTCTCGATTACCTCCGTCTCCTCTACGCAACCGTGGGCGAGACTCGCTGTCCGGACTGCGATCGACAGGTGATGCCCGGAACCGTCCAGGCGATTGCGGGACGGATCCTCGACCGTTGGGATGGCGAGCGCATCACTCTGGCTGCGCCGCTGCCGCGCCGGGCGGGAGAAACCGCGGCAGCCGTTCGGGATCGGCTGGCGGCGGACGGATTTTCACGCTGGCTCGATGCCGACGGCCGCGTCGTGGACGCCACGGAGCTATCGGCACGCGCCTTCGCCTCGCTGCGTCGCCATGGCCTGCTTCTCGTCGATCGATTGGCCCTTCGGCGTGGGGACGGTCGCGCGCGCCTGAGCGAGGCGATCGCCGGGGCGTTTGCGCGGGGAGACGGTCAATGTGTGGTGGTGAGCGAGACCGGGGAGCGCGCTTCCTTTCAAGAGGGCTCGGCGTGCGACGAATGCGGCCGCCGTTTCGAGGTTCCCCGTCCGGCGCTCTTCTCCTTCAACAGTTCCCTGGGCGCCTGTCCCGAGTGCGAGGGTTTCGGTCGCATTGGCGTGCTGGATCGGGAACGGGTGATCCCCGACCCGTCCAAGAGCCTCGAAGCGGGCGCGATCGCGCCGTTCGCGACGCGCTCGGGGCAACGTGCCCAGCGGAAGCTGCTGTCGGCGTGCCGTAGCCGCGGCATTCCCACCCGCCAATCCGTCGCCAGCTTGAGCGCTGATCAGCGAGATTGGATTTTTCGAGGCGATGGGGACGGCTGGCGAGGGGTCCAGGGGTTCTTCGATCGACTCGAGCGCAAGCGATACAAGGTCCAGAATCGCGTTCTCATCGCCCGCTACCGGCGCTTCGACGCGTGCCCCGGTTGCGGAGGCGCGCGGCTCCGACCCGAGGCGCTGTGTGTTCACGTCGCCGGTCGCCACCTCGGGGAGGTCGGCCGATTTACCCTGGCCGAACTCCTCGCCTGGCTCGACGCCCTCCCTTTGACTCCGCACGAAGCCGATCGCGCCGGGCGGCTGCTGCCGGAGCTTCGGTCTCGGGTTTCGACGACGGTGGCGGTGGGACTCGACTACGTGACCCTCGATCGCCAGGTGCGGACCCTCGCAGGAGGCGAAGCCCAACGCATTCAGCTGGCTGCGGCTCTGGGGGGAACGCTTACTGCGTCACTCTACGTCCTCGACGAGCCCTCGATCGGACTCCACGCCCGCGACACCGACCGACTCGTGGATACCCTCCGCCGTATTCGCGACCGCGGCAATACCGTCGTCGTGGTGGAGCACGCGCCGGAGATCGTGGTGGCCGCGGACCACGTGATCGACCTCGGCCCTGGGGCAGGGCGGGACGGGGGCAGTCTGGTGGTCGAGGGCTCGGTCGAGACCGTCCGCGCTCACGCCG
>JAZFUU010000178.1:0-3285 GCA_036447375.1 Myxococcota bacterium
CAACGGCACTACCGTGTATGGGCCCGGACCGGTCGACAACCCTCATCAACCGTTCTGCGGCGCCGGCAGCCCGGGTGACGGTGGCCTCACGACGGCGGGCGTTGTCAACCTGATCGCCCAGCAGACAAATATCGGTGCCGATGCGACAGCCGGGACTCTGGTCCTCGGAACGGTCACATTCCACATCGCCGGTCTCGGTACAACGACGATCGATGCCGATTGGGGCCTCGCCGGCTTCCTCGGCGGGGACTTCGTCAACCGCACGACCGGTTCACTCGGGAGCGTGAGCTTCACCAACAGCGTCATTCCCGAGCCGGCCACGATTTCGCTGATCGGCCTCGGTATCCTGGGCCTCGGCCTGGCCGGGCGTGGCCGTTCCCGAAGGAACTGACGACCCCGCCATCGACCCGTCTCTGAAAGTTCAAAAAGGCCCCACCCGGTCATCTAGGTGGGGCCTTTTCCTTGTTTTGGGTGGGCCTTTTTTTTGAAGGCCGGGTGGGGCTTTCATCGAACTGGCGTCGACTCTCCCGATTCGGCGTTTGCGATCAATTCGAGGACGGCCTCGAGATTTCGGCTCGCCGAAACGAGCTGAGGATCGATCCGCAGGGCCTCGCGATAGTGTTCGAGGGCCGCGTCGATCTCGCTTTGCGAAAGCAGCGCGTTGCCGAGGTTGTTGTGAGCCTTGGCAAAGTTCGGGGCCAACTCGAGGGCGCGACGCAGGTGTTCGATGGCCTCGTCCACCTCGCCCTGGGCCAGCAATGCCGTCCCCAGGTTGAACTGGGCGTCGGCGTACGCCGGCTGGGCGTCGAGGGCGCGCCGGTAGTGACGGATCGCCTCGGCGCGTACCCCCCGAGACTCCAGCAGAGCACCGAGGTTGTTGTGGGCATCGGCGGCGTTCGGACGCAGTTCGAGCAACCGTCGAAACTCGTCAATCGCCTCGTCGGGTTCGCCTCGTTGCGCGAGGGCGTTCGCCAGCTGCCAGCGCGCCTGTTCGTGACGAGAGTCGGCCTTCAGCGCCCGGCGATAGTGTTCGACGGCCTCGTCGGACTGACCTCCAGCGGCCAGAAACCGAGCCAGGTTGTAGTGAATCATCGGATTCGCCGGCCCGACGTCGAGTGCGTGTCGATACAGGGTCCCCGCGTCCCTCCAATAGCGCGTCTGTACGCGGGTACAGGCGAGACTGACGAGCGCGATGGCGACGGCGCCGACGGCCAGCAATCGATGCAGCCAGCGCCGACCCAACGGACCGGACGGGAGGGCGGCCAGCAATCGATGCACCCAGCGCCGACCCAACGGACCGGACGGGAGGGCGGCCACCCATTCGGCCCCGCCCCAAACCAGGATGACGAAGACACCGACGAGCGGGAGGTAGGCGAATCGGTCCGCCATCGCCGTGTGGCCCACCTGGACTCCAAGTACGGGAGCCAGCGCGAGCAGGTACCAGAACCAGCCCAGAGTCGCGTAGCGCCGACGCATCGCGACCGCCGAGAACCCGAGGACCAACAGGCCGGCTCCGATCACCTGCCACGTCGTCCAGGGGACTCCCCCCGGAAGGTATGGATGGACGGAAATCATGGACAGGTCCGTCGGCCAGACCAGCTTTCCCAGATAGCGAACGCTGGCCACCAGGGCATGGGCCCCGCGCAGTCCCATCGACATTGAAATCCCATCCGACCGCGCGACCGCGAAAAGCCCACAAGAAATCGCCGAAAGAGTCAGAAACGGAATCTTCTCGATCAGAAGGCCGACGGGAGATGGATGCCCGGGGTCCCCCGATCCACGGCCGTTTCTCGCGAACCGATCGAGGGGCCAGTAGTCAAGCAACAGGAACACGAAGGGCAGCAGCGCCAACATCGGGTCGGCCATGAGGCCCACGGCCATCAGCGCCAGCGTGAGTCCGTAGCGCCCTGCCCCACCGCCGTTGCCGCGGCGATTCGAATACCCGGCGTAGGCCCAGATCGCGAGGAGTCCGAAGAATCCACCGAGCACTTCGTTTCGCTCCGACACCCACGCCACCGCCTCCACCTGAAGCGGGTGGAGCGCGAAGAGCGCGGCCACGAACGCGCTGCGCCAGACGGCCCCGGTGGTGCGAGTGAACAGGCCGAACACCAGCAGGACGTTGGCGATGTGCAACAGCAAGCTTGTCAGGTGATGACCCGATGGCTCCGCCCCGAAGAGCTGGACGTCGAGCCCGTGGGAAACCACGGTGCTCGGGTACCGACTGATGATATAGGCGCCGCTGGAAGCCCAGGCGGGGAAGCCAGCCTCGATGCTCTGCCAGATCTGGACCGCTTCGATTTGGCGCCCGTCATCGAATCCGATGAATCCGCTCCGGAGCACGGGCTCGAAGGCGATCCAGGTCAGCAAGACGAGGCCGACGCAGAGGCGAAAGATCAGCCGGCCCCGGCCCTCCGGGAGGCTCGCACTCGGTTCGGCGGTGTCGTCACCCATCGGCTCCCCACGGCGCGGTTCGGTCCAATCTTGAGAATTCTGTAGCATCTCCGGGCACGCACCGGTCTCGACCGGCCGAAGAGTAGATGGGGGACCCGGTGCTGAAACCGGTCAAACGGCTGCCACGCCTCGTCCTCGTCTCGATGCTGGCGCTCGCGTCGAACTGTTCGCCCGACCTCGACTCATCGGATTCGGCTTCGTCGCGGCCCCGGCGGGAGTCCGAGCGAACGCCACCGCGGGTGGTGCTGCTGATTTCGATCGACACCCTGCGCGCCGACCACGTCGGGATCTACGGCTACGCGCGACCGACCTCTCCGGTGATCGACCGGCTGGGGCGGGAAGGCGCGGTCTTTGACGACGCCATTTCCACCTCTCCATGGACACTTCCCGCCCACGCGTCGATGCTGACCGGCCTCTACCCCAACCGCCACGGGGCCAATGACGTCGGGCACGGACTGGCCGAGGGGATCCCCACACTGGCTACGATTCTCGCGAGCCGGGGATACACCACGGCGGCGGTCGTGAACTCGTCCAAGGTCGGTCGCCTTTACGACCTCCAGCGGGGATTTCAAGAGTTCGTCTACGTTCAGGAGGTTACGAATCGGGTCAGCCCGTCGAGCTGGATCACGGACCAGGCGATGAATTGGCTGCGGGAGTTCCGCGAGGAGCGCCTTTTTCTCTTCGTGCACTATTTCGATGTGCACAGCGATTACACCTCGTTGCCCGAAGTCGAACGCCAGTTCGTCAGCGCCTATGACGGAAAGGCCGACGGCAGCTCCAGTCAGCTCTACGTATTCGGGCTCGACCCGGCCTTCCTGGCCGAATGCCGAGAGA
>JAZFUU010000179.1:0-9473 GCA_036447375.1 Myxococcota bacterium
GGTGATGGCGATGGGAACTAAACGGTGATCTCGCCTCGAAGGTATTCGACGACTCGTCCCGCAAGCACCACCCGCTCACCGAGGTGTTCGCAGAAGAGCTCGCCGCCTCTCTTGGAGACCTGAAGGGCGTGAAGCTTCGTCTTGCCCAGTCGTGCGCTCCAGTACGGAACCAGCGTGCAATGCGCCGAGCCCGTGACGGGATCCTCGGGAACACCGACACCGGGCGCGAAGAACCGAGACACAAAATCGCAGGAGTTTCCGGGCGCTGTGGCGATGACAGCTAGGGTGTTGAGTTTGGCGATCGCCGGGAAGTCCGGCCTGAGCGCTTCGACGTCTGCCTGACTATCGAAGACCGCGAGAAGATCTCGCGACTCGTGCAACTCGAGTGGAGTCGCCCCCAACGCGGCGTTGACTGCGGCATCGCCTTCCGTGGGGCGTGGAGGCCAGGCTGGAAAATTCATGGCGAGGAGATCGCCTTCACGCCGGACCGTCAGATTGCCTCCCTTGGATCGAAAGACAATCTCCTCCTTGGACGTGTAGCCGTGTTGGAAGATGACATGGGCGCTCGCGAGGGTGGCGTGGCCACAGAGATCCATCTCGATCTCGGGAGTGAACCAGCGAAGATCGAAGGAATCACCGCGGGGAACGACGAACGCGGTCTCGGAGTAGTTGTTCTCCTGCGCGATGGCCTGCAGGATCGGATCGGAGAGCCACTCGTCCATGACCACGACGGCTGCCGGGTTCCCGGCGAACACGTGGCTCGCGAAGGCGTCGACCTGAAAGATCGGTAGCTTCACCTCGGCCGGTCGCGATGCCGGCCGAGAAATCGGACAATCGCCTCGTTGACCGCAGCCGCGTTCTCCTCGTGCATCGCATGGGAGGCGTCGGGGATTTCGTCGCGCTCGACGATCGGCAGCAGCTCTTCGAGGCGGTCGGTCAGGCGGAGGAGAAAGGCGGGGCTGCGCTCTCCCGTCAAGAGAAGCGTCGGCGCTCGGATGCCACGAACGTCGTCGTCGTCGAGCGGCGGAAATCCCGAGCCCAGCAGCCCCGCGCGCAGCGTACTGGAGTTGTCGCGCCCGATCTCCTTGCTGGCCTCGGGAAGCCTCTCGAAGGACTCTTTGCCGAGCACACCCTCGGTGAAAATCCGCAAAGCTTCGTCGTCCTCGCCACGCTGAAACGCCTTCGTCACCGGCGAGATCGTCCCGGATACGAATCGCATGAGCGCGAGACCCGTTCGAGGCCGGGTTGCCAAGAGGCGCAGGATCTCCGCCAGGCGCGGAGGCGTATTCTTCGCGAAGAGTGGCAGGACGGGGGGTTCTTCGAGCACCAGGCTGCGAACAAGATCCGGTGACTGCACGGCGAGAAGCAACGCAATGAAGGCGCCCTGGGAATTCCCGACGAGGTGAGCCGGCGCCGCATCGATCTCGCGCAAGAAGGCGGCGAGGTCTTCGACATGCTGCTGCCACGGGTCGTCGGCTCCCGGCTCGATGTCTTCGTTGGGTCTTGCGAAACGGCGGCTGTAGGTAATCGCACGGTACGAGCGCCCAACGCTCGGCAGCTGCTTCGCCCAGATGCGGAGGTCGCTGATGCCACCGTGGACGAAGACAACCGGCTCGCCGGCGCCCTCCTCGCGGTAGGCAAGCGTTGTACCGTTGACCGTGGCTGTCTTGGTGGCCCCGAATGCGCTGCTCGTCATCCCGTGACTTTCGCCTGCGTCCGCCGGTTGGTCAAGCACGTCCGGAGCTGAAGGCTCGGCGGGGAAGCGTGATTCGCGTCAGTCGCCCGCCCCGCCGGCTAGAGGCTCGGTCGCAGCGTGAGGGGCAGCGTGGTGAGCCCGCGCAGGGTGATCGACGGCCGCCAGGCGTCGGTGCTGGGGTCGCCGTCGAAATCCGGGAAGCGACGCAGCAGGGTGCCGAGGGCGATTTGCAGCTCGGCGCGCGCGAGCTGCGCCCCGAGGCAGAAGTGCACACCGTGGCTAAACGAAAGATGGGCGTTGTCCTGCCGACCCAGGTCGAGTCGCTCGGGGTCGGGGAAGCGGGCCGGGTCGCGATTCGCAGCGGCCAGCAGGGTCACGACGAGCGATCCCTTGCGGATGCGCTTGCCGCCGATCTCGCAGTCGCGCATGGCGATCCGATCCGTCGCCTGAACGGGCGGGTCGTAGCGCAGGAATTCTTCGACGGCGCTCGCAATCAGCGACGGGTCGTCTTGCAAGCGCTTGCGTTCGCCCGGATTTCTCAGCAAGGCCATCACGGAGTTCCCGAGGATGCTCGCGGTCGTTTCGTAGCCCGCACCGAGAATGATGCTGCAGGTCGAGATGAGCTCCGCGGGCGTGAGCGCGTCCCCCTGCTCTTCGGCGGCCACGAGGGCGCTGATCAGGTCGTCGCGCGGCTCCCGGCGCCGCTCTTCACAGATGCCGCGGAGGTAGGCCGCCATCTCGTGGAACGCAGGCTGCACGGACTCGAGCGTCTCGGGAGAAGTAATGGGGTCGACGATGGCGACCAGCCGATTCGACCACGCGATGAAGCGGGCGCGGTCTGATGCGGGCACCCCCAACATCTCGGCGATGACGATCACGGGCAGCGGATAGGCGAAATCGCGGATGAGGTCCATCTCGCCGGCGGCCTCGACCCCGTCGAGCAGCTCGTCCACGATGGCCTGGATGCGTGGCCGCAGGCGTTCGACGACGCGGGGCGTGAAGGCCTTGCCCACGAGGGCCCGCAGCCGCGTGTGGTCCGGCGGGTCGAGCATCAGCAGGTTGCGGGTGATCATCTCCCGGAAGTCCTCGCGCAGGGGAGCGACCATCCTTTGCATTGCCGGGAGCTCCATGCGCCGCACCGAGAAGGCCGGGTCCTTCAGAACTGCCGCGCAGTCTTCGTAGCGGCTGAGGAACCAGATCCGAATGATCGGGTGGCGGTACACCGGCGCCCGCTCGCGTAGCTTCCGATAGGCGGGATACGGGTTGCGACGTCGATCCGGATGCAGCGGATTGAAGCGCCCGAACAGGGGGCCTAGCAGCCGCATCGGCCACTCGAGCCGCGCCAGCAGACGCAGCAGTCGGATCACGATCAGGTCACGCCGACAGGGCGTGGGGCATCGGAACCTCCCCTGGGCACGCTCCGAGAGGATGCGCCAGGGTCGTTCCGGTCGCTAGCGCCGCCAGTCGCTCTCACTCTACGACAACTCCCTGTCAACGCTTCAGAATCCAGCCCTCTCAGAGTGGCTCTTGGTCACGGCTCCGCGCGGAATAGGCCTTCAGCCGAAAGCTGAGACCACCGATAGGGCGTCTGAGCCGCGATGGGTTCCGCTCGGACCCGGATGAATCCATGGTATTTTCGAAGTCGAAGAAATTCTTCCCCGACACGCTCGCCCGGGGCGCCTTCGTCGCCTACTTCCTGGGCGGCATCGTGCCTCTCGCCGTTCTGGGAGCGGTGGTCGACCGCTACGCGCTGTCTCCAGTTTCCCTGCAGGCCGACGGGCATTCTGCCGTCGGGCTGTTCGGCTTGGTCGGGTCGATCTGCCTCCTGTCGCTGAGCAGCTTTTTCATGCTGCGCCGGTTGGTGCTCCAGAACGTCGCGAAGAGCCTCTTCCTGGCGAATTACGACAGCCTGACGGGTCTCGCGAATCGTGCATTGTTTGCAGATCGGCTGAAGCAGATCCTGGCCCATGCCCAGGACCACGCTCAGCGCGTAGCGATCTGCTACCTCGATCTCGACGGCTTCAAGCAACTCAACGATACCTTCGGTCACAGTGTCGGGGACCAGGTGCTGCGCGAAGTCGCCACGCGATTGAAAGAGAACCTGAGGATCAACGATGCTGGCGCGCATGTCTTACGCCCCCTGGAGTCCACGATCTCGCGCCAGGGCGGTGATAAGTTCGCATTCTTGATTTTTGAGGTGTCCGATTCTCAGGTCGCGAGCTCGGTGGTCAAGCGCGTCCTCGAGGCCCTCCGCAAGCCGTTCAGTCTCGATGGCCGCGACGTGACGGTAACCGCCAGCGTCGGAGTCGCGGTCTTCCCCTCAGACGGAAACGACGCGGAGACGCTCGTCAGGAAGGCGGACGTGGCAATGTACTGGGCGAAGAGCCGCGGACGAAACAACTACCAGTTCTTCGCAAAGTCGATGAACTCGATGGCTCAGAGGAAACTCGACGTCGAGCGATGCCTCCGCCGCTCGCTGGAGCGCTATCCGTTCGCCCTGCACTATCAGCCGATCCGCGAAATCGATACGGCCAAGGTGATCGCCGTGGAGGCCCTGCTCCGTTGGGAAGACCCCGAGCTGGGGTCAGTGGGCCCGGCCGAGTTCGTTCCGGTCGCCGAAGCGGCGGGTCTGATCGCGCCGCTCGGTGAGTGGGTTCTCCGCACGGCCTGCGTGCAGCTCAAGACCTGGCAGAACGAAGGCTTTCGGTCGCTGCGCATGTCCGTGAACGTATCCGGCAGTCAGATCCGGCACCCGGCCTGGGTGTCCCGAGTCGCCGACATCCTGAGGGAAACAGAGTTGACTCCCGCTTGCCTCGAACTGGAGATCAACGAGAGCACGATCCTGCACGAGGACGACTGCACCCGGAACGCCTTGAGGGAGCTCAGCGACATGGGAATCAGCCTGGCCCTGACTGATTTTGGGACCGGCCGTTCCTCTCTGAGCTATCTCCAGAATTTTCCCATCGACCACCTGAAGATCGACCGGATCTTCGTGGAGCACCTTTCCTCGGAAGCCGGCCGATCGCTCATGAAGGCGATCATCTCGATGGCGCACGATCGCGGGATCGAGGTGGTAGCCGTCGGCGTCGAGACCCGCGAGCAGGCAGAAATCCTTCGCGAGAGCGGCTGCGACGAGCTTCAGGGGTTTCTCCTCAGTCCGGCCGTCCCACATGCACAGTTCGTCCGGTTTCTGGAAAAGGAAAAGCGGGAATAGCCGCGACGCCGGAGACCTGGCGCGCGTACGGTTGGGTCGGGTGGCACTAGCCAAGACCGAGCACGAGCTCGGCGACCTGCACGGCGTTTAGCGCGTTTCCCTTTCGCAGGTTGTCTCCGCAGGCGAACAAGGAGAGCCCGTTCTCCAGGGAAGGGAGCGACCTCACGCGCCCCACGAGGATGTCATCGATTCCGGCCGCGTCGAGCGGAGTGGGGTACTCGCCCTTCCAGGGCCGATCGACGACCCGGATGCCCGGGAAGGCGGAAAGGAGCTGGCGGGCTTCTTGCGGAGTGGTCTCGCGACGGAGGCTCAACGCGAGCGAAATCGAGTGCCCCACCAGGACCGGCACTCGGACGGCGGTCGCGTGCACGAGGAGCCCCGGCGCGTGGAGCATCTTCCGCAACTCGGCCTCCATCTTCTCTTCCTCGGTCGAGATGTCGCTGCCCTCGTGGAATCCCTCGCACTGCGGAAACACGTTGAAGGCCGGCACCTTCGGAAACTTCCGAGCTGCCGAGAGCTTCAGCGGCTCGTGCCCGCGCAGTGCCTCCGGCTGGTCGACCGCCTTGCGCGAGAGATCCAGGAACTCCGCGATGCCGTCGCGTCCCAGGCCCGACGTCGACTGGTAGGAGGAGCTGATGATGGATGCGATGCCGACGGACCGTTCCAACGGGGCGATCGCCATCGCCGCAACGGCCGTCGTGCAGTTGGGTCCGGAGATGATTCCCTGGTGGGATTCGATGTCGGCCTCGTTGATTTCGGGCACTACCAGTGGAACTGTCGGATCGAGCCGAAAGGCCGAAGACTGATCGATTACGACTGCGCCGGCCTTGACCATCCGGGGCGCCCATTCACGCGCGATCGTTGCAGAGGTCGCGCTGATCACGAGGTCCAGGCCTTCGAAGTGCCCGTCGTCGAGCGCTTCGACGGCGTAGTCGCGGCCCATCCATCGGATCGTCTGCCCGGCCGAGCGCCGGGACGCGAACAATCGGAGTTCGCCGACGGGGAATGACCGCTGCTCGAGCACGCGCAGCGTCACCTCACCGGTGACCCCCGTCGCTCCGACGATACCAATGGCAAAGCTCATGGCCCTTCCGACCTTAGCATCGGCCCCGGTGGCCCGTTAGCACGGCTGCGGGGAACCTCGCCAGAATCTCACGACAGCGAGGGCCGCTACCATTGGACCGGATCTTCCGGAGTGGCCTGCATGCGGTCCGCACGCCGGGGCCGAAGGGGAAAGGGGTCAATCATGGGTACAAGGACGTTTCTGGTTTCCGCCGTTCTGGCCATCGGAGCGGGACTCGCGCTGTTGGGCGTCGTCGCCGGGCCGGCCTGGTTCCCCCGCTGGCTTCTGTGGCTCGTCGGGCTCGGCTCCGCGGCCGTCGCCGTGAACGAGCTGCTCGGCAAGCCCGCCTTCTTCCTGCGCTGGTCCGTGATTCGCATGGGTCTGGGCGCCAGGAATATGTTGCGCAACTGGCAGGTGGGCGACGGGCGGGAGCAGAAAGTGGCCGACTTCGTCGTATCGAACGCGCGCGACGGAGACGTCGATCACGCCATCCAGCTGATCGATGAGTTCGGCTACCGGCAGAGTTTTCTGATGAACGTCGGAGATGAGAAGGGAGAGATCCTGGACGCGGCGCTCCAGCGGTCCGGGGCGAAGCAGGTGCTGGAGGTGGGTGCCTACGTCGGCTACAGCGCGTTGCGCATCGCCCGGAAGCTGCCATCGGATGGGCACATGTATTCCGTAGAGTTCAGCGCCGCGAATGCAGCCATCGCGCGTCGGATCATCGAGCACGCGGGCATGGGCGACCGCTGCACGATCGTGGTGGGGCACCTCGGGGATGGGGGAAAAACCCTCGCGCACCTGCGGGAGAAGTGCGGGTTCGCAGCTGGAACCCTCGACTTCGTGTTCCTCGACCACGACAAAGACGTCTACCTCTCGGACCTTCAGCTACTCCTCGACTCGGGCTGGCTGCACCCCGGCAGCGTCGTGGTTGCCGACAACGTTCGCTTTCCGGGCGCGCCCGAGTACAGGGCCTATATGAAGGAGCAAGAGGGCAAGCGCTGGGAGACACGCGAGCACGAATCGCACGTCGAGTATCAATCTCTGGTCTCGGACCTGGTGCTGGAGTCGACGCTGATCGGGCCCACCGGGGACGTGAGCTGAGCTGTTGATCTCAAAGAGATCTCCTTGAATCAGCACTCGGGCTCCGGCTACCTGTACGCCTTGGGGGCTTACTGCGCCTGGGGCATGGTGCCCATCTATTGGAAGCACCTCGCGGCGCTCCCCGCCAGCGATCTACTCGCGTACCGCGTCCTCTGCTCGTTTGTGCTCGCTTCGCTCGTGTTGGTTGGACTCGGCCGATTTCCCGAGTTGATCAAGTCTCTCAAGCGCCCAAAACAAAGCCTGCTTCTCCTTGCAAGCGGACTGATCATCGGAAGCAATTGGGGCATTTTCATCTACGCCGTCAATTCGGATCGAATCCTGGATACGGCTCTCGGCTATTTTCTCGCACCGCTTCTGAATGTCGCTCTCGGCGTTGCCTTGTTTCACGAGCGGCTCTCACGCCTGCGAATGTTCGCCGTAGCAATGGCCACCGTTGGCGTGGGTTATCTCGCCTACGGGTACGGCGAGCTTCCCTGGATCTCCCTGGTATTGGCCGGCTCGTTCGGGGTCTACGGGGTCTTGAAAAAGTGGTCCGGAGTATCGTCGCTCGGCGGTTTCCAGGTCGAGACCGCCGTCTTATCCCTTCCGGCGCTCGGCTTTCTCGTCGCGAATGAATCGGAACCGTGGGTTCAACTGGCCGCAATGAGCTCGAGCAATCTCTGGCTGTTGGCGAGTTCGGGATTGGTCACGGCGTTTCCTCTGGTCTGTTTCGCCAGCGCTGCGCGCCGGCTCCCGCTCTCGGTCGTTGGACTGTTTCAGTACATCTCACCGAGCCTCAGCCTCGGAATCGCAGTATGGCTCTACGAGGAGCCCTTCACCTCCGTTCACGCAGTGACGTTTTCCTTTATCTGGACGGCGCTCGCCCTCTCGAGCTGGGAAGAAATTCAAAGCTGGCGTCACTCAAAAACGCCGACGCCCTGACTCCCCATCTGATCCCGCTGAGGCTGGCCGAGGCGGGGGAGCAGTCTCGACTCTCGGGTTCGAGCACAGATGCTTGCGGTGCGCGCTGTCGCGAACGAACTCGTATCGGGAACTTGGAGCGAGTAGATCCGACGCTAGGCTCCTCGCATGAGCGCAGCGCCGCCTCACCCTTCACGCCGCCCGTGGTGGATGACGGCGCTCGCGGCCTTCTGCCTTGCCACGCTGGGCTTTCTCGTGGCCCGCGATCTCTTCGTCGCGGACGTTCGAAACGTCGAGGTTTGGCTCGGTTTCGAGGTGAGGGGAACTGCAGCTCTGCTCACCGCCCCGGTCCACTGGGCCATCTTCCTCGTCGCTGCGTGGGCCTTCTGGCGTGGTCGCCCCTGGATCGTCCCCGCGGCAGCCGCGTACTCCTTCTACGTTGCGCTCAGCCACCTCATCTGGAGCGGCGTCAGTCCCCATGGCCACGGCTGGCCCGCGGGTCTCGTGTACGCGGTCGTGTTGTCGGTGCCAGGATTTCTTCTGTTGCGTGCGCACCGCCTGACAACAGGGATCGAACCGACAGCCACAGTTGGGAAAACTGGCGCACACGGGGCCTCTGTTGGGGTGCACGAGTAGGAGCGCTGCCGCGGGCCTGTGCTGTAGAGTGGACGCGATGGCCACTGAGCGCAGCGAGACGATCGCACTGGAAGGCGGCGAGCCGATGCGGGCGCTGCTGACCCTCCCGGAGGGAGAGGCGCCTGCCGCGGGCTGGCCGCTCATTCTCGCGATCCACGACGCCTTCGGCTTCTCGGACGATATCCGGCGCATCGCGCGGCGCTTTGCGGAGAACGGCTATGCGGCGCTGGCCCCGGCGGTCTACGACGGCGCGGGTGCGCCCTTCCTGTGCGTCGTGCGCACCTTCCGCGACCTGCAGGCGCGCAAGGGGGCGGCCTTCGAGCGCATCGAGGCGGCGCGCGCTCATGCGGCGGCACTACCCGAGATCGACGGCGAACGCATGGGGATCACCGGCTTCTGCATGGGCGGCGGCTTCGCGATTTTCTTTGCAGCGCGGGGCGGACTGAAGGTGTGCGCCCCGTACTATGGGGATACGCCGAGCCGAGCGGACCAGCTGCGTGACGTCTGCCCCGTAGTCGCCGGCTTCGGCGCGCTCGACAAGTCGTTCGCGAGGCAGGGCGAGCGCCTCGAGCGACACCTTTCCGAACTCGGTGTGCCGCACGACGTCAAGATCTATGCCGATGTCGGCCATTCCTACATGAACAACTTCGACAGCAGTGCGATGGCATCGATCATGCGACGCACGCCGATGCACGGGGCCTACGACCAGGCGGCGTCCGACGATTCGTGGCGGCGGATGGTCGACTTCTTCGGGAAGCATCTCTAGCCAGCGCATGCCAGCGCATCGGAAGGATCCGAGGTCTGGTTTTCGCCGTCTTCCTACGCCGGCGCGAGGCTCAGCGGCGATGTGCGCGGAGGCCATC
>JAZFUU010000180.1:0-7280 GCA_036447375.1 Myxococcota bacterium
GTCGCGATCGGCTCGAATGATCGAGTCGACCTTGCGCTGAACGCGGTCGTAATAGACCTGGAGATGCGCGGCGGATCCGTCCTCGAACTCGTGGTCCCAGCGGGTCAGGAGGTTCCCACCGCTGACTTTCTCCCCACCTGGAACAGGGCCCGTAGGGCCTTTGAGGACCTCGTTCTCGTCACCGCCGTAGTAGTCGCCCTGGAAGGTGAGCGAATCGCCGGTGTGTGCGTCCCAATCCATGCGAAAGCCGCCGCGGGTCATGCTCCAGTCGTCGTTGGCTGCTCCTCCGGGCTCGTCCGCCAGATCCTCTCGAGTGAAGTACTTCGCGTAGACTCGGTAGTGGGTGTTCTCGCCTAGCTTGCCGCCGATGCGCGCCTGGGTGAAGTAGCGCTCGACGCTTCCCGATCCGATGGAGACCAATGAACCCTGGGTCTCGGCGGCCGACTTGGTGATGATATTGATCACGCCGTTGACGGCATTGGCTCCCCAGAGCGTGCCGCCGGGCCCGCGCACCACCTCGATGCGGTCGACGTCCTCGAGCATGACGTCCTGAATGTCCCAGAAGACGCCAGAGAAGAGGGGCGTGTAGACGCTTCGGCCGTCGATCAGGACGAGAAGCTTGTTGGCGAACTGGTCGTTGAAGCCGCGCGAAGTGATCGCCCACTTGTTGCCGTCGATCTGGGCCACATGAATTCCGGGAACCATCCGCAGCGCTTCGGGAACGCTGGTGACGCCGGAACGTCGGATGTCTTCGCCGGTCAGTACGGTGATCGCCGCAGGAGCCTCGGACACTTTCTGCGGACGCTTCGAGACCGACGTGACCTCGATCTCCAGAAGCTCCTCGATGCTCATGAGACCGAGATCTCGCCCGGTGGCGGCGGCCCGGGCCGACCCCATGGGCGCGATCGACTGGATCAACAGGATTGCCAGGATCCCCGAGCCCAGTCGCTTGCAGTTTCGTGTCATTCGGCCGAACCGGCCGGTCGGAATGCTTTCCCGCATTCTTCCCCCCCTGTGATTCCCCCTCCGCCGCGCTCGCGAGGCCGGAACCCCTGCGTCCGGGTCCCGCGGGCCTGATCCAGTCGCCCGCGTCGCGGGCACCGGTCAGGTCTGGCGAAGAGGAGACTCGAAGGGGGTTTCGGCAGGACGGAATTCTGCCTTTACGCGCCTGCATTGGTGGGAGGGGCCGACTCGCGTGGAGACGGCAGATTCCGATCCCTTGGGAGCCCATCGGAAAGCCAGGCGAGGTTCCATGACACTTTCCGGAGGATCCGCCCACCTATCCCATTAGAAAGCCAAGAACATCCCCTTCCCAGGGAAGGCCCGGAGCCGTTCATTCGGCTCCGGGCCGATCTGTGTCCGGAGTTTGTTCCTTGAAACCCGACCTTGGCGTCTCGCTGCGGCAGCACCGATTTTCCCGATGCGTGGGATTCGGAGGGTTCGAGCGGCGGATCGGCCCGGGCCTTGCGTCGCTGGCTGGCGCGCTTGCCCTAGGCCTCGTGGCTTGCGCGACGCCCGTGCCCCCCACCCCGGGCGGGTGTATCTCGGGAAACTGTGATTCGGGGTTTGGCATCCAGGTGTTGGCCGAAGGATCGCGCTACGAGGGCAATTTCCGCGACGGGAAATTTCAGGGTCACGGAACGCATGTCTATTCCAACGGATCGCGCTACACGGGCGAATGGCGGGAGGGCCGGAAGAGCGGAAAGGGATCAGGCGTTCTCCCGGACGGCCGCGTCTATGTCGGCGATTGGGCGGACGATCAGGCCAACGGCCTCGGCAGCATGACGACAACGAGCGGCGCCAAATATGTCGGAGGGTTTCGTGACGGGCAGCGCAGCGGAGTCGGGACCATGGTGTATCCGGATGGTCGACGGTATTCCGGTGAGTGGCGCTACGACCAACGATCGGGCCGCGGCGATGCCACGATGCCCGGGGGGCAGAGATACGTCGGCGAGTGGCGCTGGGGCAAGCCCGAGGGCCGGGGGGTGCTGACGTGGCCCTCGGGAAAAAGGTATCGGGGCGAATTCCGCGATGGGATGCTGCACGGCAACGGTCTGATGATCCTGCCGAATGGCAATCGGTATGAAGGGGAATACCGCTCCGGGAAGCCCGACGGCCCGGGCACGCTCCGCTTTCCCGACGGACGCATGCGGGAAGGGCTCTGGAAGGGGGGAAAACTCATCGAGGACCCGATCGAGTAGTCTCTCCCCCGGGGGCGATCCCCCTCGAGAACGCGTTCGGAGCGCCGGCGGCGCCGCCTTTTCTTTACCCTCGACCGCATTTCTGGTAAGTCGAACGGTGATTTTGTAGGACAATCCGCGTGCTCGAACGTCAAGGAGGAGCAAGTGGCGACCGGAACGGTGAAATGGTTCAGCGATCAGAAAGGATACGGGTTCATCAAGCCGGACGAAGGCGGTAAGGACCTGTTCGTCCACTATTCGAACCTGTTGGGGGAGGGGTTCAAGACCCTCCGGGAAGAACAGAAAGTTGAGTACGAACCCAGCCAGGGTCAGAAGGGACCGGAAGCGACCAAGGTCCGCGCTCTGTAGCCCGCCGGCTCGGCCCGGCCCTCAGTTCCCGGTTGGGCAGTCGCGGGGGCCCTGATGATTCCCAGGGCTCCTGGGACCCCTAGGGTGTCTGGCTGCGGGCCAGCTTCTTTCGCTTGAGCCTGCGCTTGAAGCGCAGGTTGTTTCGAAGTGTCTTGATCTTCTGCTTGCTCTTGCTTCGGGCCACGGCCGCCCCCCTGTCCATCGGACGCTGAAGTTGATCATCGGACGCTGAAGTGATCGTACGTCACCTCCGGGACGACCGAAACTAGCTGTGAGGTCGCCGCTTCACCCGATCCTGCTTCTCAGGGAGGATTTCGCCGACGACGCTGCCCATGGCAGCGATTTCACCTCCGGCCAGGGGCTCGACCGACGGCAGCCGGGCCACCAGCTTCTCGAGTTCGTGCGCCGCGGCCGACTCGAGCTCCTCGAAGATCAGAACGGTCCCATCCTCGCCGTCATCGCGATCGGCCGTGGCCCAGACCAGAATCGGATCCTTGCCGGCTTCTCCGTAGAGGGCGATGTGGAGTCGATCGCCGTCGGCGATGTCCGCGTGCTTGACCCGCATTCCCCGAGCGGAGAGGTCTTGGCCCACCAGCACGCGCGTCGCCTGTTCTCCGTAGGCCGGGATGTTGCGAACGTAGGCGGCGCGGCGGTTCAACCGGCGGTCGGCCTCCGCCTTCGTCTCCGCTTCAGACGGGTTCGGAGGGGAGGCGGGCGTCTCGAAGGGTCTCGGAGAGACACTCGGCGAGGATGCGGCATCGGCCCCAGGCCCGGGGCCCGCGCCGGATTCGATCCTCAGTCCGAGCCCCATGGACCCCAAAAGGCTCGCAAGGGCTTCCTGGCTGGTGTCCCCCAGATTCTCGAATACGATCGCGCTCCGGTGGACACCGTCCTCGCCGGATCGCTCGTTGTAGGTCGTTCGTGCGATCCGGCCCGAGAGCACGAACGGTGTACCAATACCCAGCATCGCGGGAATCTTCAGACGGATTCGCTTGTTGAGCGCGAGCGCGTGATCCGATTGCAGCCGACAGCTCCGGAGCGAGAGATCGGTGAGCGTTGCACGATGTCGGCGAAACCCCGCGCGAAACGAGACCTCGAAACCCGCCGGGGCGCGGCTGTCACCGCGGCGTTCGGCGCCGGAATAGATGCAGCGCAGCAGAAGCAATCGGATGGCCTCGGGGTGTACCGGGCGGCGAATCAGATAGTCGAATCCGATCTCCCGCAGGCGATTTCGCAGGGTCCGCGAGTCCCCGTCGACCACGACGATTTGCACGGGAATTTTCGCGACATCGGCGAAGTCGAGCTGGGCGACGGCGTCGATCCGCCGTGGCGTTGCGATCAGAAGGATTTCAGGCGGGGGCGTTTCGGGCACGATGGCCCCGCCCCGAATTCGGCCGTACGCGACGCCGATCTCCCCCAGAATCTTCTGGAAGTCGTCGAGTTCGCCGTCATCCAACAACAGGACGGGCGGGGATGCGCCCATGGTTCCTCCAGTCGGCGGCCGTTCGCTCGCCCTCTCCCTACGAATCGTCCGAATCTCTGGGGGGCTGTAGTCCGACCGGGTCTGTGTCGGGGCCGTCACCCGCGGCGGTCCTGGGGCGGCGTCTCCAGACTCTCCAGAGGCACCCGCCCGCCACGGACAGTCCGAGAGCCAGGGACGCGGCGGGCGAAAACCCCACATCGGGTGCGGCGGCGGTTAGCATCACCGCGGCGAGATTGTTCGACGTATGACACAGAATCGCGGCCCGAATGCTTCCCGCCAGATGGGCGGCCAGGCCGAAATAGACGCCGAGTACGGCAGCCACGGTGCCGTGAATGACTTCGAGATGGATCACGCCAAAAGCGACGGCCGCCAGGGCGATGGCCGCCGGAACTCCGACGCGATCTGTGAGGCCCCTTTGGATCAGGCCTCGGCACAGCAGCTCTTCCGCGATTCCCGGGGCCACGCCCAGGCCGATGAGGGCCAGCAGCAGGGTGCCCCCCCGGATTCCGCGCAGCGCACGATTGAGCTCGGCCAGCACACTTTGATCGTGCAGGTCAGTCAGGTTCAGCAGGACATCCAGGCTGAAGCTCAGGGCGAGGCCCCCGAGGACCAGGAACCCGAGATCGGATGCGGTGAGACGCCCGGGCCCCAGCCCGAGGCGGGTCACGGCAGGAACCGCCGAGAACAGCGTTCCCGCCCAGGCCGCCAGCGCGATGGTGATCTCGATGGAGAGAGTCGCCCAGATGAGTTCCGCGGCCGGACTGGATTCGGTGGAACCGACCCACGCGCAGCCCGAGACAGAACCCGCAGCGGCGAGCCCGGTCACCACGGTCACCCAGGTCACTCGATTGGCGACCCGGATCGAGCGTTTTTGGCTCGATGTCACGCGCCGACGGTACCGGGAAGTCGGCGGAGTCTCATCCCGCGGACCCCGGCATCGGTATGCTCGGGAGTCGCTTGCTACCCTAGAGTGGTGACGCCGTCGAGCCTTGCGCCCTCTTTGCTCGTTGCCATGCCTCAGCTTCTCGACCCCAACTTCCATCGCGCCGTTGTCATACTCGTTCACCACGACGAATCGGGGACCTTCGGGGTCGTACTCAATCGGACGACCGACCTCACCGCTCCGAATCTGTGCTCGACCCTGCAGATCGAATGGCGGGGGGAACCGGAGGACGGGGTCTACTGGGGGGGACCGGTGGATCCGCAGACGGGATGGGTCCTGTTCGACCCGACCCACGAGATCGACGCGGCGGAAGCGGGGACCCAGCTCGACGAGGGCGTCTGCATCGCGGGTTCTCTCGAAGTTCTTCGCCAGGTGGCTGGCCACCCACCGACCCACTTTCGCGTATTGTTGGGCTACGCGGGTTGGGGCCCCGGCCAGCTCGAGGCGGAGCTGATCGAAGGGTCCTGGCTGATTGCGCCGGTGAGCCGGGAGGTCGTCTTCGAGGTCGAGGCCGCAGCGATGTGGGAGCACGTCGTCCGAAGTCTGGGGATCGAGCCCTCGACCCTCGTCGCCACCCGCGGCGTGCACTGATCGCCGGCATTCGACGAAAGCAGGCCTGATCTCGGGGACCTCTCAACGGCTCGGGGCGGTACGCCGATGGGGGGTCATGGCCGATTCCCACGCGTGCGCCAGCGCGCCGACCGCAGCGCGACGTCTTCCCTCTTTGGGGGAGGTCTTGGACCGGATCGAGTCCCAGTTTGTGCTGGGAGCGGCGATCGGCGTTCTCGTGGTCGACGCCTCCGAATACGCGACGATCGAGCGCTCCTATGGTTTCGAGGCGCACCGGGCGGTGATGGCCAACCTCCACGCGCTGGTCAGCGACGTGGCGGAGAGCGGAATGGGCATCGGGGATATGGTCCTGAACGGCGAGACCGGACGTGGAGAGATCATCGTCTTGCTCTTTCGAGAGGCCAACGAGGTTCACTTCTACAAACAAGAGCTCCCGGACCTGGGCGGACGAGTGTCCGAGGAGATCGCCCGTCGTGGTCACCAGGTGACCTACCCCTATTTGAAGAGGGGCCCGCGAAGACTCGAAATCGGAGTCGGAGCGGCGCTTCGCAATCCCACCATCGACGTTGCGACCCAGGTGCGCCACGCGCTCGAAGAGGCGCGCAATGATGCGCAGCTCAGCGCACGACTCGAGGGCCGGCGCCGGCGGCGAGGTCTGGTCGAACTCGTGCTCGAACAGAATGTGTTTTCGGTCTTCGAGCCCATCGTCGACGTCGCAACCAAGACGGTGTTCGGTTACGAGGCACTCTCGCGGGGCCCGGTCGGCTCGGAGTTCCACTCGGCGCCGGCTCTGTTCCAGGCCGCCGAGGACGAGGATCTTCTCTTCGAGCTCGACTGCCTGTGCCGACAGAAGGCTCTGGTCGGGGCTCGTGATCTGCCCGGAGACGCCAAGCTCTTTTTGAACGTGCGCCCTACGACCATGCATGACCCAAATTTTCGGGCGGAAGTACTGATTCAAACGCTTTCGAAGTGCGGCTTGCGTCCCACCGACGTGGTTTTCGAGATTTCGGAACAAGAGTCGATCGGCAACTTCGCGATCTTCCGGGAGATCCGGGATTACTACCGCAGCCTCGGCTTCCAGATCGCCCTCGACGACACGGGGTCGGGCTACGCGAGCTTGGAAGCCGTGATAGAGCTCTCGCCGGAGTTCATCAAGATCGATGGGACATTCGTGAGGGGCATCGACGTCGACCCGGCTCGCCAGGACCTGGTGGGCGCCCTGCACACCGTGGCTGAACAGATCGGTGCGCGCATTGTCGGTGAAGGCCTCGACACTCTCGAGGAGCTCGAGATGCTCGGACAGTTGGGAATCACCTTCGGTCAGGGCTGGCTGTTCGGGAAGCCCGCGCCCCTCCGCCGCGACCCCTGACCCGCTCTCACTCGCGATCGCTCACAGCGGAGCCTTGGGGCGGGTAGTCGAGGCTGCCCTCCAGTTCGGCGATGCGTTCAGGGAAAGCTGGGGAGGGGGAGTTCGCCCTTTTCGCGCCAGCCTCGCACCCGTTCCTCGGCCGCCCGCGCCTTGTCGGCATCGATTCCGTCACGCCCGCTCGCGGATTCTCGCCGCGTGTTTCCCGATACAATCCCGCTCCGCGTGACAGGCCCGGGTGCGAGAGGGCCGAGGAGGAAAACGATCATGCTGAAGAGAGGTCTGTGTTTCGAGGCGAAGCTGTGGGTGTGGCTCGGGGTGCTCGCCTGCGTCGCGGGTGGCACCGTTGCGAGTGCCCAGGAGCAGCCC
>JAZFUU010000181.1:0-16675 GCA_036447375.1 Myxococcota bacterium
CCACCGCTTTGGGCACGAGTCGGTTGACCGAGGGCGTTCGGACCCGGAGGTCGAAGGTACGCAGCCTAGCACGAGGGCTCGCCGTGCGGGTCCAAGGCCGAAGGCCGCGGAAGTAGATCGGACGGGCCCGCCGATAACCCGCCGGATTAGATGTGAAAGTGGGAGCGGATCAGGCGCAGGCTCAGCCAGTCCGGCAGGATTCGCCGCGCCAGGGGGACCAGCGTGGCATCCGCGCCGGCGGTGTAGCGCACCCGCGGCCAGCGGGCGGTGAGAGCCCGATGGATCGCCCGGGCGGCGCCCATCGGCCCTGGCGCTTTCGGAAGCGACTCGCGGATCACCCGCTCCACGCGGCGGATGCGCTCGCCGTACGCCGACGCGTTGGGGTCGCCCCAGTCCATGCGATCGTTGAAATCAGTGTCGATATCTCCGGGCTCGACGAGGGACACGCGCACGCCCGTCGAATGCAGCTCGGTGCGAAGTGCCTGCGCCAAGGCGTCCACCGCGGCCTTGGTCGCCGAATAGTGGGCCTGGAAGGGAATGGGCGCGCGTCCGGCCAGAGAGCCGACGATGACGATGCGTCCCCGGCCGGCCGTGCGCATGGAGGGGAGCACGGCGCGCAGGGTGCGCAGCGTGCCGAAGAAGTTGGTCTCGAATTGCGCCCGGGCGGCCTCGATCGATACCTCCTCGACGCTGCCGAAGATCCCGAAGCCCGCGCAGCAGACGAGGGCGTCGAGGTGAGGTACGGCTGCCAGCACCTCGTCGAAGCCCTTGCGGACCGACCCGTCGTCGCAGACGTCCATGGCGATCCAGGTGAGTTTCCCATCCGTCGAATTCTGGGAAGGAGGCCGGCGGCTGGTTCCGAAGACCCGGAAACCGCGATCGGCCAGATAGGTCGCGGTGGCGGCCCCGATTCCCGAGGACGCTCCGGTGATGAGGACCGAACGGATGCTATCGGGTCCCAACGTACCCTCCTCTCGACGTCGCCTCTCTCAACCCTACCGCTGCGGAACCTTACTCCGGCAGGGAGACGCCCGCTGGAGCTAAAGTACCTCTCATGAATCCCGCCCGAACCCGGCGCCCGAGGGGTGTGTGAGATGTGCTCTGATCTCCGGGTCGTGAAACGATGCAGCGGTTGGGGGCGCGCCGTTGTCGTCGGATGGGTCCCGTTTCTGGCGGTGTTCGCCTGCGGGGAGCCCCAGTTCGCCGGGTCCCCGGCCACGGACCTCGAAACCGCCTGGGTCCAGATCGCCGACGAGCTCTTCGAGCTGGATCTCGCCATCCAGCCGCGCAACCGACTTCGCGGGCTCAGCGGTCGTCGGTTTGTCCCGCGCCACGGCGGGATGCTCTTCGTCTACCCCCGACTGGATTCTCTCGGGATGGTGATGCGCCACTGTCCGATTCCACTGGATGTGGCGTTCCTCGACGTCGAGGGTCGGGTGGTCAGCATCCGATCCATGACGGTGGAGCCGCCCCGTGGGCGGGAGGAGTCGGTCGAGGCCTACGAACGGCGCCTGCCGATCTACAGGAGCGAGGCTCCCGCCCGTTTTGCCGTCGAAACCGCCGGTGGACGGCTGTCGGAGTTGGGGCTCGCCGTCGGAGATCTGCTGGTCTTCGACGTCGAGGACCTGCTCCGCCGAGTGAAGTAAGCCGCGAGCGGGAGGCCCGGCCGATGCAAGGCCGAAGGCCGCGCAGCGAGCCGAAGGCGAGCGAAGTGGGCCGGACTAGCCGAAGGCGAGCGAAGTGGGCCGGACTAGCCGAAGGCGAGCGAAGTGGGCCGGACTAGCCGGAGATGAGCATGCCGCCTTCGACCGGAAGCACATGACCGGTCACCAGGTCCGAGCCCGTCACCAGGCTCAGGATCGCGTCGGCCACGTCCCCTGCTTCACACACCTTCCCCAGCGGAGCGCGCTGCTCCATCGCCTGCTTGATCGGGTCGTAGGCGGCGGCGAGACCCGACCGCAGCCACGCACCGGCGATGAATCCCGGCGCGACGGCGTTGACGCGGACCCTTGGCGCGAACACGCGAGCCAGGGTGACGGTGAGGGAATTGAGCGCCGCCTTCGACGCGCAGTAGGGAATGGAGCTGCCCGTTCCGATGATGCCCGCCACACTCGAGACGTTGACGATTTCACCTGCGGACGCCTCCAGGGCCGCACGCGCAGCCCGGGCCATCTGGAACGGGCCTTTCAAGTTGACCGCGAGGATCTGGTCCCAATCGTCGTCGCCCACGCGCTCGAGCTCGTCGTGGGGAATGAAGCTGGTGGTACCGGCGTTGTTCACCAGCAGGTCGAGGTGACCGAGTTCTCGTACCGCCGCCTCGACCATTTCGCGGCAGGCGGTGTCGTCGGTCACGTCACAGCGATAGGCGATGCCCTTCACTCCGAGAGCCGACACTTCTGCGGCGGTCTTCTCGGCTCCTTCCCGGGAACGGCTGTAGTTGACCCAGACGGAGCAGCCCAGACGCGCCAGCGCCACGGAGGTTGCTCGACCCACGCCGGTTCCCGCACCGGTCACGATCGCCACTCTGCCTCTTACATCCACACCCTGTGCCCTCCGTGTCCATTGGACTTCGCTCGGCTCCGCCTGGCTGCGCGCCTCTGGCTCCGGGGATTCTATAGAATGGGGGGATCCGCGGGTCAGCGCAGTTTGCGTTCGCGGAGGAGGCGCCAGAGCACGGGCCAACCCCAGATGAGAGGATGCCGGTGCTGGCGTTCCGTCAGCACGATGGGCTCGCCGCCGTGGCGCTCGAGCTTCCAGACTACGTAGGGGAGCCAATCTCCGAAGGTGAAGGTGGTCTTGACCTGGCCTGCGAATCCGATCAGCTTCGACAGTCGGCGTCGAAGCGGCCACGCGAGCCGTCCGCGCCGCCGGCGGCACGGGTCGAAGCTCACTTCGACACCGGGCTCCGCGGGTCGTGCATGCAGGCGGCCCTGCTGGGCGAGTTCTTCGATTCCGTGACGGGCTGCCCGGTCGTAGCGCTCGGGGGCCGCTTCATACAGCGCACGGGTATACTGGGCCGGTTCCCCACGCATCTCGGCTGCGTAGGTTTCCCGGAACGCCCGCTGCCAGAACTCGTCGAAGTCGAGGCGCTCACCTCCTCGAGAAGCGGGGAGCAGCGGGAGGATCCTCTCCAGCAGCGTCAGAACCGAGCGGGCCGAGGCGCCTACCAGCACTTCGAGGGCCTTGCCGTCCCGTAGGTAGACCGCGAGGGCGGGCTGGCAGAATCGCGCCCAGAGATGCGTTCGCAGGCTCTTCATTCCGACGCCGTGCTCGAAGTCCGAGACCGAGATCACCGCGTACTTGGCGCGCAGGCGACGGCCCGAAGCTTCGAGCTCCAGGTAGTAGACGTTGGGCGGAAGCAGGGCATTCGCCCAGGCCAACCCGAGGGAGGCGCTCGCGGGTCGATAGGCATCGACCAGCACGTAGAAGTCGAGGACGCCGTCTACGGTGTGCTTGCGCAGGCAGGAGCCGTAGAAGACAACGGCAACAACCGGAGCCTCGCCGCAGCGATGCCGGATCTCTTCGGCCATCGTCGCCACGGCCTCGGGTACGGTCCCCGAGAGTTCGTCCGAGACGAGCGCCGCCAGTGCCTGGGCTCCCGCGCCCACGGAACCCTCAGGCGCGGACGAAGGTGACGCGCCGGTCGGCGGTGAGGGTGACGAACTCGTCTGGCTTTGCCTCGAAGATTTCGCCATCGATCGTGAATCCGCAGTCGAAGCGGATCTCGGCACGCTCGACGTTCCGGCTGGTAAACCCGGCCTCCGGTTGGACGCGTTTCAGCGGCCGTCCGCACGCGATCCCCGGTAAGGCACGGGCCATGTGTTCGGCATCGTAGGCAATACTCGTGAATCGAACGCCCCCGCTCTGGTCGCCCCAGAACGGATTCATTCGCAGGAAGAGTCGCTCCAGCGACGATGCGATCATCAACATGTATTCACCGTCGGGCACCAGTTCTCCGTCGAGATAGATCTGGGCCTTGTCCGATGTGAGCACCCCATCGCGAGATCGGAAGGCCACCCTCGCCATGAGTCCGCTGGTGACCAGGCCGGCGCCGACCACGCCATTGGTGCGCCGGGTCGGGAAGAGCTGGTGAGTCAGGGCGATCGCCCGATGAATGACTCCGGCGCCGAAGAACATTCCGTACTGAACGAGTCCCCGTGTGCGGGATTCCACACGCAGAATCGGGCGTTTCATCAGACGTTGATCCAGGGTCCCCGTCTTTATAGCGGCGAGAACATCGGACAAGGCTCGCACCGGGTCGCGCTGGGTGCCGAGATCGAGGGCCGTCATGTTGGTGCGCCCGCCCCGCAGAGGGGCGATCAGGGGCGGCCGCTCGAAGGCATTCCGCTCCAGAATTTCGGTCAGTGCGTGTTGCAGGGTGCCGTCTCCGCCGTTGACAAAGAGCAGGTCGACGCGGTTCTTCGCGAGTTCGATGAATGCTTCCGTCAGCGCGCCGGTGTCGCCGGTCTCGACGTGAAGCACCTCGGGGTAATCGCGCAGCAGCGTGAGAATGCGCGAAACCTGACGCTCGCTTCGCCCGGCCCGGAGGTTGTTGAGAATGGCCACTCGCACGAATGACTCCTTCGACCCGGATGCTGGAGGGGCCCCGAGTTGCGTCGTTGCCTCTCTGTGTGAGGGGGGGCTTCCACACACTCGACGGGCGGAGGCCGAAACATAACAGGAATCCGAGACGCCAGCGCACGCCACCGCAGGTCGGGGCTGGAAGGTACCGGGATCAAACGAGATTCGATGCCGCGGTGGCGTCCCGTTGGGACAGGATCCGGGAGACCAGGGCCAGGTCGGCAGGTCGGTCCACGTCGATGGCCGCTTCCGGGAAAGGCAGGCGAACCGGTCGCACTCGAGCTTTCGCTGCGCGCGAAACCCGGTCGAACGCGGCATCGAGATCGAGCCGACCCAGCGCGAACAGAAGCAGTGACATCGGTCCCAGGGCGCTCACCAGCCGCCAGGGTCGCTTGCGGAATTGCTCGGCCCGGATCCAGAAGGCTGCGGCGCGGCGGGCTGTGGGTGTGCGGAACGCGAATAAGTTGGCCCCCGACCAGGCCTCGCCGCGCAGGCGCAGGTAGGTTCGGGTGGTTTCCGGAAACCGCGAGCGAATGAGAGACTCCGCCACCAGTGCCACATGGACGTCTGCCGCATCCGTCGCGCCGGCCTCGACGAAGTGGTCGACGATTTCGGGCGTGAGCAGGGCATGGTCCGCCGTTGCAACCAGCATCGATTCTCCGTCGCTGAGACCCTCGAGAACGTCGGCGACGCTTCGGCTGGGCGAGCTCAGGCTATCGTGCAGGGTCACGGCGCGTTCGGCCAGCAGACGGCTCAATTCGGGCACCGCCCTGAGGGCGGCCGGGTCGTCGGTACTGATCAAGAGACGGTCGATGGTTCTCGCGGCGCGCATGGCCCGGATCACGCGGACGAGCATCGGAACTCCATTCACATCGACGAGCGCCCGGTGTTGCTCACCCCAAACGCCCGCGAGGGCGTCGCTGGGCGGCCGCTGCCCCGCCAGCACCAGCCCCGTCAGCATGGGACCCAGTCGCTGCGAAGGGTTTGCGCACGACACCAACACGGATCGTGCCAGGAAGGGGCGGGAGCGAAGCTGTGCAGAGTTCGCATGCCGTGGGACTCGTCGATGACCTCAGAAGCCCGATTTCGAGGCCTCGATCCATCGGAAGGGGCGTCACTATAGCGGAGCGCGGTCGGGGCCTTGGCGAGTTTCCCGTAGGCGAAGTATGGGTAAAACACCCCGCATTCAAGAAAACGGGGTAGTCAACCGCTATGGATCTCGCTATTAACACGCCGCCACCGATGGTGGGGAGGTAGGCAATGCGTATCGGTGATATCGCCGTCGGCGACGGCGCACCGCTGGTTTTGATCTCCGGCCTCAATGTGATCGAGTCGCTGGAGAGAACCATGGAGTGCGCGTTAGCGACCCAGGACGTTGCTGAGCGCCACGGGCTTCCCGTCGTGTTCAAGGCATCTTTCGACAAGGCGAATCGTTCGAGTCACCGTTCCTACCGCGGCCTCGGGATGGACGAAGGTCTTCGCATCCTGAAGCGGGTGAAGCGCGAGACCGGAATGCCCGTCACGACCGACGTGCACGAACCCGGTCAGGCGAAGATCGTCGCCGAAGTCGTCGACTGTCTGCAGATTCCCGCTTTCTTGTGCCGCCAAACCGAATTGATCAAAGCCTGCGCCGCTACCGGCCGTGCCATCAACATCAAGCGGGGCCAATTCATCGCTCCGCACGATCTGAGGCACGCCGTTGAAAAAGCCCGTCATTTCGGTGCCGCCGACGTGCTCGTCACCGAGCGCGGCACGGGCTTCGGCTACAACGACCTGGTCGTCGACATGCGGGGCCTGATCACGATGCGCGAGTTCGCCCCGGTCTGCTTCGACGCGACCCATGCGGTGCAGCATCCGGGACGAAACGAGGACGCCAGCGGCGGCGATCGCCGCTTCGTCGCGCCCCTGGCCCGGGCCGCCAGCGCCGTCGGCATCGACGCCCTTTTTGTCGAGATTCACCCCGACCCCGACCGCGCGCCCTGCGACGGAGAGTGTCAGCTCCGGCCCGATGATCTCGACCGGCTGCTGCGCGACGTCTGCGCCATCGAAGACGCCGCCTGCCCCTGAGCCCCGGGGGCTGTTTCCACTCCGCTTCCCTATCCTGAACTCCGCCGTCTCCGACGGTTCGGATCCGGGAGGCATCTATGCGGCGAGAGATCTTCGGCGAGGAGCACGAGCTGTTCCGGGCCCAGTTCCGCCGTTTCGTCGAGGCCGAGATCGAGCCCAAGATCGCCGACTGGAACGCCCGAGGCGTGACCGATCGCGCGAGTTGGCGGCGACTGGGTGACGAGGGCTTCCTGGGGGTGACTGCTCCCGAGCAATACGGCGGTGCCGGAGCCGAATACAGCTATGCCGCCATCGTCCACGAGGAGATGGCACGAATTCGGGCCCACGCGTTGATGATCGGGCTGCACTCGGATATCTGCATGCCCTACCTGATCGAGTACGGCAGCGACGACCAAAAGGCGCGCTACCTCCCCGGGTGTATCTCGGGTGAAATCATTCTGGCCATTGCCATGACCGAACCGGCGGCGGGCTCGGACCTCGCCGGAATCCAGACCCGAGCGATCCGCGACGGTGACCACTATCTGTTGAACGGCTCGAAGACCTTCATTTCCAACGGCCAGATTTGCGACCTCGCGATCGTCGTCGCCAAGACCGACACGGAGGCGGACCCTCCGCACCGGGGAATCGCGCTCTTTCTCGTCGAGGCCGATACGCCGGGCTTCGTGCGCGGGCGAAATCTCGAGAAGCTGGGACTCAAGGGCCAGGACACCAGCGAGCTGTTCTTCGAGGACTGTCGCGTGCCGGTGGCGAATCGTCTGGGTGAGGAAGGGCAGGGCTTCAAGTTCCTGATGCAGCAGCTTCAGCAGGAACGACTCACGATCGCCGATGCCTCGATCGCATCCTGCCGCCGCTCGCTCGAGGATACGCTCGACTACGTGAAAGAGCGGCGCGCCTTCGGTCAGCCCATCGCCGCGTTTCAGAATACCCAGTTTCGACTCGCCGAATTGGCCACGGAAGTCGAGATCGGGCAGGCCTTCGTGGATAAATTGATCGCCGCCCACGTGCGGGGCGAAGACATCGTCAAGGAGGTCAGCATGGCCAAGTGGTGGGTCACCGATCTCCAGAAGCGACTGACCGGCGAATGCCTCCAGCTTCACGGGGGCTATGGCTTCATGAGCGAGTATCCCATCTCGGGCGACTTCGCCGACGCCGCGGTGCAGAGCATCTATGCCGGCTCCAACGAGATCATGAAGGTCATCATCGCCCGACGTCTCGGCCTCTAGCTGCACATGCAGACACGGGTGGTCTGGATCGCGATCACCGCTGTGACTGCGTCGCTGCTGGCGAGTGCAGCTTCTGGGGAAGGTCTGCGCGCCGAGCGTATTCTGGAGGAGACGGCCGCTGATCTGATCATCGGGGGGCCGGATGCCATCGGAGGCATTGGGGACTGGTACCTCGCCAACGACGTGATCGAGGTGATCGTCGACGATCCCAGCCGGCGCAACGGTGCCTTGAACTACGGCGGAACCATCGTCGATGCCGGCCTCCGCGATCGCCGCAACGAGGATCAGTTCGCTCGCTTGTTTCCCATCGTGAACATGGACCAGAAGGTCTTCGTCAATTACGACACGGTGGTCGCCGAGGTCGATGACGCGGCTGGCTGGGCACGATTGCGAGTTTCGTCGACTCAGGGGATGAGTTCTCTTCCTCGGGCGACGGGGCTGCTTCGCTGGCTCAATCCCCTGGTGCCGAAATCCGAAGCGGTGCGTTCCGTCCGGGTCGAGACCGATTACACGGTCCTTCGCGGCGAGTCCTTTGTCCACATCACGACCACGCTGCACAACGACGGAGAGAACGCCGCGCCCGTCTTCGCTTTTGGTGACGTCTGGATGCGGGGCGGGCGCAGCATGCGTTCCTTCGTGGGAAACGCCCTCGAGCCCGAGCGATCGGTGGGTTATCATCACCGCAGTTTCGACCGCAGCAACGTCGCCGCCGCCGGCGATGCCATGGTCCCCTTCACCCACGTGGTCGTTCCCGGGGTGCGCCAGTTTCCTCCCATCGGCTATGCGCTCGTGGCGCCCGAGCGAGTGGCGCGACGATGGGTGAACTTCGGGGTCACCGACCAACAGGTCACCTTCAGCAACGCGTTCACCTTCGATCCCGATTGGCGGGAGCTGAGCCTCTGGCGCATCGCCCGGGCCACACGACGGGAAATTCCGGCGGGGGCCACCTGGGTCTATCGACGGCGCCTGCTCATCTTCGGACATCCCGATGTCGCGTCCGCCACGGATCGAATCTTTCCGCTGCTGGGTGTCGCCGACGCAGACACCGGAATTCAGGGACGTGTCGAGCCGCGCGACGTGCCCTGCGCGGTCCACGTCTACGCGTCGGACACGGGGGCGCCGGTCACCCAGATTCTCACGACCACCCGGGGGCCCGATGCCGGTCGCTACCGCGCGGTGTTGCCCCCCGGCGCCTACCGATTGGTCCTGCGCGCACCCCAGCGCCCGATCCGAGAACTCGCGGTTGCGGTGGAAAGCGGTGGTTTCAGCGAAGTGCCCTTGCAGACCCTCCCGGATCCGGCCTGGCTCATCTTCGATCCCGCCTTTAGCGAACGCGCCCCGGGGCGGATCATCGTACGCGGCGTGGGGTCCACCCCCGATCCGCGATTTGGCGACGAGCTGCTCGATTTTCGTATCGACGGGATACGGGACAAGAGCGGCACGGAGACCCACGATCTCCACTTCGCCGGCAGCCGCGCGGATCCTCGTCGAGTGGCCCTGCCGCCGGGCCGCTACAGGCTGGTGGCGACCCGCGGTCCGGAGTTCGACATTGCCCAGATTGAGTTGGACGTCGTGGCGGGCGCGTCGATGCAAGTCGAGCCGTTCCACCTGCCTCGGATCATCGACCTTCAGTCCTTCGTCAGCGCCGACCTCCACGTCCACGCCGAGGCCAGCGACGACTCCGCGATGCCCAACACGGCGCGCCTTCGGAGCATGATCGCCGAAGGATTGGACGTGATGGTGACCACCGACCACGAAAATCTGGGCCAGTTCGGTGCTGCCCTCGATGCACTGGGGGTTCGCGATCGCATCCGGGTCATCCAGGGTGTCGAGGTCACCAGCAGCGCGCCGAGTCCCGCGGCGCCTTGGACCATCGGCCACCACAACGCCTGGCCTGTCCGCTACGAGGCCCACAAGCACAGGCGCGGTGCGCCTCCCAGCCAGGACATTCGGCTCGCCGACCTGTATTCGTTGCTGCGCCGCGACTACGGTGTCGAGGTGGTGCAGCTCAACCACCCCCGCGACGGAACGCCGGGCGAGCTCAACGCGGGGGCCTTCTTCACACATCTCGGGTCGGCGGGTAAGCCCTACGACAGCAGCCGTTCGCTCCAGGAGCACCCCAACGCTCTACTGCTCGTCCCGGGCAGCGATGGTCACACCCGCGCCATCGATTTCGACGCGATGGAACTCATGAACGGCGATTCCTACGATCAGTACCGGCTCGTCCGTCGGGATTGGTACTCCCTGCTCGCTCAGGGATTCCCGCGCACCGGGACAGCGAACTCCGACAGCCACGGGCCCGACTCCGTCGCCGCCTATCCCCGCAACTACGTGGTGATGGAGTCCGGGGCCTGGGACCCCTCGAAGTTCAACGCGGCGATTCGCGACGGGCGTCTGTTCGGGACCAACGGTCCCCTGATTCCACAGTTCCGCGTCAATGGCGGAGGCATGGGCGACCGGGTGACGGCGATCGACGGCCAGGTCGAGATCGAGTTCGAGGTAGTGGCCGCCCCGTGGGTTCCCGTGGACGAGGTGCGACTGCTGGTCAATGGCGAGGTCGAGCGCGTGTACCCCCTCGATCCCCGCAGCAACCGCGGGACCCGAATCGCGAAGCGCGTCGTCCTTTCCCTGACGGGAGATGCCGCGATCACCATCGAAGCGGGCGCCTCCCTGGAAACCGACACCGCGACCTGGAGAGCGGAACATCCGGGACCCTACTCGGAGGATGTCGCTCCCGGGTTCGTTCCCACTGCGTTCACCAACCCCGTCTACGTCGACTTCGACGGGAGTCTCGACCCGCCTGGCCCTGTATCCGCAGGCGCCGGTGCTTCCAGCGCACGCATCGGAACTCTCGTAGCTGCGGCCGGAATGTTCGCCCTGTGGTGGACCGTCGCCCACAGGCGAAATCGGGCGCGGGTCCATTGACCGGCTTCGGGGATCCTCGCTTCGAGACCCGAGGACCGGGACACATCCAGCAGGTGCAGATCGGCGGGTATGGGGCGTCGGTCGCCGCCCGCCTCGATGAGTGGCTCCGCGGCGGCAAGCTGCAACGATTCTGGAACCGGGACGCCTCCATCTGGTCGGGCGCCGACGAGGCCCGGTGGTTGGGATGGCTCGACATCGTTTCCAGCCAACGGAAACGTCCGGACGTATTCCGGCGGATCGCCGAGGATGTTCGGGACGGGGGATTCCGCCACATCCTGGTTCTGGGCATGGGCGGTTCGTGCCTGTGCCCGGAAGTGCTGGCGAAGAGCTTCGGACCCCAGGCGGGTGCCCCGCAGCTGCGGGTGCTCGACTCGACGTTGCCCTCCGAGGTCCGGGAGGCCCGGGCGGCCATCGACCCGGAAAAGACGCTCTTCGTCGTTTCCTCGAAGTCCGGAACCACCGCGGAGCCCAACGCGTTTCTGCGGCACTTCTACGAGATCGTGAGCGACACCGTGGGTGATGCCGCCGGGTCGAACTTCATCGCCATCACCGATCCCGGATCGAGCCTCGAGAAGACCGCCACGCGAGATCGCTTCCGCGCCATCTTTCACGGCGTTCCCAGCATCGGCGGGCGCTACTCGGCGCTCTCGGACTTCGGAATGATCCCCGCCGCCGCCATGGGCCTCGACGTGGCCTCCTTTCTCGAGCGAGCCCAGCGGATGGTCGATGCCTGCGCGTCGGATTCCGCCCAGGAGAATCCGGGACTCGTTCTCGGGATCGTGATGGGAACTCTCGCCCAGAGCGGCCGCGACAAAGTGACGATCGTCGCGCCGCCGAGTATTGCCGGCCTGGGGTCCTGGCTGGAACAACTCATCGCCGAGTCGACGGGAAAGCGAGGTCGGGGAATCGTTCCGATCACCGATGAGTCGACGGGCGCTCCCGCGGTGTACGGCGACGATCGACTCTTCGTCCAGGTGCGCCTGTCTTCTGCTGCGTCTCCGGAGCAGGACGCCGCCGTCGATGCGCTGGAGAAAGCGGGCCAGCCCGTCGTGCGTATCGAATTCGCGGACGCCATGGATCTCGGCCAGGAATTTTTTCGCTGGGAGTTCGCGACGGCCGTGGCGAGTTCGATGCTCGAAGTCAATCCTTTCGACCAGCCCGACGTCGAGGCCAGCAAGGTCGAGACGCGGAAGCTCACCGCCGCCTACGAGCGAGACGGCAAGCTCCCGGAACCCGACGCGTTTTTCGAGGCCGATGGCCTGCGCTTCTTCGCGGACGTCGCCAACGCGGGCTCTCTTCGGCGCGCGGCTCATAAGCTGGACATCGACGCCGTGCTCGGGGCCCATCTGGCGCGGCTCGGGCCCGGCGATTATTTCGCGGTGAACGCCTACGTCGAGCGAAATCAGGCGAACCGCGGCGAACTTCAGGCGATACGCCACGCCGTTCGCGACGGGATGCGGGTAGCGACGACTCTCGGATTCGGTCCGCGATTCCTGCATTCGACGGGCCAGCTGCACAAGGGCGGCCCCAATACCGGCGTCTTCGTCCAGATCACATCGGACGACGACGAAGAGATTCCGATTCCCGGAGGGGGGCCGGGATTCAGTCTGCTCAGACGAGCGCAGGCGTTGGGTGACTTCGGCGTATTGGCCGATCGCGATCGGCGCATCCTACGGGTGCATCTGGGCGCCGACGAAGCCGCCGGTCTGGCGACCCTGCGCAGCGCGGTGCAGCGCGTCCTGGGGACGGTCCTCGGTTGAATTCGAAGGGGTGCTCGACGACACCCGGTCCGCTCGGTCAGGCGCGGGCAGGTCGCTTGCGTTCCGTGGGCCGCTGGGTGCGTACCACGTAGTTGCCTCGCTTCTCGTCGAAATCGAGTTCTACGATCCCCTGCTGCTGCTGATCCTCGAGCATGGCGGCAAACGACTCGTAGCCGTAGTACTCCTCGTTGAAGCCGGGGAACACCCGCCGGATCGCCTGCTTCACCATCGAGCCCCACACCGTGTCGTAATCCTTCTCCAGCGAACGAACGATCTCGACCACGCGATCCGCGGCTTCGTCGCGTTTCTTGTGGGCGGGAGCCGCGCCCGTGACCACCGGCTTTGCCTTCTCGGCGGTGCGCACCAGGTCGTCGTAGTAGATGAATTCGTCGCAGCTCCCGATCAGCAGGTCCGAAGTCGAACTCTTGACGCCGCAACCCAACACGCGCTTTTGATTCTCCTTCAGCTTCGCGGCGAGGGGCGAGAAGTCGCTGTCTCCCGAGAGGAGAGCGAAAGTGTCGATGTGCTGTTTCTGGTAACAGAGATCCAGCGCATCGACGACCATGTGAATGTCGGCGCTGTTCTTCCCGCTGGCCTTCGACTGCGGAATGTCCACCAGCTCCACCCCCTGGGCGTGGAACTCGCGCACGGCGTTGCGGTAATTGCCCCAGTCGCAATAGGCCCGCTTGAAGACGATTCGCCCCTTCTCGAGCAAGCGCCTCATCACCAGGTCGATCTTGAAATTGCCCTTGCGCATATTGCGAACCCCGATCGCGAGGTTCTCGTAGTCCACGAATACGGCAATCAGCGGTTCGTCAGCCAAGGAATGCCTTCCTTTCTCGATTCAATGGTTCGGTTCTTTGCGGCGAACTCGGCCCGGGGGCGCGTCGGAATTCGCTGGAGATGGGAGAGGGTCCGATCCTTCGGCGGGCTCGTCCGGGGCGAATCCGTAGCCCTCGAGATCATCGTCGGTTGCGACTCGATCCGTCACCGGGGTCGCCGCTTCCCGAGACAGCCGCTTCTCGCGCTTCATAGCGGCCTTCTCTGCCTTCTTTACCTCGCGCTGGCGCTTGAGAACCGCAGTTCTGCTCTTCCTGGCCATACCCACTCCCTTCGCCTTCGCTCGCCAATTGTATCCCCGCGGGGGAGGCTGGACCACCGGTCCTGAGGGACAGACCGGGGCGGCCCCACGGAGGAAACACATCCTACCGGGCCTGCAGGCTCGGGGCACCTCCTTCCCGGACGGACAATTCTCGAGGGTTCCGATCAGATATTGGTGGGGTCGCGGAGCACGGGCTTGGGCACGGTTTCGCCCTCGCGCCGTGCCCGTCGCATTCCCGCCACCAGGGCGATGCCCCGCGACAGGAAGATTACGCCCAACAGCACGTTGATCAGCAGGAAGATCGCGTTGACGGAAAAGGCATAGGCGAGCAGGGCATCCCGGGTTCCGAACTCGGAGAAGAGGGCGGCCCAGGCGAGTTCGCGTGTTCCGAAGTTCCCCAGAGTCGGAACGATGAACGCGAGATAGACCACGGGGAGACGGGCGGCCATCTCGGCCCATTCGATCGAAACGCCGAAGGCGCGCGAGGCGAACACCTGGACTACGACATCGAAGATCGCCAGTCCCACGAAGCCGAAGAAGAACAGACGGAAGTCGCGCGGCGAAAATCGCCGGAGCCAGCCGCGAAGGCGCTCGATCATCGGCAGAGCGATGGATCCTGTCGCCGACAGGCGAATCGCAATGGCCGTCGCCACCAGCAGGGCCCACAGGGCACCCACCACGACGACCACCGAGCGATTCTCGGCAACCCCACCGTCCACGAAGGCCATGGCGAGGGTCATCTGAAGCAACATGACAATGAAGTGTGCGGCGACTGGAACCATGATGGCCGCCACGACCGCCACCAGCTTCCCCCCGGCCAACTCGACCAGCCCGAGGAAGAAGGCCGCATCTGAGAGCGGATTGCTGACGGCGCGCAATAGCTCGGAGCCACCGCGAATGGCCACGACGGAACGGAAGGGGACGTGCACGACGAAGCGGCGGATCGCTGCCGCCTGGAGCCACGTCCAAACGGCGAAGAAACCCAACCGGTCGGCGGTCGCAAGCACTACGAAGACCGGCGCGTTTACATGTTCCATCGCGGCCAGGAGACGCTGCCAGTCCGTAACCCAGCCGAATACGTAGGCCAGGAGCCCGCCCGAGATGAGCCAGGGTAGAACGTGGCGTGCGCGCTGACGCAGCCTGCTCGTGGATGCCATCAAATTGGGGGTACGGTAACGCGAAAAACGCGATAGGCCCGATGTCGGGTGCGAAAGACCGGCTCGAACCAGGTTCGTTTCTCGCCGATGAGTCGCTCCATGGGCGCCGCGGTCCCGCCCTCACCATGCTGCACGTAGTAGGCGATGTCACCGCCGCGAAACAGACCCGGGAGATGGGGAGACGCCCGGTCGACGAGGGCTCGCAGCTCCGACGCGCCGGAGAGGGCATAGAACTCGCGCCACCTCCGATCGGCTCCGCAGCACAGCCCAACGAGGTCGATTCCCGGTGTTGTGTCGCGGACCTGGCGCCCGACCGCGAGGAACAGATCGGCGGTGTCGTTGCTGGCGAGAACGTCGCCGTCGCGCGTGTGGTCCCGCAGCCATTGCGTGAGCTCGGCGTGGTCCGACCGGTCGTAATAGGTGCGCAGGATGTAGAAGCGATCGTCGTTGCTGGCCAGGATGCGTGCGTCTTCCCGGATGAACCACACGAAGAGCAGGGCGCAGAGCAAGCCGGCGGGTGCTTCGACGAGCCAGCGCGGGTGGATCGTCCGTCCGGAGAAACGGAGCCACGAGCTCAGGCTGCGCAGCCCGGTCAGGGTGAAGTAGATGAGGAAGGGTGTCCACGCCACCAGGAACCGGTACGGCTCGAAAGGCCAGATGATCACGGCTCCGCCGTACAGCACCGCATACACGTGAATGGTCTGCAGCCGACGGCGGGCGCTGACGAAGAAGCCGGTGATCATCAGTGCGGCGGCGGCGTAGCAGACCCCGTGAAAGGCGATCGTGCGCCAGGATGGGGTCGCGATCGCTTCGGTCGCCCATTGGCCGGGAGCGGCGAACTGAAAGTAGGTGAGTCCGAAGATCGCCCGGAAGAAGTTCTGGCGCGCGACGAGCCACAGCTGACCGGGATCCGAAGGCAGCCACAGTCCGTAATTGAGGTCGTAGGCTTCGATGGGTGAGGTCTGCATGGCCCCGTTGGCCGTGGCCGCCCCGATCTGCCAGATCCACCAGGGCAGCGCCGTCAAGACCGCCACTCCGAAAACGAGGGCGGCGTCGGCGAACCGGCGGCGGAACAGCAGCGTCAAAGGTGCTGCGATGGCGAGGGTCAGACCGATCGAGCGGGTCAACATCGCTGCGCCGATCAGCAGTCCAGCCCAGGCCAGCCGCGGGCGGTCTCGGCCTTCGCGGGGTGTTGCACCCTTCCCGAGGTCGAGGCAGAGGAGGGCGGCGATGGATATGCAGGCGTGGGGCAGGTCGCTCATGATGACGCGAACCAGGGACAGGATCTCCGGCGAGAGTGCGGCGAGCGACACCGCGAGGAAGACCCAGGCTCGGCGTCCGCCGAGAACCCGATCCAGATACAGGCCCGAAAGCACCACGAAGCCCGCGGCCATCAGCGCACCGGGGATCCGGAGCAGCGTCAGGTTGTCCGGATAGTCCGGCCGAAGCAGAAACCCGATGGCCAACAGGGCGGGGTACAGGATCGGATACTTGGTCTGGAGCGGCTCCCCGGGAATTTCCACATGTCGATATCCGGTTCCTTCCGCCAGTGAGCGCGCCGTCGCCAGATAGACCGAATCATCCTGCCACAGCCCGACCGTGGACGGGCTCGCCGCCGCTATCCCGAGATAGACGATGCCGAGCCCGAGGGATGCCAGAAGCCAGCGCGTGATGAGCGGGGACGTTGTTGCCTTTTCCTTTGGCCGCTACGCGAAACCGAGGCGGCGGTCCGCCTCGGTCGGATCGAAGTCTTCGAACTGGATGATGTCGAGCTTCTGGAAGGCTTCGCGGACCCGCGGTGTGAGCAGCCCCAGCTTCTTCAGATTCGGCACGATTCGCGCGAACAGAAATTTCTGGAAG
>JAZFUU010000182.1:0-6799 GCA_036447375.1 Myxococcota bacterium
TCCCAAAGGTGGTTCCCGATGCGATCTCCACGGTCGTTCCCAGTGCGACACCGGTCGCGCAACCCGAGTCCGCAGCCGGAGTCACGAGCGCTGCGCCGGCTCCCGAGCCCGGCGTGGATCTACAGGCTTTGATGATCTCCATCGTCTCGGAGAAGACCGGCTACCCAGAAGAAATGTTGGGGCTCGAGATGGACCTCGAGGCCGATCTGGGAGTCGATTCGATCAAGCGCGTCGAAATTCTCTCGGCGGTGCAAGACGCCTACCCCGGGATGCCCGACGTGGATCCCGGTGAGCTCGGCAAGCTGCGGACGCTTGCCGAGATCGTGACCTATATGCGCGCACTGATCCCCGATTCGGGCGCGACTGCTCCGGCTGCTGCGGTCCCGGCGCCGGGCGGGATCGACCTGCAGGCGTTGATGCTCGAAGTCGTCGCCGAGAAGACCGGCTATCCGACGGAAATGCTGGGACTCGAAATGGATCTCGAAGCCGATCTGGGAGTCGACTCGATCAAGCGCGTCGAAATTCTCTCGGCGGTGCAAGACGCCTACCCGGAGATGCCGGACGTGGATCCTGGAGAGCTCGGCAAGCTGCGGACCCTCGCGGAGATCGTGTCGTATATGCAGGGCCTGATTGGGGGTGTGACCTCTGGGCCGGTCGCGACTCACTCGGTCACCGAAGCGGACCTCGCACTCCCGAGCGCCGCGCTGCGGACGCAAGCCGTACTGCGCTACCCCCTGCGAGCCGCCCCGAAACAGGCCTCGGGCTTTGCCACTGCGAGGCTCTTCGACGCCCAGCTCATCGCCATCACGGACGACGGAGCGGGAGTCGCAGAGGCCCTGGCCAGACGATTCGGCGAGCGTGGGCTCCGGGCCGAGGTCTGTGGCGGCGAGATTCCCGAGGACTGCGACGCCCTGATCTTCCTCGGCGGTCTTCGTGAGGTCCACGACGCGCAAGCCATCGAGATCAACCGCGAGGCGTTCAACGCAGCTCGGTCGGTGGCAGTGCGATTTGCCGAGCATGGCGGAACCTTCATTTCGGTTCAGGATACCGGGGGAGACTTCGGACTGAGTGGCTCGTCTCGGGCATGGCTCGGCGGGCTCAGCGGGCTTGCGAAGACAGCGGCCCAGGAGTGGCCCGATGCGACCGTCCGCGCAATCGATATCGAGCGCGGCGGACGCGGAGCAGAGGAGATCGCCGGCGCTTTGGTAGACGAACTCAGCCGGGGCGGCAACGATCTCGAAATCGGACTCACTGCGGACGGACGCCGGTTCGCGCTCGAGAGCTATGCCGAAGTGGCCGAAGTGGCCGAAGCCCCTCGTGACGGAAGCCCCGTGGTCGATCCCGACTCGGTGATCCTGGCTTCGGGGGGTGCGCGGGGAGTCACGGCGGCCACCATGATCGGTCTCGCAAAGGCCTACTCCTGCCGCTTCATCCTGTTAGGCCGAAGCGAGCTCTTTGAAGAGAGCGCAGACTCCCGGGGCATCGAGGGCGATGCAGAGCTCAAACGTGCATTGCTCGCTGCCGCCCGGGCGCGAGGGGAGAAGATCGCCCCAGCGGATCTGGGCGCCACAGTCCGTCGCATCCTCGCCAATCGCGAGATCGGCTCAACCCTCGGAGCGATCCGCGCTGCGAGCGGCGAGGCCCGCTACCTCTCGGCGGACGTTCAGGATGCCGGGGCACTCGCCCGGGCGATCGATCCGATTCGCGCGCAGTGGGGGCCGATCACCGGCGTGGTCCACGGGGCCGGGGTCCTGGCCGACAAATTGATTGCAGAAAAGAGTCCCGAGCAATTCGACCGGGTCTTCGACACCAAGGTCAAGGGTCTGCTGGTGCTTCTCGAAGTGACGAGCAGAGACCCCCTCCGTTTCCTCGCCCTCTTCTCTTCGGTGGCCGCGCGCTGTGGCAACCAGGGGCAATGCGATTACGCCATGGCGAACGAGGTCCTCAACAAGGTGGCCGCCGCCGAGCGTGTGCGTCGCGGCGACGGGATGATCGTCAAGTCATTCAATTGGGGCCCTTGGGAGGGCGGTATGGTGAACCCCGCGCTCAAGGCGCGCTTCGATGCGCTGGGCGTTCCCCTGATTCCCCTCGCGACGGGGGCCCAGATGCTCGTCGATGAGCTCACGGTCGCCGCCGCCAGCCAGGTCGAGATCGTCTTCGGGGGTGAGCCGAAATCCGATGCCCTGGTCGCCGAAGGGGGTCGCAAAGCAGCTCGCCATGACGTGATCGTCGATCGAGAACACTTTCCCTATCTCGATGGACACCGGGTGAATGGGGAGGCGGTCGTCCCGGTCGTGCTGGTGCTCGAGTGGTTCGCGCGGGCGACCCGGGCGATGCTGCCGCAGCTGCGCTGCGTGGGCTTCTCGGACGTGCGGGTGCTCCGAGGCATTCGTCTGCCCAGCTTCGACGCCGACGGTACGAGCGACCGGTTCCGAATCGAAATCGTGCTGCTCTCGAACGGCAATGGTGCGACCTATCGCGCCGAGATCTTTGGCCACGATGGGGTCAAGCATTACTGCGCAACGGTGATCCTCGCCGAGAACGAAATGGCCAGAGACACGCAGGTTCCGGCGCTCTCCGAACTCACCCCGTGGCCCGGGAAGATCTATGGCGAATCGCTGTTTCACGGCGCCGAGTTTCAGGTTATCCGAGAGCTCGAGGGTGTCTCGCACCAGGGAACCCGCGCAGAGATCGTCGGTACCCACGCCATGGGGTGGCCGGGAGAGGTTTGGCAGATGGACTCCGCGCTACTGGACGGCGGTCTGCAACTCGCACTCATCTGGACCCAGCACATGACCGGCGGGCATTCGCTCCCGACCGCGATCGAAGCGGTGCATCTCCACCGCGGAGGTCTGCTCGTCGAACCGGTGCGCTGCGTCGTCAAGGGACGCGAAGCGAAGGCGGACAAGTGCGTCAGTGACATCTACTTCGTCGATCTGAATGGTGTCTTGATCGCCGAGTTGCGTGGGGTCGAGACCGTGGTTTTGCCGGGTACCCGACCGGCGGACTTCGTACGCCCGACCGCAGGTTAGGCTCTCAGCGATGACCTTCGAACCGATCGCAATCGTGGGCCGCGCGTGCGTCTTGCCGGGAGCGCTCTGCCCCGAAGAACTTTGGGAGGCCGTCGCCGCCGGGCGCGATCTGCTCTCGAGCGTCCCGAAGGATCGCTGGGGCATCGCGCCTTCGCGGGTCGTCACTACAGATCCCGAACGGTCCGACGACCGCAGCTGGTCGGAGCGGGGCGGTTACGTCGAGGGCTTCGAGGCGATCTTTGATCCCGAAGGATTCGAAATTCCAGCCAAGGAGATCCAGACTCTCGATCCGCTCTTTCAATGGGTCTTCCATACCGCGCGCGAAGCGCTGGACCCGGTCTCCGATGGCCTCGATCGCTCGCGGACCGGCGCGATCTTCGGAAACCTGTCCTTTCCGTCTTCGGCGCTTTCTCGCTATGCCGAGGGCGTGTGGTTTGGCGATTTGGCAGAGCGCGTCGGGATTCCCGAGATCGATGCGCGCAATCGCTTCATGTCGGGCCTGCCCGCACACCTGCTCGCCCGGGTACTCGGTCTGGGGGCCGGAGCGTTTTCCCTCGATGCCGCCTGCGCCTCTTCGCTCTACGCGATCAAATTGGCCTGCGATCAGCTCCACGACGGCAAGGCCGACACCATGCTCGCGGGCGCGGTCAATCGCGCGGACGATCTGTTCATTCACGTGGGGTTCTGCGCACTCGCAGCACTCAGCCGCCGGGGAGACTCACGCCCCTTCGAGCGCACGGCCGATGGTCTGATCCCCGGCGAAGGGGCGGGCTTTGTCGCACTCAAGCGGCTCGATGATGCCATCGCGGCTGGGGATACGGTCCACGGTGTGATCCGCGGGATCGGGCTCTCCAACGACGGACGCGATGGCGGCTTCCTGGCCCCTTCCCGAGCCGGGCAGGTGCGGGCCATGCGTCTGGCCTACGCGCAGAGCGGGCTTGCGCCGGAGAGCATCTCCTATGTCGAATGCCATGCGACGGGGACACCCGTCGGTGACACGGTCGAGATCGAGAGCATGTCGGAGGTCTTCGGTCGACGTGACCGCCTCGCGATCGGTTCGCTCAAGGCCAATATCGGACATCTCATCACCGCCGCCGGAGTGGCTGGGCTGATCAAGACCCTCGAGGCCATGAAGGCGGGTCTGTTTCCGCCGACACCCAAGGTCGAGACACTCAACCCCGCTTTGGCTGCATCCTCGTTCTATTTGCCGGACGGCCCCGAACGCTGGGAGAGCGAGGGGCCGCGGCGCGCTGGCATCAGCGCGTTCGGCTTCGGCGGAAACAACGCTCACTTGATCGTTGAAGAGTGGCGACCTGAATTTGCGGTCGGGTCGAGCGCACATGTCCCGGACTCGCAGCCTCCCCTCGCGCGAGAAATCGCGGTGGTGGCGATGGGTGCCCGGGTGGGAGATGGGCGACACGCGGCAGATTTTGCCGACGACCTCTTTTCCGGCCGATCGCGCGTGCGCACGGACGAGAACGGGATTCGCGGAGCGGTTGCTTCCGAGATCACGCTTTCACTCACAGACTTGAAGTCACCGCCCAACGATCTCAAACAGGCCCTCGCGCAGCAGACATTGCTGCTTGCGGCCGCGCGCGAGGCGGTGGACGGTCTTTCCCTACCCCGCGAACGCACTGCGGTCTTGATCGGCTACCAATGCGACCCCGAGGTCGCACGCTACGGTGCCCGCTGGCGAACCCGAGAGTGGGCGGAAACGCTTGGCTTCGGGGAAGATTGGATCGCCGAGATGCAAGGGGCGATCGTTCCGGTGCTGCGAGCCGCTGGGGTCGTGGGCCACATGCCCAATATCCCCGCCAATCGCCTCAATCAACAATTCGATTTCAGTGGACCCAGCCATACCTTCGCGGCGGAAGAACTCTCGGGGATCCGCGCCCTCGAAGTGGCGATGCGCTCGCTTGCCGCGGGCGAGATCGATGCGGCTGTGGTCGGAGCGGTCGACCTCTCGTGTGAGCCGGTCCATCGCCGGGCTGCCACGCAATTGCTTTCCGCCGAGCGTCAGATTGCCGGCGATGCGGCGATCATCCTGGTGCTGCGAAGGCTCGCCGATGCCCGGTCGCAGGCTGAACCGATTCTCGCGGTCTTGACGGATGTGCCGAGGAGCGAAGTCCCGCAGCTCGAATGCACTGCGGAACACGAGGCGCTCGCCGGACTTTTCGGTCATCCCCACGCGGCATCGGGGCTCTTGCATGTGGCCGCGGGCATCGTCTGTTGTGCCAGGGGCCAGATGCCCGAACACCTCGGCCCGCTCCACTCGGAGTTCAGCGGCCTCGAAGTCGTGTGCGTGGGCATGGAGGGAGAGCGGGCATCGGTCTGGATTCGCAGCGATACGCCCAGCCTCGCAGCGCTGTCGAGCGCCGTATTGCCCGAGGCGCCTCTGCTTCAGCTACCCGCGCACCCCGAGCCGCCGCGGGCTCCCGCAAGACCCATCGCACAAAGCGCCGGACAAAGCGAAAACAGACCCGACGAGGCACAGCAGATGGAAGAGGCGCCAGGCCTGCCGGGAATGATGGATCGAGACGACGCTCGAGGGTCGGATGCAGTTCTGGAACCTCCGGCTGGACCCCAGCAGATGCCTCCGGCGCCCGGTCTTTTGGAAACCGTCGCGGGACTTTCGAGTGCTGTGATTCGGATCGACTCGGCCGCGGTGACGCCAGTCGCCGAGACTGCGCGCCGGGCTGCGCAAGTTTCAGTCGCCACTGCGGCACCCGCTTTGGAGGGCCCCGTCGGTCTGATCGTCGCCCATCGTGCGCAGCTGGCTCAGATTCACAACGAGTTCGTGGCTCAACAGAGCGCGATACACGATCAATTTTTGCAGATGCGTCAGAACGCATTGTTCGCCCTGATGGGTTCGAGCGTATCGACCGGCGCGCCGGCTGCTCCAGTGACGGCTCTCACGCCGACGGGGGTGGCACGTGCTGTGCCGGCCGTACCGTCATCGCGGCCTTCGTTGCTCCCACCGGCAGCCCGCCCCGCGCCGCCGACTCGAGCCGGCTCCGCGACCCCGGCTCCCGCTTCGCCCCGGCCGGTGCAGAAGACGATCGATCTCGGGCCGCCTCCGAAAGGACCGAGCTTTGGTCGTGCGGAACTCGAGATCGATGCCGGGGGCAAGATTTCTGAGATCTTCGGGCCGCTCTTCGAGCAGCAGGACGATTATGCGGTGCAGGTCCGGATGCCGATGCCGCCACTGCTGCTCGCCACTCGGGTCACGGGGATCGCCGCCGAGGCTGGCTCGATGAAGCAGGGGACGGTCTGGACCGAAACCGACGTCGTGAGCGACGCCTGGTATCTCCACAACGGGCGTATGCCTGCTGGCGTCATGATCGAATCGGGGCAGGCCGATCTGTTCCTGATCAGTTACCTCGGCGTAGATTTTCACAACAAGGGCGAGCGATGCTACCGGCTGCTCGGCTGTGAGATGACCTTTCATCGGTCACTTCCGAAGCCGGGCGAAACCCTCTGCTACGACATTCATATCAGTGGTCATGCGAAGCAGGGAGACATCCGCCTCTTCTTCTTCCACTACGACTGTCGGATTGACGGTCAGCTCGCAGCCTCGATGCGCAATGGACAGGCCGGTTTCTTTACGCGCGAAGAACTAGACGATTCGGCGGGAATTCTCTGGACACCCGAGGAGCAGGAGATCGTTCCCGATGCCCGTCTGGATCCGCCTGTGGTGGAGCCAAACTATTCGCGCCTCTCGAAGGATCAGGTCAGGGCGTTCGCGGCCGTAGATGTTTCAGGCTGTT
>JAZFUU010000183.1:0-5343 GCA_036447375.1 Myxococcota bacterium
GATCTCGACATCGCCGATCCGGGATTCTGGGATGGCGGCCTGGTGCTTCTGGAGGACATGGTCGCGGAGGCGGAAACCCTCGCCGGCTAGTGGTTTTGACTTCGCTCGGCTGCGCCTCGCTGCGCGGCCTTCGGCCTTGCGATTCGACTCCGCTCGCTCTCGCCGCTACAGGGACTCGGATACTTCCGCGGCGGCGCGCATCCCGCTGCTGACGGATCCCTCCAGGGTGGGATCCACCAGGTAGTTGCCCGCGAAGGCGAGGCGCGGTGATCGGTCCATGCGCGCCAGGAAGCGCGCCAGTCGCGAGAGTTGACCCGCCGGAAACAGCGGTCGCAGCGCGTCCGAGCGATGCACGATGCACTCGTCCGGAGCGAGTTGCCCAATCGGTGAGCTGGCGAGTTGTTCCGTGACGAATCCGCTGACTTCGGCGTCGTCGGCCCGCCACAGACGCTTCGCAGCGGGCGCGGTGAGGGTCGCCGTCAACAGCGAGCCGCCGGGCGGCGCCGCTCCCATTTGCCGGTGACCCTGACGCAGCCCATAGAGCTCCACGCCCTCGGAGCGGGGAAACATGACGTCGGTAAAGACCGGGATCGCGGGGGCGGTCTCGAAGCAGAGATGCGCGCGAATTCCGCGGACATAGCGCACCTGCTCGAAGAAACCCTGTTCGGCGGGCGTGAGTTTCGCGCACAGAGGCGCGACCCGGCAGCCCGCGACGGCGACGACGACCGCGTCGGCGACGACGCTGCCCGGCCTCCCCCGAATCCGGTAGCGAACACGTGCCCCGTCGGTCTCGGTCTCGACCGAGGTCACCTCACAGTCGACCCGCACGAGAACCCGGCTCGCCAGCGCCTCGGCGAGGTGACCCAATCCGCCGCGGAGAGACTGGGGTCGTGATCCCCGGGCTCGCTGTTTCAGGGCCCGCAGCCCGAACGCAAAGGAAAGATCCTCGGGTTCGCAGTCGAAGGCCGAGGCAAAGGCCGGCGCGATCAGGAACTCCAGATTCTCGTCACCGGCGATCGGTCGCATCCCGGTCACGAGATCCACCCGGTCCCGCCGCTCCAATTGGGCCGCGTGGTCGGCGCGCCGCGGATTCAGGCCACTGGCACTCCGAAGCACGTGGAAGGCGAGCAGGGGAAGCCGCGCGCGGGCCGTCGGCGAAAGCAGACGCGAAACCCACAGGCGCAAGGGCCCGGTGGGGTGGAGCACGCCGCGCCGCTGCACCGCCGCCACGGTCGGACTCGGGGAATACACCCGATCCGCAAGGTCCAGATCCCCGAGCAGATTCTGGAGGTCGGGATGGTTGCCGGAGATGAAACGCGCACCGCGATCGACGCTGAATCCGTGGCGAACTTCGGCGATCAGACGCCCGCCGGGCTGGGCCGCGCGGTCGAGCACTTCGACGTCGTGGCCCTGCCTGCGCAGCTGCCAGGCACAGGTGAGTCCGGCGATCCCGCCACCGACGACCACGATAGATGCCACGCGTCCCCTCCAGCGGACACCGCAGCATAACGCCCGGCAGGCCATTCGACTTCGCTCGGCTCCGCCTCGCTGCGCGGCCTTCGGCCTTGCGGTTCGACTTCGCTCGGCTCCGCCTCGCTGCGCGGCCCTTCGGCCTTGCCGCGGTCGCTGAGACCGCTTGACAGAAAGGCGAAGAAAAGACGAAAATAAGGCAATGGCCCCCTCGGACTACGTGGAGCTGCGTTGTCGCAGCAGCTTCTCGTTTCTCGAGGCGGCCTCCAACCCCGAAGACCTGGCGCTGCGTGCGGCCGAGCTCGGCTACACCGCCCTGGTTCTGGGGGATCGCGACGGTGTCTATGGCATCCCCCGCTTCCACCGGGCCGCCAAGAGCGCCGGCGTCCGACCCCTGGTTGCCGCCCAGGTCACGGTCGTAGTCGAACCGCAAGCCCGAAGGCGAACGGAGTCGAACCCGCCGGAACCCGCAAGCCCGAAGGGCGCGCAGCGAGGCGGAGCCGAGCGAAGTCGAACAGCGATCTCCCTACTCCTGCTCGTCGAATCCCAGCAGGGCTACCGCAACCTGTGTCGGCTGCTCAGCCTCGGGCATGCGCGTTCACCCAAGGGCGAATCCGCGGTCTTCTGGGACGAAATCGAGGAGCACGCTGCCGGGCTTCTGGCATTGCTCCGCGGCGATCGGTCGCTCACGCCGGAACTTCTCGACCGGACCGTTGCCCGCCTGGGGCGCGGACGTGTCTGGGTCGACGTCTCGCGCCACCTGGGGCGCAACGCCGAAGCCGAGAGCCGCCGGGCGGTGGCCCTGGCCGAGGCGGCCCGGGTGCCGCTCGTCGCCAGCAACGACGTCGCCCACGCGCGTCCCCGGGAGCGGCGTCTCCTCGATGCCCTCACCTGCCTTCGCCTCAAGACCACTCTGGATCGCGGAGGCCGCCAGCTCGCCCTCAATGCCGAGCGGCATTTGCGCCCACCCGAGGAGATGGCCCAGCGCTTCGCCGATCGGCCCGAATGGATTCGCGCCACCCGCGAAATCGCCGAGCGCTGCGCATTCACCCTGGAGAACCTCGGCTATCGCTTTCCGGAGTTCCCCGTCCCCCGCGGCGAGACCCAGGCCTCGACCCTGCGGCGCCTGACCTTCCTCGGCGCGCGCACCCGCTACGCTGCGCCTCTTCCCCATCGCGTCCGCGTACAGCTCGAGCACGAACTCGACGTGATCGAGAAGCTCGACCTGGCCGGCTATTTCCTGATCGTCCACGACATCGGACGCTTCGCCGTGGAACAGAACATCCTCGCCCAGGGACGCGGCTCCGCGGCCAACAGCGCCGTGTGTTATGCCCTCGGCATTACCGCCGTCGACCCGATCGGCATGGAGCTGCTCTTCGAGCGCTTCCTGTCGGAAGAGCGCGGCGAGTGGCCCGACATCGACATCGACCTGCCCTCGGGCGATCGGCGCGAGAAGGTCATTCAGTATGTGTTCGACAAATACGGCGAGCACGGCGCCGCCATGACAGCGGTGGTGATCAGCTACCGCACGCGTCTGGCCGTGCGCGAGATGGGCAAGGTGCTGGGAATGGAGCCCCACACCATCGACCGTCTGGCCAAGCTGATCTCGAGCCTCGAGCACCGCGAAGAGCTCGAAGAACTCAGCGACACCCTGCAGCAAGCGGGCATCGATCCCGCGGCTCCCCGAATCGCCTCACTCCTCGACCTGGTAGAAAGCGTGCGCGGCCTGCCCCGACATCTAGGGCAACACACCGGAGGTATCGTCATCGCCGCAGGTCGACTCGACGAGATCGTGCCCATCGAACCGGCGACGATGGCGAACCGCCGCGTCGTGCAGTGGGACAAAGACGACTGCGCGGACCTGGGCATCATCAAGATCGATCTCCTGGGTCTGGGCATGCTGGCCGCCCTCGAGGGGATGATTTCCCTGGTGCACGAGCACGAGACCACCGAAATCGATCTCGCCCATCTACCCGCCGACGACCCCACCACCTACGCCATGATCCGCCGCGCCGACACGATCGGCGTCTTTCAGATCGAAAGCCGCGCCCAGATGGCGACGCTTCCTCGTCTCAAGCCCGAGTGTTTCTACGACCTGGTGGTGGAGGTGGCCATCATCCGACCGGGGCCGATTACAGGACAGATGGTGCATCCGTATCTCAACCGACGCGCGGGGCGCGAGCCGGTCGTCTATCCCCACCCCAGCCTCGAGCCCATCTTGAAGCGCACCCTCGGCGTCCCCCTGTTCCAGGAACAGCTGCTGCGCATCGCAATGACGGCGGCCGGATTTGGCGGCGGCGAAGCCGAGGAGCTGCGGCGCGCCATGGGCTTCAAGCGCTCGGTGGAGCGGATGAACGAGATCGAGGGGCGACTGATCGAGGGCATGTGCGCTCGCGGTATCCCCGGCCCGGCTCGGGAAGAGATCCTGAGAAGCATCACCGCCTTTGCGCTCTACGGCTTCCCGGAGTCCCACGCGGCTTCCTTCGCCCTCATCGCCTATGCCTCGGCCTACCTCAAGGCGCACCACCCGGCGGCATTCCTCGCCGGAATCCTCAACGCCTATCCGATGGGCTTCTACGGCCCGGCCACCCTCGTGAAAGATGCGCAGCGTCACGGAGTCGAAGTCCGACCCATCGACATCGCCCAGTCGAACTGGGCCTGCACGCTGGAAAGCGGAGACGGTCCCGCGGTGCGGCTTGGACTGCGATACGTGGCGGGGCTGCGTCGGGAGACCGGGCTCACGGTCGAGGCAGAACGACGCCGCAGGCGCTTCGACAGCATGACGGACCTCGCGAAACGCGTGACGCTGCGCCGCCATGAGCTCGACTGCCTGGCAGAGCTCGGTGCGCTCGCCAGCATCGACGCCGCGGCCCGCACCCGTCGCTCGGCGATCTGGCAGGTCGCCGCCGTGGAGCGCGATCCCCGCTCGCTCTTCAGCGGCGTCTCCCCACCGGCCGAAGCTTCTCCGCTGCATGAGATGACGGCCCTGGAAACGACCCTCACCGACTACCATCGGAGCGGGATCACGACCGGTCCACACATCATGCAGCACATGCGCAGCGAGCTTCAGAAGCGCGGTGTGCTCTCGGCGGCCGCGGTGCGGGCCACTGACGACGGGCGGTTCGTGCGCACAGCGGGCCACGTCATCGTCAAGCAACGCCCCGCGACGGCCAAGGGCTTCTTCTTCCTCACCCTCGAAGACGAGACGGGCACCTCCAACGCAGTCCTCACCCCGAAGCAGTACCGACGCTTTCGCATTCCATTGCACGAGGCGTCGATCATCGAGATCGCGGGCCCCCTTCAGAATGTGGACGACGTGGTCCACGTGCGAGTCCGCGAGCTTCGGAACCTGGTGCCCAGCGAGGCGCTCCCCCCTACCCGGGATCACAGGCGCGGCTGAGCGCCCGCCCGGACCTGCATAAACCGGCAACTCCCCAGGAAAAGTCACCTTTCCTAGGTTGGGGTGAACTCACCCCATAGGCCCGAATCTTGTCTAAATGGATGGCCCCACGGGGAACACCGGACCCCCGGCCGGGTACTTCGACTTCGGGAACGAGTGACGACGAATGAAAAGTTGGACGAGCGCCACGGCGGCACGGGTGACCGCGCTATCGATCGGACTCGGTGCCCTGTCCGCCGGCCCCCCGGCCCAGGCCCTCCAGGCGAATCGAGAGCGCCACAGCTACCCGATCAGTGAGATCGTGCTCGAGTACTCCCTCGACCACCCCAGGCACATCCCTCCCGAAGAGATCCTGGATCTCGAAGTCGGCCTCGTCAGCACCGAGGAGGGCTTCGTCGCACCGCGACCCGTAGACCGCACCTACCGCATGAAGCTCTCCACCCTGCCCCCCAACGCCCGCTTCTTTCCCAGTG
>JAZFUU010000184.1:0-6111 GCA_036447375.1 Myxococcota bacterium
GCATTTCACATACGCCTCAGCCGCCGGACGAGCAAAGCCGCCCTCACTGTAGTGGTTCGCGGCGCGACGGTAGTCGCCCGCGCGCTCGAACATCTCCGCCGCGACGCCCTGGTTTCCCGCCTTGAGGTAGCTGTCGGCGGATCGTGCGAACTCCTCCTGCTCACCGAAGATCAGGCCCGCGGCGGAGTGGTTGCCTCCCCTGAGGTGAAGCTCCGCAGACTCGATAAAGCGCTGCTGGTCGTAGCAGATCTCGGCGGCCCGGCAGAAGTCCTCGGCCTTGACGAAGTGTTTCGCCGCTTCTTCGAGGAGACCGTGGGATAGGCAGATCTCGGCGGCTTCTCCAGCCTGCCCCTTTCGAGCCATGCGGGCGGCGAGCTGGCGCACTTTCTTCGCCTCTCGCGGGTTGGCCTTGGGAAACGACGCGGCCCCCGGTGCGTCGCCGCGCTCCGAAGCGGCGGGCTGCTTCCGCCCCAGCAAGAAGGTCCCCACCAACAGCAGCAGCCCCAGGCCAGTCGCTCCGAATCTCAGCAGGCCTCCACCGAGGGCGAGTTTCAGTCGCTCTGGAAAATCCTCGGGGAGACCGAGAGCCTCCACCTCGACCAGCGCAGACGCCGCTCGGAGTAGCCCCTGGACGACGGCGTCAACCGCCGCCAGGTCGGGCCGGTAGCTGGCGCCCAATGCAACGCCACCCACGACCAGAAGCGCGACAGCGAGCACCGTCGTCAACAGCTTCGCCAACGTCCCCACGCGGCACGCCTCCCCTGGAAACACCCCGGGCTCCACCCGGCGGGCAGGATCCACGTATCGGCGTAGCCCCGTTCAGCCTGGAGCGCGCAGGCTCCGAGCATCGGGCCCGGCGGGTCTAGAAGAGCCTGCGCTGGAGATCGGGGGGGAATCGACCCATGTGCTTCCGAGCCCGCTCGGTCGCGACGCGACCCCGGGGCGTGCGGCCGAGGAAGCCCTGAAAGATGAGAAAGGGCTCGACCACGTCCTCGAGGGTCCCCTTGTCCTCACCCACCGCCGCGGCCAGCGTCTCCAGCCCAACGGGCCCGCCCCCGAACTTCTCGATCAGGGTCTCCAACACAGCTCGGTCCAGACGGTCGAAGCCGGACTCATCGATGTCGAGCCGTTCCAGGGCGAACCGGGCGCGATCGTGGCCGATCGATGCGTCGGGTTCGGAACTGACCTCGGCGAAGTCGCGAACCCGGCGCAACAGGCGGTTGGCGATGCGCGGCGTGCCTCGGGAGCGTGTCGAGATTTCCCGGCGCGCTTCGGGTTCGATCTTGACCCCCAACACACGGGCCGAGCGCTGCAGAATCCGCTCCAGATCCTCTGCGGGGTAGTACTCCAAGCGCGCGGTCCAGCCAAAGCGGTCCCGGAGCGGCGAGGTCAGCAATCCGGCGCGCGTCGTCGCGCCGATCAGGGTGAAGCGCGGAATGTCGAGGCGAATCGACTGTGCCCCGGGCCCCTGCCCGATCAAGAGATCGATGTGAAAGTCCTCCATCGCCGGATACAGGATCTCCTCGACGGTGGGCGCCAACCGGTGAATCTCATCGATGAAGAGCACCTCACCGGCCTCCAGATTCGAGAGCAGGGCCGCAAGATCTCCGGGTCTCTCGATCGCCGGACCGCTCGTGACCCGTAGGGGCGCCGACATTTCGTGGGCCACCACGTGGGCGAGAGAGGTCTTGCCGAGCCCCGGCGGCCCGTGGAAGAGCAGGTGGTCGATCGGTTCCCGGCGCTCACATGCCGCCCGGATGAACACGCCCAGGTTCTCGCGCAAGCGATCCTGTCCGATCATCTCGCGGAGGGTTCGCGGTCGCAGCTGCTCCTCGAACCGCTCTTCACCGGTCCCCAATTCGGGCTCGATGTCCTCGGTCCGGCCCTTGGCTTCGCTCATCGCGCCAGCCTGCGCAGGGAAACGCGAACCAGCGCCTCGAGGTCGGCCTGGGGCCCGGCTTCTTCCTGGGCGCCGACGAGCGCCCGCTCGGCATGGCTCTTCGGGTAGCCGAGGTTGAGGAGCGCCGACAGCGTCTGATCTCGAATTCGCGCCGTCGAATCCGTTTCGTCCGACGTCGGTCCCGCTGCCTCGGGAGAAATCGCCGCGGCCAGATCGTGGGTCCGGTCGCGCAGCTCGACCAGAATCCTTTCCGCCGTCTTGGTTCCGATTCCAGGAGTCGCGCGCAACAGGTTCAGATTGCCGCCGCGAATCGCGTCGAGAAGCTCGGCGGGAGAAATCCCGGAGAGGATGGTCTGGGCCAACTTGGGTCCCACCCGGCTGGCTCGCAGCAGGAGTTCAAAGGCCTCGCGCTCGGCCGACGTGTGAAATCCGAACAGCTGGATCGCGCCCTCGCGGGCGTGAGTATGGACATACAACGCGATGGACTTCCCTTCGTTGGGAAGCTCGGTGAACGTGGAGAGCGGCACGTGCAGCTCATAGCCGACACCGCCCACATCGACCACGACTCGCGTGGGAGCCAGCTCGCGCAACACGCCTTCCAGCCACGCGATCACGATCTGGACCCCGGACCCGCGCCGACGCGTGGGGAGCCGTCCGCGAGGCTCAGACCGGCCAGACGGCCCGCATGCGCGTGACAGATCGCCGCCGCCAGGGCATCCGCCGCGTCCGGGGCCGGGCTGGATTCGAGGTCGAGGAGGCGTCGCACCATGTGTTGAACCTGAGACTTGCCAGCACGACCGCTCCCCGCGACCGCGGCCTTGATTCGGGTCGCAGCGTACTCGGTCACATCCAGCTCGGCGGCGGCCGCAGCCGCCAGGACCACGCCGCGTGCATGACCGAGCACCAGCGCGGCGCGAGGGTTGGAGGCCACGAACACCTGCTCGACGACAACGGCGTCGGGTCGATGATCCCCGATTACCTCTCCGATCGCTCGATAGATGATGTCGAGGCGCACCGGCAGCGATGCCGTTCGAGGCGTGCGAAGGCTCCCGGAGGCCACATGAACCAGCCGATGCCCTCCGAGACGGTCCACCACCCCGTAGCCGGTCACTTTCGAGCCAGGGTCGATTCCCAGAATGCGCAGCGGACCCTCCGATCCCATCTCGAGTTCCAGTTCGAGTTCCGATCCATGGGGCCCGGCGATCGGAGGAAGTCGCCAGCCCCTGGCCACAGACGCGGGTCACGCGGGATGCTAGCCCGCGATGCGAGCCATCTCCTCCTCGGAGATGTCGAAGTTGGCGTAGACACTCTGGACGTCGTCCAGTTCTTCCAACGCATCAGCGAGCCGCAGCATCGACTCGGCCTGGGACCCTTCCAGCGCCACGGTCGACGACGGCTGCATCAGGATACCGGCCCTCGTCGGGGTGAAGCCCGCGTTTTCGAGCATTCGCTTCGTCTTCTCGAAAGTCGCCACACTCGTGACGACATCGATGCTGTCCTCACTTTCGGTCACGTCGTCGGCGCCCGCGTCGAGGGCCGCTTCCAGCAGCTGATCGGTCTCGATTCCCTGCCGGTCGAAGCTGAGAGACCCCATCTTGTCGAACAGGTAGGCGACGCACCCGCTGGCTCCGAGATTGCCCCCATACCGGGTGAGGATGTGGCGAACCTCCCCCACGGTACGGTTCTTGTTGTCGGTGAGGACCTCGACATACACGGCGGTCCCCCCGGGCCCGTAGCCTTCATAGGCGACCTCATCGTAGGCCTGCGTGTCATTGCCGCCGGTCCCGGTCTTGATCGCGCGCTGGATGTTGTCCTTGGGCATGTTGGCCAGTCGCGCCCTGTCCATGGCGAGCCGCAGGCGGGAGTTGGCATCGGGCTCTCCACCGCCCATTCGCGCCGCGGTGGCGATCTCTCGGATCAGCTTGGTGAAGATCTTGCCGCGCCGAGCGTCGGCGACACCCTTCTTCCGCTTGATCGTGGACCACTTGGAATGACCGGACATGCTGTCCCCGAGGGATTCGTTTCTAGGTAGCACGCAGCCCGAAATGACGCTGGCCGATCACCCCCTGAGCCGCGGACGGCCGCCGCAGGGACCCGGAGTTGCCGGTTCGTGAGCTCCGCGGAACCGGGCCGCGGGGAACCACGAGCCCGGGCCGAAAAGCTGCGACTTTCGCACCGATCCGCCCCTGAACCCTCAGGAAACCTCCGATCCTGCCGATACCGGTGGGGCGGTGTAACGCGCGCGCGAGGGATCCATGTCCGAGATTGGCCTTGGAATCGACCTGGGCACCAGTACTTCGTGTGTCGCTGTGGTGCGCGGCGGCGAGGTCCGGGTGCTTGCAAACGCCTACGGCGAGCCCACCACGGCTAGCGTGGTCGCCTTCGGGAAGGACGGCGGCATCTCGGTGGGCAATTCGGCGAAAGCCAACGTCATTCACGACCCTCCGAATACGGTCTCCTCCTCCAAGCGCCTGATCGGGCGGTTCTTCTTTTCCGAGGAAGTGAAGAAAGCCCGGGCCATCTGCGCCTACGAGATCAGCGAGGCCGAGAATCACGGAATCAGCGTCAAGGTGCGAGACGAACTCTTCTCGCTCCCCGAGATCGGCGCGATGGTGCTGCGTGAGATGAAATCGATCGCCGAGGCTCGACTCGGACAGCCGGTGCACAAGGCTGTGATCACCGTTCCCGCCAATTTCAACGACAACCAGCGCCAGGCCACCAAGGACGCGGGTCGCATTGCGGGTCTCGAGGTCCTTCGCATTCTCAACGAGCCAACGGCCGCGGCCCTCGCCTACGGCTTCGGCCAGGGCCTCGAGCAGAAGGTGGCGGTCTACGACCTGGGTGGCGGGACCTTCGATATCTCGGTCCTCGAAATCGGAACGGACGTCTTCGAAGTGCTGTCCACCTGCGGCGATACGTTTCTGGGCGGGGACGACTTCGACGATCGGCTGATCGATCTGTTCGCGGACCAGTTCAGCGCCGAACACGGGATCAACCTGCGGAACGACGTGTACGCTCTGGAGAAGCTCAAGGTGGCGGCCGAGGGGGCGAAAAACGCGCTCTCTTTCGAATCCGAGGTGGCGGTCCGAATCCCCGAAGTGATCCAGGTGGACGGCAAGTCTTACTCATTCGAGCGGACGGTCACCACGGATGAGTTCAGCGGTCTCATCAATGACCTGATCCAGCGCACCTTCAAGGTCTGTGACGAGGCCCTGCAGCAGGCCAGCGTCGTCGCGGCGGACCTGGACGGCGTCATCCTGGTGGGAGGCCCCACCCGACTCCCCGTGATTCGTGACGCAGTGACCAACTACTTCCAGCAGGAGCCCCAGGCAGACGTCGACCCAGACCAGGTCGTAGCCATGGGCGCGGCCATCCACGCGGCCACGCTGGTGAACGAGGATCGGACCGCCTTCCTGCTCGACGTCACCCCGCTCTCGTTGCGGATCGGCGTGGCGGGCGGTCTGGCGGAACCGGTGATCGAGCGCAACACGCCGGTTCCGATCGAGCAGACCCGCACCTTCACGACCTTCCAGGATCATCAGGAATCCGTGAAAATTCGGGTCTACCAGGGCGAATCCCGGCAGGCTGATGAGAACGAGCTACTGGGACAGTTCGAGTTCTCCGGATTCAAGAAAGCTCGACGCGGCGAAGTGGAGATCGACATCTCCTTCGAGATCAATTCCGACGGCATCGTGAACGTGACCGCGCGGGACCGCGAAACCGCAGAAGAGGCCTCGGCGACGATTTCGCTCTCGTCGGGCCTCTCGAACACGGACATGGAAGCGATCATCCACAGCGGACGAACGCAGCGGATCGAGGCGGTAGAGACCGACGCGAGCGGCAACGCCCTCAAACCACCCCCCCCGGATCCGCGCTCCCAGATGGTGGCGATCGGCGTCGTCGGCCAGTTGGGAGGCGAAACCCTGTCGCCGGAGGTGGCGACGGCGCACAGAATCAACCTCGTGGAGCGACCCGCGATAAACGTCCGTTCGCACTTCGTACCGGATCTCGAAGTGCCCCCCGACAACGGGTCCGGGGATGAAGAATTGGTCATCACTTCCCAGGACGGCCAGACGTTGAATTCCGGGAACACGGTGCCTCCCATCGACGGGGCCACGGCGAACGACGAAGACCTGTTCGAGACGCCGGGCTATGACCTCTCCCTCGATGAGGACGCAGAGAAGGGTTAGGCCGTGGCAACGGATCTGGCC
>JAZFUU010000185.1:0-9337 GCA_036447375.1 Myxococcota bacterium
ATCGGCGCACTCGACCGAGATCCCCGGGTTCCCGTCGCCGTGAGCCGGCAACAGCCCGTACTCCAGCTCTTCCCCGGCTGCTCGTTTGCGGAGGGAGTGGGGGCGATCGCCGATCGACTGCTGAGCGCCGAATTCCTCGAGCGCAGCACGGAAACGGGTGAATCCGAGAGAGCGATGCCCCCCCTGGCAACCCACGGTCTGCTCGGCGAGGCGCCGTCTTCCTCGAATCACGAGCGACGCGTGGGTTCACAGCGACCCTCGCTTCCGCGCCTGGATACATCCGACCCCGCCGGTTATCTCCGACGCTGTCGCGAGCACCTGGGTCTCCCGATTGCAGAGCTCAGCCGGCGCACCCGGATCCGTCGGCTCGATCGGATCGAAGAGGAGCGCTTCGTGGAGCTTCCGCCGGAGCCCTATCTGCAGGACCACGTCCGCCAGTACGCGCGCTCGCTGGGTGTTGGCGATGCCGATGCCGCCGCCGTGGCCACCAGCTATCTCGAGCGCTACCGCCGCTGGCGGAGTCTCCAGTCGCGCGCCTGAAGCTTCTCTTCCGCCCCCTCATGTCCGGCGGATGCCGGTCCCCCGATCTTGCGCCCTCAGCGGTCTTACGCCGAGCGGGTCATGCTCTGTGCGACGCGCGTGGCGAGCGCCATGATCGTGAGCTGTGGGTTGACCCGGGTCGACGTGGGGAACAGGCTCGCATCGGCGACCCAGACCCCCGTGGCGGTCCGCAGGCGTCCTCTGGGATCGACGGCCGAGCGATTCGGGTGGCTTCCCATGCGCGCCGTGCCCATCGGGTGAAACGCCATCATGTCGAGGTCGGCGGCCCGGACCCGACGCTGTTCGAGGGCCTCGGCCGCTTCCATCGAATCTAGAATCGGTTGCTGGCGAACGCCGGAGTAGACCTCGCGCGCCCCCGCGGCGAAGAACATGCGCGCGACGATCGAGATCCCGCGCAACAGCCGTCGGACATCGTTTCGGTTCATCCGGTACCAGACCAGGGGTTGGCCGCCGCGACCGATCACCCGGCCGCTCGAGGTGTCGCTGATCAATGCGCCGAAGGAAGCCATCTGCGCATAGGCGGCCATCCGCTCCTTGTGGATCCGCCCGACACCGGGAACCTCCGGTGCTTGAAGCTCCGGCGGAACCCACATGCCCTGGAGAAAAATTCCCTCCGGTTCGAATTCATGCACGTGGTAGCTCTGGGGAACGCCCTCCCAGGCGCGGATCGGTTCGTCGAACCGGCCCAGCACCCGGGTGGCGGGATGGATGCGCAGGTGGCGGCCGATGCACGACCTCCGACCCGCGAGGCCGCTTCGCGCCAGCAATCCCGGAGTCAACAGGGCGCCAGCCGCGACCACGACCCGGGGCGCCCGGATCGAAAAGGCTCCCTCGGGTTGGCCGTGGGAGTCCAGTCGGGTTCCACGGACGCCGCGGGCCTTCCCTGCTTCCACCCAGATCTGGTCCACGCGGCACCGGGTGTAGAGACGCGCTCCGGCGGCGAGGGCCCGGGGAACGTAGGAGACGTTCATCGATTGCTTCGCGCCCCGCGGGCAGCCGAAGACACAAACGCCGGTGCCGCGGCACCCGACCGCGTTGCGGGGGATCGGCGCCCCGAGAAAGCCCAGGGCCTCGGCCCCCTGACGCATGCGTCGATCTCCGGGACCCAGCAGCGACTCGGGAACCGGCCCGACGCCGATCGCCTTCTCGACGCGCTCGTATTCCCCGGCCAGGCCCCCGTTGGCGAGATTGGGAATTCCGAATTCGGTCTCCCAGCGCGCCAGCACGGTTTCCGGTGTGCGCCAACACGTGCCGGAGTTGATGGTCGTGGTGCCGCCGACGGCGCAGCCGAGGGGAATCGGAATGTAGGTGTTGCCGATCGCTCCGGTGAGGCCCCCCTGGCGGTAGAGCGCTCGCACCTGGGTCAAGGCTTCCGCGGTGAAGTCGCGATCGCTGTGCTGCCGGCCCTCTTCGAGCATCACGACCTCCCACCCCGCTTCGGCCAACTCGGCGGCGACAACGGCACCGCCGGCCCCGGTTCCCACGACGATGACGCCTGTGCTTTCGCCGAGGCTCGGGGCGGCGGGGGTTTCGAGCGTCTCCCCGGGTTGGATTCGGGAATCGTCGAGGGGAACCCGTTCCAGGGGGTGGACGTAGCCGAGTCGCGACTGGACCTCGGGCCGCGCATAGAACTGCGAGAGTGCGAGGAGCTTGAACGCGCGCAGGACCTGGCGCCGGGGCCAGAAGCGGGACGATTCCCAGGCTTCGAGGATCTGTTCGCGCTCTTCGAGTGAAAGCCGGGAGAAACGGCGGAATTTGAAAGGTCTCAGGAAGAACGGCGAGAGATCGATGGCCCGAAGTAGCAGGCGAAAACCCGCCGCCGCGCCCGTTGACTGCACGAACTCTTCCGTCGAGTCCACCAGTGGAAACGACTGCGCGCCTTCGGGAAACGCTCCTCCCGACGGAGCCAGGGCTTCGAGCACGGATTCGAGCAAGCGGCGATTCACGGTTCCCCTGTCCGGGTCGCGCTTCCCGCGTCCTCGAGCAGCCCCGACAGCCAGTGCAGCACGTTCAGCAGGAATCGGGGGTTCTCTCCCGCAGCGGCCGAGTTGAATCCGACCCGGACCCCGGTCTCACTCGTCTGGACACCGAAGAGCCCCACCTCGCCGAATACGGCGACGCGCCCCTCACCGAAGTGCAACGTTGCGGCCTGGAGCCAGCCGGCCGCGGAACGCCGAGGGGTGTCGGCGGAAAATTCCCAGGCCACCTGGGGCATCAGCGAGACGGTTGACGGACCCATCACGAGCAACGGCATCACGTTCTCGTCGGCGCGAAACGCGTGGCCGCCGAAGGTAGCGACGGAGTTCACTCGTTCGACCGGGTTGCGACCGCGGCTGATGGCGTGGTCGGCGAGACCGCCGCCGGCGCGATCGAAAACGGCGACCTGGGAAACCGCCTCCGCTGTATCGCCGAGAGAGCGCTCCCGCTCCGCGTCGATGGCGAAGCTGTTGTCGAAGTGGATTCCGAAGACCGCAGCGAGGTCGGCGGCGGCACCTGCGAACGGCATGTGATCGGCCAGCAGCAGGAGGGCGCCGCCCCCTTCGACCCAGTGCCTAATCGCCTCGATCTCATCCGGGTCGAAGGCCGAGGGCGTTGGCAGTGCCCAGTTTTTGACGGCCGGAGGTCTCCGAACCCGGTTTCGCTCGTGGAGCGCATTCGCCACGACGAGGATATCCGCCCGTGCCAGGGATTCGGAAGAGAAGCGAGCGGAGAACGACTGCGCGCGGTAGCCGTCCGCCCGAGCCAGCGCCGCCAAGGACTGGTACCGGTCCTCTAGCGTGTGCGTGTTGAAGTGACCGGCGTCGATCAGGATGCGCGGCCCGCCGCTGTAGGGGTAGGAGGGCTTCTCGATGCGGGGAACGAACCAGCGGTCGGTCTCGGGGCCGGTGTCGCACCCGAGCCAGGGGTTCCACAGCAGCAGACCGCACAGGACAGCGAGCCCGCGAGCCGATTTCCGATTCCCCATGCTCGCCATGTTTCCGTCGAAGGAGCGGCGCCAAGCCTTCCCGAAGCAAAGACCATAGCGCGAGCTACCGTGTGCCGGGCGAGATGAGTCGTTCCGAAGAACCTTTTCCGTCTCTCGAAGAGCCGGCGCGCCGGACGCCGGTCCGCTACCAGACGGAGGTTCTCGTGGTGGGGGGCGGATCCGCCGGGGTCGCCGCGGCGGTGGCTGCCGCGCGGAACGGCGCCGACGTTCTTCTGGTCGAGCGCTACGGCTACCTGGGTGGCCTCGCCACCGCCGGCCTCATCATCCTGTTGTTGACCCTCGATGATGGCCGCGGCCGCCAGGTGATTGCGGGCCTGTGCGAGGAAGTGACGGATCGGCTCAAAAAACGCGGCGCCGCGTACTCTCCGCCCCGCGAAGAGTGGGGAAGCTCAGACGCAGCGAAAGTGCGCCGCGATCAACGCTGGGGCCTGCTCTGGGGCCACGGACCCCACAGCGTCCGCTATTCCGTGGCCTACGAGCCCGAAGACATGAAGTTCGCGTTCAACCAGATGGTCGAGGAATCCGGCGTGCGGCTGCTGTTTCACGCCTGGGCCTGCGATCCGATTCTCGAGGACGAACGCCTGCAAGGGGTCGTGTTCCAGGGGAAATCCGGCCGGTTCGCCGTGCGTGCGTCCGTGGTGATCGACGCGACCGGCGATGGCGACGTGTTTGCGGCCGCCGGCTGCCAGCACGAGAGTGAGGAGGTTCTGCCCTGGCTCTGGTTCACCATGGGCGGAGTGAAAGACGTGGCTGCGGTAATCGACGCGGGCGCTGGCTGCTTCCACGCGATCGGCGACGGCAAGGTCCTGTTTCCCTGGGGTGCCACCGAGAAGGTGTCGCGCCGGATCGATGCCACCTCCCCCGAAGATCTGACCTACGCGGAACTCGAGTGCCGCAAGCGGGTCATGCAGGAGGTCGATCGCCTGCGTCGAGAGGTCCCGGGATTCGAGCAGTCGCACCTGTGCCGGATTGCCGAACAGCTGGGCATTACCGAGAGCCGACGCCTGCGGGGACGAAGCGTCCTCGAGCGGCGGGATGTGGATCGTTCCTTCGACGACGCCGTGGCGGTGACGGGACACTGGACCCGATACGGTGCCATCTACCAGATTCGTTACGGATGCCTGCTGGCGCAAGAGCTTCCGAACCTGCTCGTGGCCGGTCGCTGCATTTCGGTGGATCACCGGGTACACCACGCCACCAAGGAAATTCCGGCGTGCATGGCCACCGGGGAGGCCGCCGGCACCGCGGCCGCGCTCGCCGTGCGCGCCGGCATCGATCCCCCGGACCTGGAGGTGGGAACCCTGCGCACCCGGTTGGGGGAAAAGGGTGCGATCCTTTCGTGAGCAGCCGCGCGGGCATCGCGTTGAAGCGAGTCGTGCCGGCCGCATCGGCCCTGCTGATGGCCTGTGGTGATCCCATCGTCCCGTCCACTCGTTCTTCGCGATTCGGCGAGGAGCCCGGTGCCTCGCGCGAAAAAATGGTGGCCCAACAGATCGAGGCGCGAGGCGTCGCCGATCCGCGCGTGCTCGCGGCGATGCGAAAGGTCCCGCGCCATGAATTCGTGCCGCCGGGCTCGCGGGATTCCGCCTACCAAGACCGGCCGCTTTCCATCGGGCACGATCAGACCATCAGCCAGCCCTACATCGTCGCGGTGATGGCGGAGCTGGCGCGTCTGCAACCGGACGGGCGGGTGCTCGAGATCGGCACGGGCTCGGGCTACCAGGCCGCGATTCTGGCAGAACTCGTATCGGAGGTGTTTACGATCGAGATCATCGAAGCGCTGGCGGCATCGGCCGGGGAAACCCTCGAGCGCTTGGGATACGGCTCGATTCGGGTGCGTCACGGTGACGGCTATCGGGGTTGGCCCGCGGCGTCTCCCTTCGACGCGATCCTGGTGACGGCTGCGGCTTCCGCGGTGCCGCCGGCCCTGTTGGAACAGCTCGCCGTCGGGGGCCGCCTGCTGATGCCGGTGGGCGACACTTCACAGCAGCTCGAGATCCACACGCGAACCCCCACGGGAATTGTTGTCGAGACCATCTTCCCTGTTCTCTTTGTTCCGATGACGGGTCACTTCGAGTAGCGGGGACCGTTTCAATGCCGATGTCGGTGGTGCAGGTCCGGCCAGTGAGGGTGGGCGTGGACGACGGGCTCGTGGCTGTGCCAGTGGCTGTGGCGCGTCGACGTGGGGATTCCCGGGTGCTCATGGTCGTGGTGGTCGTCGTCGTGGCGATGGGCGTGGATGTGATCCACGGCCCCGTGGGCGTGCTCGTGCCGATGCTGTGCGACGAACAGTGACACCACCGAGGCCACCAGGACGATTGCCGCCACTCCCTGGAGGGGGGTGATGGCCTCGCCCAGGACGAGGAAAGCGAGCGCCGCACCGAAAAAGGGTGCGGATGCGAAGAGTCCCTGGGCCCGGGTCGCCCCCAGCTGCTGAGACGAGGCGATGTAGAGGGCGATGCTGGCACCGTAGGAGATCGCGCCCACAGCGAGTGCGGCTCCCACAAGCAACAGCGGCGCCTGCATCGGTACGAGAGCGACACCGAGGGCGAGATTGGTCACTCCGGCGATGGTGCCCTTTACGAAGGTGCTGCCCGCCGGGGTGATGCCATCGATCAGCGCCGTGAGGTGGTTGTCGAGCCCCCAGCAGATGCAGGCCGCTGCGACCCAGAGTCCACTGCTGATTCCCGGCCAACCCGCATCGCTCGAGATCAACCCGCCGGCAGCGACGATGCCGATCACGCCGAGCCAGCCGCTGCGAGAGAGTGGCTCCCGAAACAAGAGAACGCCAAGGACCGCCGTCGCGGCCATCTCGAGATTCAGGATCAGGGACACCGGCGCCGCGGCGGCGCTGCGCAGTCCGATCAGGAGCAGGACCGGACCGAGCAGTCCGCCGAAGACGACCGCGCCGAACAGACGGGCCCGGTTGAGCCGATCGAGTCGAACGGGGCGTCGACCGCGACGCTCGTAGGCGATTCGGGGAGCCACCCCCAGAGCAGCGCCCAGGTAGAGTAGGCCCGCCAATTGAAGGGGCGTGAAAGCGTCCAGCAGAAGCTTGCTCGCCGGTGTCGAAGCCCCAAAAAGGAGCGCTGAGATCAGGCCCAGGGTCACGCCATGCATGTGGACTCGCTCGTTCGCGCCGCATCGAGTCGCGCCGGCTGGGAAACCGCGCGAGAGTTCAGCGGCGCTCGGCGCAGCGCGCGGCTGCGCTTCCGATCCGCACCATGCGCAGATCGCCAAAGGGAGTTCCGGTGCCGCTGTTCAGCACCATCGCTACCGACAGATTGCGGTCGGGATCCGCCCATCCACCCGAGCCTCCGAAACCGAAGTGGCCGAATCCGCGCGGAACCTTGACGCGAAACGTGGGAACGCGGTGGTAGCCGAGCCGCCAGTGCATGGGAAAGGGAATGACCCGGCCGATTCCCCGATTCTGGATCTCCGCGGCGCGGCGCAGGGTGGCCCGCGACAACAGGCGCACGCCATTCCACTGGCCTCCGTTCGCCAGTGCGGCGTACATCTTCGCCAGGGAACGCGCCGTAAAGATTCCGTTGGCTGAGGGGATGGAGACCGCGGCGAAATCCTCCGAGTTGAAGTCGACTTCTTCCATGCCCCGGGGAACCATGGCCGAGGCCATGTCGGACAGATCGACCCGAGCCAGGCGGAGCACGCGGTGCAGGGGCTTGACCATGCGCGCGAGGCGTTTCTCGGGGGGAGCCAAGCGCTGATACACCGGAGTAATCAGCTGGGCTTTCCGGTACATCTGGTCCTTGGGGAGGCCGATGTACATCCCGTCCAGTTCGAGGGGCGCCGCGATCTCCGTCTCCAGCGCTTCGGTGAAGGATCGCCCCGTCGCGCGTTGGATGAGCTCGCCCACCAGCCAACCAAAGGTCAGCGCGTGATAGCCGTGGGCTTCGCCGGGTGGGTGCGCGGGGATGCTGTCGGCGAGTGCTTCCACCATGTAGTCCCACTCGAGTATCCGTTTGCCGCTGTCGATGATCGATCGAATTCCGTAGAGGCCGGCCTCGTGGCACAAAAGGTGGCGAACGGTGATGCCTTCCTTCCCGCTCTGCGCGAACTCGGGCCAGTAGTTGGAGACGGGTTCGTCGTAATCGATCAGCCCGCGGTCCGCGAAAATGTGAAGCAGTGTGGACGTCACTCCCTTGGTTGTGGAGTACGAGAGCGCCAGGGTGTCGGACTGCCAGGGTCGGCCCTCGGCGTCCCGAGAGCCCGCCCAGATATCCACGACCATTTCGCCTCGGTGGTAGACGCAGACCGCCGCGCCGCCCGGTCGAGAGCGTGGAATCTGTCGGGTAAAGATCTGGGCCACCGCCCAGAAATCCGGATGAACGTATCCCTGCAGCACGCCAACACTCCGGGGGGGGCAGCCGGATAGAGTCTAGCCCAGCGGGTTATCGGCGGGCGGAGCCCGCCTGCCCGCACGGCGAACCCGCGGTTCGCCTCGCAGCGGGTTATCGGCGGGCCCGTCCGATCTACTTCCGCGGCCTTCGGCCTTGGACCCGCACGGCGAGCCAGCGGCTCGCCTCGCGGATCTCGTCGGCATCGGTTGCCGCCGGCGACCGCGGGGTTCTATGGTTGTCGTATGCACCTTCGGTACGACGTGGAGACCGAGCGCTTTCGCGAGGAGCTGCGGTCCTGGCTGGCCGAGAACCAGCCCGATCCGGAGGTGGTGCGCGCGGACCCGTGGCTCTCATCGGGGCACATCACCGATTGGGCGCGCGCCTGGCAGCAACGCCTGTTCGATGCCGGCTGGCTCGTGCCGGGCTGGCCGACCGAGCTCGGCGGACGCAACGCGACCCCGATTCAACAGCTGGTCTATTTCGAGGAGATGGCGTGCATTCCGCTGATGCGCTCCACGAATGTGCAGGGGCTCACGATCATCGCACCGTCGATTCGGGACTACGGCAGTGAGGACCAGAAGCGGCGCTATCTCGTTCCCACCCTGCGCGGCGAAATCAGTTGGTGCCTGGGCATGAGCGAACCCGGCGCCGGGAGCGATCTCGCCGCTCTCTCGACCCGGGCGAACCTCGAAGACGATCGCTTCGTCGTGAACGGACAGAAGGTGTGGACGTCGGGGGCGGCCCACTCGGATCTCTGTTTTTGCTTCGTGCGCACCGATCCCGACGCGCCCAAGCACAAGGGCATCAGTGTGCTCATCATCGACATGGCGAGCCCCGGGATCAGTATCCGGCCCCTGCCGGAGCTGGTGGACAAGGATCGCGCCGACTTCAACGAGGTCTACTTCGAAAACGTCGAGGTGCCGAGCGAAAACCTGGTGGGCGTTCTCAATCAGGGTTGGTCGATCACGACCGGATCCCTCGCCCACGAACGCGGCATGCTCTGGACCAGCCAGGTCGCGCGCATCGAGCAAAAGATCGGCGCGCTCATCGACCTGGGTTCGAAGACCGGGCCGAACGGCGAGCGCCGGGGCGATGATCCCCGCTTCCGCGATCAGGTGGCCGCGCTCTACGTCGAAAGCCAGGCGCTCAAGTACATGGGCTATCGCGGCTTTGCCAAGGTCGCCCGGGGAAAATCCTCGCCGGAGCACTCGGTGATGAAGCTGTTGGGAAGCGAGCTCGAGCAGAAGCTCTGCCTGATCGCCCTGGAGGCCGAGGGTCCCGCAGCCCTCGACGTCGCCTTCGAGCGGCACGCGTTCGATGAGAGCGAGGGGGCGCCGCCCTGGGCACGCCAATATCTCTACAGCTTCGGCAACACCATTGCCGGTGGCACTTCCGAGATCCAGCGCAACATCATCGCCCAGCGCGTACTGGG
>JAZFUU010000186.1:0-5546 GCA_036447375.1 Myxococcota bacterium
CAGGAACCAGCGATCGTGGGAGATCACCACGGAGCAGCCCGCGAAGCCGAGCAGGGCATCCTCAAGGGCGCGCAACGTATCGACGTCGAGGTCGTTGGTGGGTTCGTCGAGAAGCAACAAATTGCCGCCGGCCCGCAAGACCCGGGCGAGGTGCAGGCGATTGCGCTCGCCCCCCGAGAGGTGTTCCACGCGCTTCTGCTGATCGGCACCGCGAAAGCCGAATGCGGCGACGTACGCCCGAGAGCGAATCTCCCGCGAACCCACGCGAAACAGATCGACGCCACCACTGATCGACTCCCAGACAGTTTCTTCTGGTTTCAGCGCGTCGCGAGTCTGGTCCACGTAGGCAACGGTCACGGTCTCGCCCAACCGCAGGGATCCAGCATCCGGCTTCTCCTCACCGACGATCATCCGAAACAAGGTGGTCTTGCCCGCACCGTTGCCGCCGATCACTCCCACGATCCCTCCCGGGGGCAACGAGAAGTTCAGGTCGTCGATCAACAGTCGATCGACGAAACCCTTTCGCAATCCCTCCGCCTCCACCACGACGTCGCCCAGGCGCGGTCCCGGGGGAATCGAGATCTCGACGGACTCCGAGAGACGGCGTTCCTCTTCGGCCCGAAGCGTCGTGTAGGCATTCAGCCGGGCCTTGCTCTTCGCCTGACGCGCCCGCGGCGACATGCGCACCCACTCGAGCTCGCGCTCCAGGGTGCGTTGACGCGCCGTGGCCTGCTTCTCCTCCACCGCGAGCCGCTGGCTCTTCTGTTCGAGCCAGGACGAGTAGTTGCCCTTCCACGGGATTCCACGTCCGCGGTCGAGCTCGAGTATCCATCCCGCAGCATTGTCGAGGAAGTAGCGGTCGTGGGTGACAGCGACGACCGTCCCCGAGTACTCCTGGAGAAATCGCTCGAGCCAGGCAACGGATTCCGCGTCGAGGTGGTTGGTGGGTTCGTCGAGGAGGAGCAGATCCGGCTTCTGCAACAACAGGCGACACAACGCCACGCGGCGCCGCTCGCCACCCGATAGGGTCGAGACATCCGCGTCTCCGGGTGGACAGCGCATGGCATCCATCGCCACTTCCAGGGAGCGGTCGAGCTCCCACGCCCCCGCCGCATCGATTCGATCCTGGAGCCCCGCCTGCTCATCGAGCAGCGCCGCCATCGCGTCATCATCCAGGGGCTCCCCGAACTTCGCGCTCACCGCCTCGAATCGGTGAAGCAGCTCGCGCAGCTCCGATACGCCTTCTTCGACGTTCCCGAGCACGTCTTTGTTGGGATCGAGCTCGGGCTCCTGCGTGAGAAAACCCACGCGGACTCCCGCCGCGGGTTGGGCCTCGCCCACGAAGTCGTCATCGACGCCGGCCATGATGCGCAACAGGCTGCTCTTGCCAGCTCCGTTGGCGCCCAGCACGCCGATCTTGGCACCCGGCAGGAAGGCCAGGGTGATGTCTTCGAGGATCACACGATTGGGGGGAACGACTTTTCCCAGATTCTGCATGGTGTAGACGAACTGCTGTGCCAATGGAAATCGACCTCGCGAAAGCGGGGCGGCTAGTGTATCCGCCACTTCGCCGCGCACCACTGCTAGCATCGAAACGGGCGCGGGTTTCGAAGGCGGGGGGCCCATGGGCGAAAAACTCGCCACCCGGAATCGAACCGGGCGCCAGAACCGACGCCGGGGACCTGGCCGTGGAAACATGGCCGGAGCGGCCAGCCTGGGGACCGTCCTGCTGGCCCTGACGGCTTCCCCGCCGGCGGCCGGTCTCGAGGAGGCGACCCAGGGGAAGAGCGCTCGCTTCCATCCCGAAATTCTGATTCTCGTCAATGGCGAGAGTCCGATTTCAATCGCCGTGGGTGAGTACTATCGGGCTTCGCGCAACGTCCCCACGGCCAATGTGCTGCGACTGTCGGTGCCGCTGCGCGACTCCTCCCTCGGCGACCGCCGAGACGAAAGCATCACCCGTGGCGCATTCGTGATGCACATCCGCGATCCGCTCATGCAGTGGCTCACGGAATCGAAACTCGCCGAGCAGATCGAGATCATCGTCACGACCAAGGGGATCCCGCTGCGCGTCACGGGACCGGGTTCGAGCATGTCGCCGACACTGCTGCGAGACAGTTCCCGGGCTTCGGTGGACGCCGAGCTCGCCCTCCTCTTCTCAGGGGCCGACGGTCGACCGGGTGTGGTCGGGATGACGAATCCCTATTTCGGCTCCGATCGCAGCTTCGCCGATTTCCGCCGCGAGCAGCCGAGCGCCCCACTCCGATACATGGTTGCCCGACTCGATGGCTACCAGACCCCTCTCGATTCCCAGACCGGGGTGCCGGCAGACGTGAAGGCACTGATCGACGCCGCCCAGGGCCGCGCCACTCCGGGCCCCTACCTGATCGATGAAGATCCGCGCCAGACCAATCGGGTCGGCGGAAACCTGACGCTCCTCGCGCCCGCGGCGGCGGTGCTGAAATCCCTGGGTCTGTTCGTCCTTCACGATCAGAGCGCACTCTTCCGATCGGACGTGCCGTTCATCGCCGGTTATGCCTCTTGGGGAAGCAACGACTCGGGCAACGCGAGTGCGCCCTTCTACGGCCGAATCGGCGGACGACTCTACCCGGGAACCTTTCGCAGGCAGGCGGTCGCCTGCAATCTCGTCAGTACAAACGGCCGCACTTTTACGGAGCCCGCCGAGTACGGGCAGTCGCTGATCGCCGACCTAGTCCGGGGCGGCATCGCGGGGGCCTCGGGGCATGTCTATGAGCCGACCCTCACCGCCGTGGCGCGCCCCCACGTGTTCCTGCGTCGCTACGCCCAGGGCGTTCCAGTCATCGAAGCGTACTTCCGCAGCGTGCCCTTCCTCGGCTGGATGAATCTCTACGTGGGAGACCCCCTGATGCGGGTCCCGAATCCGGTCACCCGCGAACCCGATGACCTGGACGGCGATGGCATCGCCAATCGCCAAGACAATTGCGTGGATCTGCCGAACCCCTCCCAACGCGATACGGATGGAGATGGCTTCGGAAACCTCTGTGACCCCGACGTGGACAACGACGGAACGGTCACGACCAGCTGGGGTCGACTGCCCGCCGGGGACGTGGAACTCATCGCTCGCGCCATCGGGCGCCGCTACGTGCCCCATTTCGACTTGAACGGCGATCGCCGGGTCGACGCCGACGACCTGTCGATCGCACAGACACGGCTGTTCTTCCCACCGGGACCGAGCGGACTTGCCCCCTGACGGTTTCGATAGGTTTCAATGGGTTTCGATCGGCTTCGATCGGCCCCGATCGGGCCGGGCAGCGAGTGGAAAGCGGACAGCCGCGATTCGGGTACTCTGAAGCGCAATACGAACGGGGAGAATCGACGATGGCGACGCACCGCGCCCGAACCGAGATCATCCACCGCACCTGCCCACTCTGCGAGGCGAAATGCGGCATCTCCGTCGAAGTCGATCGCGAAGCCGGGACGGTCGCGACCATTCGCGGAGACGTCGACGATACCTTCAGCCGCGGCTATATCTGCCCCAAGGCCTACGGCCTCAAGGGTCTTCAGGAAGATCCGGACCGTCTGCGCCGGCCGATTCGGCGCGTGGGATCGGATTGGCGGGAAATCGGCTGGGAGGAAGCCTTCGAGTTCGCCGCCACCCGGCTGCGAGAGGTGCGCACGGCTCACGGCGGCGACGCCATCGGTACCTATGTGGGCAACCCGAACGTCCACGATCTGGGCGCGACCCTCTACCTGGCACCGCTGCTGCGCGGGCTGGGAACGCGGCGCCGCTTCTCGGCCTCGAGCGTCGATCAGCTTCCCAAGATGCTCAGCGCCTCCCTCATGTTCGGGGCGCCGCTTTCGATCCCCATCCCCGACCTCGACCGCACCGACTTCCTGCTCGTGCTCGGCGCCAATCCGATCGCCTCCAACGGGAGCCTGATGACGGCGCCCGATATGCCCGGTCGGCTGGCGGCACTGCGTGCCCGAGGCGGGAAGCTGGTGGTCATCGATCCGCGCCGAAGCGAAACGGCTCGCCTCGCAGACGAGCACCTGTTCATCCGACCCGGAAGCGACGCCTACTTTCTTTTCTCATTGGTTCACACGCTGTTCGATGAGAAACTCGTGGGGCTGGATCGCCTCGAATCCCACGTGCGAGGCGTGGAAGCGGTGCAGACCCTGGCGAAGGCATTCGCGCCGGAGGCCGTGGCGGCCGCCACGGGGATCGAAGCCTCTCGCGTGCGCGATCTCGCCCGCCGCTTCGCCGCGGCCGAGCGCGCCGCCTGCTACGGGAGAACGGGCACCTGCACTCAGGAGTTCGGCACCCTCGCGAGTTGGCTCGTCGACGTTGTGAATACGCTCACCGGAAATCTCGACCGTCCCGGCGGCGTGATGTTTCCCCGGGCGGCCACCGGGCCGCTAACCGACCCGTCGGAACCGCGCCAGCTGGCCCACGCTCGCTGGCATTCCCGCGTGCGCGGACTGCCCGAGACGCTGGGAGAGCTTCCGGTGGCGGCACTGGCCGAGGAGATCGACGAAGCGGGAGACGAGTCGATTCGCGCCATGGTCACGGTGGCCGGCAATCCGGTTCTCTCGACCCCCAATGGAAACCGATTGGCCCGCGCCCTCGAATCGCTGGAATTCATGGTGTCCGTCGACATCTACCTGAACGAAACCACACGATTCGCCGACGTCATCCTGCCGCCGACCTCACCCCTGGAGCGATCCAATTACGACCTCGTCTTCTATGGGCTCTCGGTTCGCAACGTCGCGAAGTATTCGCCCCGGGTCCTCGAACCCCCGAAAGATTCGCGTGATCAGTGGGAAATTCTCGCCGAACTCGCCGGCCGCACAAACGGAGCCAATGCCGATGCCGTCGATGACCTGGTGTTCTCGCACCTGCTCTCCTCCGCAGTGGGCTCGCCGGAATCCTCGTGCCCGGACGTGTCGGTCGAAGAAGCGCGCCGACAGCTGGGCGACCGCCGCGGCCCCGAGCGGCTTCTCGACCTGATGTTGCGGGCCGGGCCCTACGGCGACCACTTCGAACCGGGTCAATCGGGTCTTTCGCTCGAGGTACTGCGAGACGCGGAGCACGGACTGGACTTCGGGGCTCTCGAGCCGCGGCTGCCCGGCATGCTCAGCACCGAGAGCGGCGCCGTGGAACTCGCTCCGGCGCTGCTCAGCGACGACGTCTCACGCCTGCGCGAGCGACTGGACGAGCGCGCGGGTGACGATCGGCTGATGTTGGTGGGCCGGCGCCATCTGCGCTCGAATAACTCGTGGATGCACAACGTCCACGCCCTGGCGAAGGGACGAGATCGCTGCACGCTCCTCGTGCACCCGACCGACGCGAAACGCCTGGGACTCGTCGACGGCGCTCGGGCCCGGATCCAGTCGCGGGTGGGGGCGATCGAAGCACCGGTGGTCGTGAGCGAGGAGATGATGCCGGGAGTCGTGAGCCTTCCCCACGGTTTCGGCCACGACGCCGAGGGAGCCCAGATGCGGGTCGCCCGCCAGCACGCGGGCGTCAACTCCAACCTCCTCACCGACGAGATTCAGGTCGACGC
>JAZFUU010000187.1:0-9389 GCA_036447375.1 Myxococcota bacterium
GGCGGTTCCCTCGAGCTGGGCGAGGAGATCGCCAATCAGGATCGGAAAGCCGTGGTAGTCGGCATCTCGACCGTCGAGGCTGGTCTTGGTTCGCTGGCCAAGCGCGGTGGTCGAGGTCATGTGACCGCCGGTCTCGCCAAAAACCCCGTTGTTCAGCAGCACACAGGTTACCGACTCGCCCCGGGCCGCCGTGTGGATCACCTCCTGAAGACCCTCGTTCACCATGTCGCCATCCCCTTGCAGTGTGAAGACGAGTGCATCGGGGCGCATGCGCTTGGCCCCGGTCGCCACCGACGGGGCACGCCCGTGGAGGGCCTGGATCAGGTCGAGATCGATCGAGGTGGAGAAGGTCGTATAGCAGCCGATCCCCACCACCCCGATGCTGCGCGAAGCCGCGTCGAGCTCCTCGATGGCCTCGAGCAGCATCCGGACGACCAGCGGCTCCCCGCAGCCCGGGCACAGGTGGTGCGTCTCATTCAGCAGAAGCCCGGGTTTGAACTCGCCGACCTGTCGGGCCGGTTGGCTCGGCGCCGTGGTAGTGGGTAGCGGCGTTCGCTCTCTCATCTTGCCTCCGTCCGTGCGTTCTCGATGCGATCCCGAATCCGCTCCGAGTCCAGGAGTGAGCCGACCCCGAATCCGGCGACGTCGGTGGAAATGCCGCCGATCGGCACGACGGGGACGCGACCCAGAACCGCGAGTCGAACGTCGTCGATCATCTGACCGGCGTTCAGCTCGAATACCGCCACCCGTTCCGCACCCTCGACGGCGCTGGCGAGCTCGCGAGTCGGAAAAGGCCACAACGTGATCGGCCGCAGGTAGCCGACCCGCACGCCCCGTTCCCGCAGCGAGCGAACGGCGTGGCGAACGAAGCGCGCCGCGGTGCCGAAGGCCACGACGATCAACTCGGCATCGTCGGTGAACTCCGATTCGACGCGAGCCTCCTTGCGCGCAATCGCCTCGTGCTTCTCCTGCAATCGCTGCCAGAAAGTCTCGGGATCGATCTCGTAGCTCCCCTTCTCGAAGCCCAGGGAGTTCACCACCCGCGAGCGGCCGGTGCCTCCGAGGCTGCCGTCCACGGCCCAGTCTTTGTCGGGCAGCGCATCGAATGCGAGGGGCGATACATCGACCGCCTCGGAGGTGTGGGCCAACACGTAGTCGCCATAGATGAGAACCGGATTCCGCCAGCGATCCGCCAGGTAGAAGGCGAGCTGCGTCAGCTCCACGGCCTCGTGGAGATCGATGGGCGCCAGCACGATGTGGCGATAGTCGCCGTGGCCTCCACCGCGGGTGGCCTGGTAGTAGTCCGCCTGTCCCCGGGACATGTTGAACACCACCAGGGGGAGCTCCGCCCGGGTGATCTCCGACAGCGACTCCTGCATCAGACTCAGCCCCTGCCCCGTGGAACCGGTCGCCGACCTCGCACCGGTGGCGACGGCCCCCCAGGCCATCCCGACCGCCTCGAGTTCGCTCTCGGCGTTGACACAGGTGCCTCCCTCCTCGGGCAGTCTGCGCGCGAAGCACTCGAGAACCTCGGTGAAAGGCGTCATGGGATATCCGGCGAAGAAGCGGCAGCCGGCGGCAATCGCCGCTTCGGCGATGGCCTCGGACCCCTCCATCAGGCGCCGCGTCATCGCGTCCCCTCGTGCTCGACGGGAGTTTCGAACTGGTAGACCTCGAACACAAAATCGGGGCAGACCAGCAGACAAGCGCGGCAGCCCGTGCAGCCGGGATAGAGTTCCGGAAAGCGAAAGCCCAATTCATTCACCGCCTCGGACATGGTCAGCACCTGAGGCGGGCACGCGGGGATGCAGAGTTCGCATCCCTTGCAACGCGAGGTGGCAATGGCGACCGTGCCGCGACTCGTGACGGTCTCGTCGCTCATGACTCCACCGTCGGCCAGGCCGGGACCACATCCTGGGGCACGGCATCGAAACCGGCTCGCAGGGCCTTGGCGTTGGTCTGAATGTGTTGGCTTCGGTACGGCGGCAGCGACTCTTCCATGGCCCGAACCAGGGAATCGAATCCGACCAGGCCCGTGACGGCGGCATAGGCGCCGACCAACACCATCGCGGCGGCCAGAGAGCTGCCCACTCCCGCGGCCAGCTCGGTGGCGGGCACGTCGATCACGCGCTGGGCCTCCCGATCGAGGTGGCCCTCGAACAGCGTGGAATTCACCAGGACCAGGCCTCCCGGCCGCAGCTTCGAGCGCAATGTCTCCCAGTATTCGTGATGCATTGCCAGCGCCGACCAGACGCGAGAGACGATCGGCGGCGCGGAGATGAGTCCGTCGCCCACGACCAGGGTCGACTCGGTGGAACCGCCGCGCATGGCTCCGCCGTAGATGCCGAACATCAGAACGTGACGATCTTCGAGGGTCGCCGCCCGGGCGAGAACCTGGGCACCGAGCTGGACGCCCTGCCCTCCCACCCCGGTAATCGCGATCTCGCGCTCCATGTTGCTGACGCTACCCGGGCAAGCGGCTTCAGGCCACCGTGGGTCAGCCGCGCCGACGCGGCTTCCGGGCCATGCTGGATCAGCCGCGCCGACGCGGATTCAGGCCACCGTGGGTCAGGCGCGCCGACGCGGATTCCATCCGTAATTGGGATGGCGTGCCACCAGCTTGCGTTGTCGGAAGGCCATCACCGACAACGCCCCCGCGCCGAATCCACCCACGTGAGCCCAGAACGCGACTCCGCCGCCCCCGTGCCCCTGGGCGAGGGCACCCCCCGCCAGCTGCATCAGAAACCAGTATCCGAGCATGAAGACCGCCGGAACCACGATGCGCGTCACCCAGAATCCCAGAATCAGCAACATGTGCACGCGCACCCGCGGGTAGAGCACGACGTACGCTCCCATGACCCCGCCGATCGCCCCCGAAGCCCCCACCATGGGAACCCCCGAATCGGGCTGCGAGACGATCTGAAGGACGGCCGCGGCGAGACCACACAGCAGATAGAAACCGACGAAGCGGACGTGCCCCATCGAGTCCTCGACATTGTTTCCAAAGATCCAGAGGAACCACATGTTCCCGATCAGGTGGAGCCAGCCTCCGTGCAGAAACATCGAGGTAAACAACGTGTGCCAGGCCGGTCCGGATGTGATCACGCAGCTGTGGTCCGGACTCAAGGGCAGGTGAGTTCCCGACGGAAAACGATTCAACAAGTCACCCGGAATCAGTCCCAGCTCGCAGACGGATGCGGCGAGCCGCAGATCGCTTCCCAGGCCCTGGGTCGTGGCCCAGACCGCGACGTTCGCGACGATCAGCGCCACGGTGACGATGGGTGTCAGAAAGGTCGGATTGTCGGCGCGAATGGGGAACACGAATCGTTGTCGTCCGCCCGAGGATCAGGCGCCCAGCGGCCGCTCGAGGTGCTCACTCATGGTTCAGCCGCCGGACTGGACCGTCGGCGTCCGCCGGTAGGCCTCCGAGAGCGCCGCCATCAGTCCGACGTCGCCCAGGGGCTCAGCCGGACGCTCGACGGAAACGCCGCGTTTCGAGGCATCGGCGATCAGCCGATCCAGGACGTCGTCAAATGCGAGGTCGTCGCTGTGATCTTCGTAGAGCTTCAGTGCAGCGTCATCGCGAAAGACCTGGGCTTTCCACGAAACGCTCACGCGGATGTCGGCGAAGGAAACGGTCAACAGTTCGCGACCCGCATCCACCACGGCCCAGTCATCGCCCCCGAGCCAGGTCAGCCGCGAATCGAGGCTCAGCCCGGGCCGAAACTTCGTCCCCGGCGGGCCGGTTCCGTCGGCACGGTGGAACATGAAATCGTTGTCCCCGACCATCGCGGTGTTCGGGGTCGGCGGCAGCGTGCGCGGCGCCGCATCGGGACCGTCGGGCCAATAGGTGAAGCTTCCGCCCTCCCCTTCGTACCACCACCCCACCGCGGTCGCGATGTTGATGCGCCAGGGCTCGAAGAGTCCGCTACGCCCCATGCTGACCAGGAACCAGATCGGATACTGGGTGCGATCGATGCCGCGAAACGCGGGAACGTCGGTGTGTCCGACGTCGTAGTCGGGGATCGGAAGCGTCAGATTCGAGTAGACCATCTGGGGACGCACCAGGGCGCCGTCGAAGACCTTGCGAGCGGCCTCGGCCAGCACTTCGCTGCGCAGGATCGGATCGACACCGTCGACGATCGGTTCATCGTAGGCCCAATCTCCCCGAAAGATAGGAGCTACGAAAAGAGGTGCGTCACCGCCCTCGCCCTCAGCCCTCTGGCTGAGTACCTGCTGCTCCTGGGCGTTGGCGAAGTAGCGCTGGACCGGTTCGTAGGGCGCATTCGCTTCGACCAGCCGGCGCACCAGCGTCGCATCGTCGAGTACGCGATCGATGGCCACCGGCGGATGCGGGATGAAGCTGTGCACAGGGCCCTCCCAGCTCACACGGCGGCCGGCGGTGGGACGAGTCTACCACGCGATTCGGCGCAGACCCTCGAGCGTCCGCCCGAGTCTCGGCGCCCTTGGATTCTCGCGCCCCATCCGGTAAAACGGCCCGGGACAAAAGGGCGTGGCCCAGGATAAAAGGGCGTGGCGCGACGGAACCGATGCGGGACGATCTCGACTTCTCACAACCTCTGACTTGCGATGTCGCCATCGCCGGTGCGGGTCTCGCAGGCCTGGTCGCCGGTGCGATCCTCACGCGGCACGGTCAGCGCGTGCTCGTCGTGGACCGCAACCCCGAGGTGGGAGGGCGCGGCGGCTCGACCCCGCATCGCGGCTACCGACTCGACGGCGGCTGGCGCGACGGATGGGACGTCACCGACCTGCAGGTGGGATGGCGCCACGGGCAGCTCGCTGCGCGCGAAGCCCGGGTGGACGTGCCGCTGCGAATCGTGAAGCCGGTGGTTCGCGTCCACCATCTGCCGGAGCCGCCGTCCGCCGACGAGGGGACCGTGGTGGTAGGTCGCTGGGGCGCCCGCGGTTTCCTCGACCTGGCTCGCGATGGTTTCGGCTGCCCCGAAACTCGGATCGGGGATTTCGCGAAGGTGTTGGCCCGGATCGCGGGGGCGTCCGCGGAGGAACGCCGGGCCGCGGTGCCAATCCCACTGTCGGAATGGCTCGAAGCGACGGTTCCGGAACCCGAAGTACGCCGGGCGATCCTGACCATGGTCAGCGTGATCTATTGCGAGTTTCCCGAACGCGCCTCGACGGGCCGGCTGATGGGATTCCTGGCGGACCGCCCCGATCTTCCGAAACTCCAGACCGCGTTCCCGGACCACGAAGAAATCGGCGGCATGCAGGGACTGATCCAGCCCTGGGCGGATGCGATCGAAGCGGGGGGCGGACGCATCCTGCTGGGGCTCGAGCCCGCCCAGGTCACCTTCGAGGGGACCCGGGTCACCGGACTCGTCGCCCGAGATGAGAGCCATCTGGTCCTCGAGGTGCGGGCCCCCGCGGTGGTGCTGGCCGCGCCCCTCTGGGAGGCCCTACCGCTGATCCCTTCCGAGCGGATCGATCCCGAACTCGCCCAGCTGGCGCGGGCCCTGGAAGAGGAGCAGGCGGATGCGATCTGCTGGCAGGCCGGGCTCACCCGCATCCCGCGGCTTCGCTCGACCGGGGAGTCCGAGGGACACGTCGGCTGGAACCGGGTTCTGATCGGGCCCGGGCGGCGCTACGCGGGCGGCTTCCAGCTTCCGTCTCTGGCATCCCGACGTTCGGCACCTGCGGGCCGACACCTGCTCCACGCCTTCATCGGCCGCTGGCTCAAACGCGAGCAGTCGCCTCCGTGGGCGGAATCGCGCGAGGCGATCACGCACATGATCGACTACCTGAAGCACTTCTATCTCGATCTCGAAGAATGCATCGAGTGGTCGGCCATCCAGTGGATCCAACGTCCCGCCTGCCTCGCCTGGTACTGGGCGACGATCGTCCGTCACGGTATTCGCGCGCCGGGCTGCGACGGACTCTACCTGGGAAGCACCACGCTGGAGAGCGATGCGGGTCCCGTGGACATCGCGGCCCACGCCGGGCTCGAAGCCGCGCATGCGATCCTCGCCGACACCGGGCCTTCCGATGCAGGCTGAGGCGAGGTCCATGGGCGCGAACGAGATCGATGAACCGGCGCTGGAGAATCAGGAGCAGGTCTTCGCCCGCGCCTTTCACGCGAGAGACATCGCCCTCGCGCGCGACCTGTATCACCCGGAGGTCCTCTATTTGAGTCCCACGGTGCGCCTCTTCGGCTGGCCCGCGCGAATCGAAGGCGTCGAGAAGACGCTGGAGTTCGTACAGCTCACCATCGCGAACTGTCCGAACATCGCCTATCGGGTGGTCGAAAAGGCCTGCCTTCCCAACGGGAGCTCCGCCTTCGTCCGCATTCACTTCGACTGGGACCAGGAGGGCACGCGGCTGCGCTCGAACTATGTCGTCCTGTATCGGTATCGCGATACACGGATCGTGCGCCAGGAGATCTACTACGATCCCAGCGGCAGACTCGAGAGGCTGACCTCGTCGCCCGATCGCGCGCGATAGCCGAGTTCGCCCGAGCCTGCAATTTTGGCGTGCGAGCCGAACAACCCCGAATAACCCCCAACAACCGTAAGGGCTGCCATCGACGCTTCCCCCCGGCGGGTTCCCTGCTTCATCCCGGCATTCGATGGCCGATACAAGCACTGCGACCTCACATCGGTGGGGTTGCGAAGCCGGGAGTTCGGTGTGAAACACCTCGTCATCGCATTCTTCGCCACGATCGCTGGGCTCGGCCTCACCCCGTCCGCCGAGGCCACGCCCATACAGCTGCAGTTTCGCGTCGCCTCCAGGGACGCACAGCCCAGCACGCGCATCACCCCCACGATGGAACAACCCCCTCTGGCTCCGGCTCGGATTGTGGCGCTGGTACCGACGAGCGTGGCCGACCGAATGGCCGCCACGGTCTCTGTCGGGGCGCCGCTGTCCGTGAACTGGAGATCGCCGTTCCCGTCCCCCGTGTCGCTCCGGATCGGGAAGACCCCCATCAGTGAAGCGCTGAACAGCGTCCGCGATCCCCGCGAACTCAAGACCCGCTAGCAACCGCTAACGACCGGGTCCCAGCATCGTCAGATGCACAACGGCCTCGCGCCGACCATCGAGCCCGAGCAGCGCGTTGAATTCGTCGTCGAGGAACGCCGCGAGGTTGCGAGCCACGGCTCCCACGGCCTCGGCGGCCAGGTAGACCCGCTGGGCCATCCCGCCGGCCTCGATCAGCAGGTCGCGGTAGCTCCGCTCTCCCGCCCGAGAGACCGACTCGGCCAGCCGCGCCACCATCGCCAACCCCGCTGCGGCTTCGCCGGCCTTTTCCTGACCGAGGCAGGCCGACTCCATTTCCAGGCGCAGGTTGCCGGCGCGCACGAGACCCAGTCGCGGCCCCTCGGGCTCGTAACGATAAATGCCCGACGCCAGATCGCGCACCCGGTGTACGACGACATGGATCTCCACCCCGGGCGTTCGCCTCAGGGAGTCGTAGCCCCGCGCCATTTCGAGCACGAAGGCGAGATCCGCGAGAGCCATGGGTTCGTTGTGAAAGACGCTCGCGGAGCGCCGGTTCCGAATCGTCTCCTCCAGCGCGGTTCGGGGATTCGTGCGCCCCTTCACGAGCACCACACCCGGTGCGGCGCGAACTCGGGGTGCCAACGGCTGGAGCTTCGGACGGGCTGTCGGCGCCGGTGTCAGTTTCGTCGCCTGGTGGTAGCGGTCGGGTGCACCTCCCCGTGGCATCAAGGCGGCGAGATCGACCCGCTGCATCTCTCCCAAGGCCCGCGGCGCAGCCACCGCCACCTTTCCGGGAAATCCGATGGCGTGCACGGCGCAGACGGATTCCTCGCGACCATCCACGCCCAGGAGCTCGTTGAGCGCGTCGTCGTGGAAGCGCAGGGCACACATTTCGCCGAATCCCGAGGACCGGGACGCGAGTCTCAAGTTCTCGCCGATGTGCCCCGAGTCGATCAGCGCGAATCGGTAGCCGCGGTTGGCGTAGCGATGGCGGTAACGTCGAAAAATGTTCGTCAGAAGAACGGCCGCCGGCGCGCTCGATACTCCCGCGGGCGCCTCGAGAGCCGCTCCGACTCGACCCATGAAAGAACCCGACCGAAGCGCGACGAGTGCGTGCTCCAGAACCGCGTAGTAGTAGACGCCGGGATTCAGGCCGAGGACGCGCTCCGCCACCACGTAGACCTCACCGGAGTAGAGAGCTCCGGCCGATGGCGCCGCCCGAAGCCGCAGGTCGCGCTCGCCGGCCGCCATTCGGCCGGTAACGCCATTGGTGAGCTGAAGAATCCGGGAGAGGGCGGCGAGGGAGACCGCATCCTTGCGGAAGCCCGGTGTCGGTTCGTAGCCGCGGACGCTGCTCGCCAAGGACATCGTCGAGGAGACCGGCGGCGGCAGGCCCACCCGTTTCGAATCGGCGTAGGGCTTGAACGCGGAGAGCGGATCCCGAAGCGATCGCAGACGAATTCCCAGAGATCCGAAACGCGTGTTGCCCGTCTCGGCGTGAATGGCCAGCGCGTGCTCCCCCGCGGCCGCGCCCGACGCGGCGGTGAGAGCACCGGCGATCCATCGAAACAATCCGCGACGGTCGGTCTTCATGGGCATGCAGTCAGGAGCAGTGAGGGTCGTTCCCTCGGGCCCGCGCCGCCTCCTGAATCAGCACGGCCTTCGTCATTCGCCGCTGTAGGTCCTGAATCCGCGTATCTGACGACGGATGGGTCGAGAGAAGTTCCGGTGGAGCGGATCCTCCGGCGCGAGCCATGTTCTGCCACAGGCTCACGCTCGCCCGAGGATCGAAGCCCGCCCGCGCCATCAAATCGAGTCCGATCCAATCGGCCTCGCTCTCCTGGATCCGACTGAAGGGAAGCAGAATACCGACTTGTGCACCCAGGCCCAGCAGCGCGAAAAGCTCCGGGCTCGCCGACGATCCGGCGCCGGCAATCACCTGCCCCAACCCGAGGCCTGTCTGGATGGCCACGCTCTGGGAAATGCGCTCGTTTCCGTGGCTGGCGAGAACGTGTCCCACCTCGTGACCGATCACCGCCGCGAGCTGATGCTGTCCGCGCGCAACCTCGAGGAGACCCGTGTAGACCCCGATCTTTCCGCCCGGGAGCGCAAAGGCATTGACCGCCTCGCCGCGAAAGACCGTAACTTCCCATTCGTAGCGCCGGTCGCCGTCGGCCAGCGCGTCCACGACGGCGTCGGTCACGCAACGCACATAGGCGTTGGCGACGGCGTCCTGCGAATGGGGGGTCTCCCACTGGAGCTCCGCGTAGGCGGCGGCGCCCATCTCGTCCATTTTCGATTCGGAGAACAGATGCAACTGTTTCCGGCCCAGGGGCGAGGTGACGCAGGCCGCGAGCAAGACGGCGGGCAACAGCAGTACCTGGATTCGGCGGCGACGTTTCATCCTTCGCAGACCCTAG
>JAZFUU010000188.1:0-23890 GCA_036447375.1 Myxococcota bacterium
GTCGGCGCCCAGGGCATCAACGTCGCGTTGCGCGACTCGATCGTGGCGGCGAACCACCTGATCCGAACCCTGCGGGCCGGTGGCGCCGAGGCCGAACTCGACGCCGCGGCGCAGCGCATCGAGTCCGAGCGAATTCGAGAAGTGCGAACCATCCAGCGAATGCAGGCCATGCCGCCGAGGTTGGTGCTGGCGGAAGGTTCGTGGGGGGAACGCGTGCGGGGACTGGCAAAGCTGCTGCGCTTCCCAGTGGTGCAGACGATCGTGGGACGCGCGGCCCGGCCCTTCGCCTTCGGGGTTACGAATGTCGAGCTGACGGAGTAGCCCTCACGCTTCTTCGAGGCGCTGAAGGGCAGCTCAGTCTTCCACGTAGCCGAGCCCCCTGAGTTTCTCCAACGTCTCGGCGTCCAGGCCGGGAGCGACCTTGGGTGCCTTGATCCGAGTGCCTTGATTGAAGAAAGCGGGGACTCCCGCCGTGTCCGGATCGCGTGAGCTGATCTCCACCAGGGCGAGATCGAACTCGTCTCCGTCGGCCCAGGGAAGAATGTGCGTCTCCCCCGGATCGGCACCGAGATCGTAGCGCCATCTCTCCAGCACTCGACCGCTCTCGGCGTCAATCGACATCATCCACTTCTGCTGTCCCCGGACCTGCGAGCGCCACTGCGCTTGCCCCCGGTGAGTCGCTTCAGAGTAGACATTCCGCAGCCCCGGAGATTCGTCGAGCACGCGCTTCGCCAACGCCTTGGGCAGATCGAAGTGCGCAGCCGCCAGTATCGTTGGGGCGACATCCATGTTCGACACGGGTTCCGACACCCGCAGCGCTCCGATCCCGGGGCCCGTGATCGCCAGGGGTACGCGGATGATCTCTTCGTACACCTGGTAGCCGTGCGTGAACCACCTCTCGTGCTCCATCATGCTCTCGCCGTGATCGGCGGTAAGAATCACCAGCGTGTTCTCCGCCAGCCCCCGGGATACATATTCGTCAAGGAGCCGGCCGATCTCTCGATCCGTGTACGCAATCTCCTCGTCGTATCGATCGATGTACTCTCGCCCATCGCGAACGCCCGGCTCGTGTTGGTAGCGGGGAACCCGGTGCGCATCGATCTTCAACTCGACCGCATGTGAAAATTCGGTCGGCTTGAAAGGGGGTGGGCTGTAGGGCCCGTGCGGGTCGATGTAGTGCAGCCAGAGGAAGTGCGGCCGCTCGAGATCGGCGTGCAGATCCAGCCACCGAATTGCGGCGTCGGTGGTGGGCCTGGCTCCGCGCTCGTAGATCGCGCGGTAGGACTTCTCGTCGACGAAGTCATCGTAGTAGTCGAAGTGACGGTCGAGCCCCATCGCCTCGCTGGTGAGTACGATGTTCGACACGATGGCGGCCGTCTGGTAGTCGCTCGCTCCGAGCATCTGGGGAACGGTCACCACGTCTACCGCGAGTCGCTGGTAGTGAAGACGCACACCGTGCTCCTGCGGGAGCATGCCCGTCAGCATGCTGGCCACGCTCGGTGAAGTACTCGCTTCCGTCGAGTAGGCGCGCTCGTACACCCGCCCCCTTGCGAACCACTCATCGATGCGCGGCGAAGTACTCCGCTCGTAGCCATAGAGTCCGAGGTGGTCGGCTCTGAGGGTGTCCACGCTGATCAGAAGGATGTTCGGGCGGTCCGGGTTGCCTTTCGGGCCGCTGGCCGCCGCGATGTTCGGCACGATTTCGGGCGGTTGGCTGGAACGCGATAAGAGGATCAGCACCCCTGCCACGGTCACCGTCAGAAAAAGCCCAAAAAGAGCGAGGCGTGTGACGCGGACGCGGAGCGCCACTTTCGGCCACCTTCCCACCAGTCCAATGACTGGAGCTGCTGCTATCACCTGGATTCAGAGCAGGATCAATCCGTGGCGGCCTCCCCAGCGCCCTCGGCCGGCGGGGCTGCGACGCTCGGATTGATGCAGCGGAAGTTCGCGATCCTCGACTTCTGGGTCGCCGTCGCGTCGACCATCTCGAAGTCCGAGAGCTTGCCGTGCTTCTCGCACTCCTCGGCCGCGAGCTTGCCCGCCTCGACCACCGTTCCGGTGAGTTCGAACTCGATGCTGACACGCTGCGGATTGCTGGAGACGACCGCGGGCAGCCCGCCCGCGCATGCGAGTGCAAAGCAGGCCAGCAAGGAGGAAGCCAACAGCGGGGTGAACTGCGTATTCATGTCTCTTCTCCGTTGCGACGGACGTTCATCGCGTTTCCCATCTCGGGCATCTTGCCATATCTGGACCCAATCGCGAAGTCAAGAGCTCAACCGACGTCCTCGTTCGGTTCGCATACGCTGAAAAGGATGGGTCCCCAGCGATTGCCCAGCCGGGCCTCCCAGGCGTAGAGCCGCTCGGCAAGCTGGGGTGCCAGCGGAGACAGGAACGGGGAGAGGTGATAGACGCTCCCGCTGCGAAGCACGCGAAAGCCGTTGTCTTCCAGGGCGGCGCGCAACGAGCGCGGATGAAAACGCGTGATGTGTTGGGCGCCACCCATCTGTGCGGCGCCGCCCAGGTGGTCGATCAGATACTCCAGGACCGGCCAGTAGCTGCGGTAGTTGGGCGTGGTGAGCAGCAGCCGGCCGCCTGGCGCCAGCAGCCGCCGCAGCTCGGTCAGATAGCGCGACACCCCGGCGGCGGGCAGATGCTCCACCACCTCGAGCACCGCGATCCGGTCGAAGCTCCCCGCCCGAAACGGGAGCGCGTGGATATCCCCAGCCACCCGGTGGAGGCTTCGGTCGGTTCGGTCGATCTCGTGCAGGAAGTGAAGCGGCGCGGGCGACACATCGACGGCACAGGTAAAGGCGCAGCGATCGGAGAGTTCGAGGGAAACCTCCGACGAACCGGAACCCAGGTCCAGCACCCGGTCGCCGGAGCGGGGCTCGAGCTGCTGGCTCACGAGAGGCCACTTGTGCGCGTGCCAGAATCGCTGGACCGGATTGCCCTCGCGACGCGCCCGATGCTGGTAGTCGCCTCGACCGTGGTCGGCGAATACACCCGACCGCTTCAGCCGTTGAGCCTCGAGCCATCGTCGCAGACGTCTGCGCACTCAGGCGCCTTCGGGCTGGACGTCTTCGCGCCCCACCCTCTCCAGTTCCGGTGACGCGTAGGCACCGGTCCGAAATCGTCCTCGCAGGGCCAGCACCGCCCTCAGCATGGAGAAACCGTCGCGAAACGGACGCACGCTCGATCGCCCCTGGAACACCAGGCGGGCCGGAAGCCGCCGGATGGTCAGGTTGTGCTTGAGCGCGATATAGAGAATCTCGACGTCACCGGCGAACCCGCGCTCGCGGAGCAACGGAAACAGGTGGCGCGCGACGTCCGCCCGGAAGGCCTTGATCCCGCATTGGGTGTCCGGAACACCACCGGTCACGAACAGTCGGACGAACACCGTGAACAGGCGTGTCGCCAAACGACGCACGGGGCCGAGCTGGTCGGTGTAGCTGCCCCCGGGCAGCGTTCGATCGCCAATCGCCACGTGAAAGCCGCGGTCCCGAATCAGGTGCAGCATGCGCGAGATCGCGTCCAGCTCATAGGGAATATCGGCATCCGTGAACAGGCAGCAGCGGCCGCGGCATTCCGCCATGCCCGCGGCGATGGCGGCGAACTTGCCCTCGTTTCGCTCGCGTCGCACGATTCGCGTGTGATCTCGATTCAAGTTCTGGATGCGTTCAACGCTGCCGTCCCGGCTCCCGTCGTCGACCGCGATCACTTCGTAGCTGAGACCGGAGTTCTCCAGATAGTCGCACAGCGCGCCCAGTCGCTCCTCGATGAACATCTCGGCGTTGTAGACCGGTAGGACCACCGAGAGATCGAGCGCGCTCACAAGGGAACCTCTTTCCGCGCGATCCCGGCCCGAAATGCCAGCAGGGCGAGCAGCGCCGTGCCCAACACGGAAGCCGCGGCCCCAAGAGGGACACTGCGAGGCCGATAGTCGAAACGGATTCGGTGGCGCCCGGCGGGAACCGGGACGCCGCGATACAAGAAGTTGGTGACCAACACCGGCGCGGCCACGTCGTCGACCCGGGCCCGCCAGCCCCGCGCGTAGGCGTCGGCCAGCACCAGAAGCCCGGGCGCCGCGAGATCCACCTCGATCTCGACCCGGGTCTCCTCGTCGCGCACGATGCGCGCCGCCGCTCCGCGGGCCGGCGCCCGCGGGTCGGGTACAAACCCGGGATCCCCCTCCACGTAGCTGACCGCAAGGGGATCGAAGCTCTCGCGGCTCAGTCGATCCAAAAGCTCGATCCGCGGCGGGGCCGGCGCGGTGCGGTAGCTCACGTAGGCGCGCGGAAGAGAACGTTGGTTCTCGTAGAGCAAGGCACCGGGATCTGCAAATTCGCGACGGACCAGGCCAGCCGCCTCGATGAAACCTCGAGTCGCCTCTCGCTGGGCCGTGCCCAGGCCCGCCGGCACCACGAACCAGCGTGCCGCCGCCAGATCGAGCAACCTGCGGCGCGTCGCCATCTCCGCGTACCACTCCACGAGCCGATCTCCGGGCAGCTGGCGCCAGGGGAGAATGGTACCGGAGAAGAAGCGGTCGGCGGACACCTTCGCGCTCCGCGCTCCGGTTTGCAGGAACGAGAAGTACTCGGAATGTCGCCGCAGGTTGAGAGGCTCGAAGTCGTCGAGTCGGCGAAGTCCGTGACGGATCGCCAGTTTGGTGGAGGAATCGACGCGAAACGGCAGCCACACGCTCCGGTCCTCGCCCAATACCGCCGCCAGGTTTCGGAAGGGGTCGTCGTTGCGCGGGGTGAGGTCGGACCACGCTTGGGTATAGGGAAGGGGCTCGCGCAGTCCGGGGGCCAGCATGACGTCCACACTCGCCACCGCGAGAACTCCTGCAGCCGATAGGCCCAGCGGAAGCCAACGCGGTCGCCAGGCACATGCCGCCAGGGCGAGTGCTGCGGCGAGGGCTCGCGTCGCGGCTCCCAGGGCCCCCGCCCCCAACGCGATCGCCGCCAGCAGCAACGCCCACGCAACGGCCACCGCCGGCAAGATCGATCGGGGTCGTGTCCGATCGGTTCCCGACGACCGATGCAGCAGCTCATCGAAGGCCAATGCGGCGAGAAGGGCCGCCGCGAAGTGGGCGAGAAACAGCAGGCGATGGGGCTGACGGAACCAGCCAATCCCCGGCAGTGCCAGGTACAGATCCATCAGCGGCGTTCCCGACCCGAACGCCAGGGCCGTCGCCACGATTCCAACGGCAAAGGCCCAGATCGAAAGACGCCGTTGCCGTCGCGCCCACAGTGCCAGGGGCGCCAGGACCAGGGGCATTGCGCCGAAAGCCAGTCGACCGCCGGCCATCGCCTCGGGTATCGATCCGATCGCGTGGATTCCCAGGGATGCGGCCTGACGTTCACCCAGAGCGGCCGCGCTTCGGGTTCCTTCGAGCGCGAGTGCGAAGCTGGGAAGGGTTTGGATTCCGCTGATGAAAACTCCCAGGATCAGGGCGCCGGCGAAGAACCCGGCCCGCGAAAGTTCGCCCCTCGCCTCGCCACCCGACCCGATCCGAAGCGCCAGCAGCAGGCTCGCCCAAGCGTAGAAGAGGAACACCGTGACCTGCGTGTGTCCCGCCAGCAGACTCATCCCCGCGGCCGAGGCCAGTACACACCCGGCGCGCGGCCCCTCTCCGCGGGACAGGCCGACCACGGCGATGCAACCCAGCGGAAGCCAGGCACCCGCCTCCAGCATGTTCGGCCAGAAGAGCCACCACTGAAGAGTCCCGCTCAGCGCAAACAGACCCCCGGCCAGCAGGCTGGCCGCCGGGGCCAGACCGATCTTGCGGCCCAGGCCGGCGGTGGACACCGCGATCAGCACGAGGTGTGCCACATGGGAGATGGCGATGCCCATCGGAATCGGCAGGAGCAGATAGACGGCGTGAGGCGGATAGAAGGTTCCCGCCTGAAGCGTCGCCAGCCAGGGAACGCCCGTGAGATGGTTGGGATTCCAGAGGGGCAGGCGACCCGACGCCATCGCGCCGAAAGTGATCTCGTACAGCGGCAAGAAGTAGTAGCGGAGATCGACGCTGTTCCCGGTGAGTGCTTGCCCGGGCCAGACCCCTCGCTCGATCAGGAAGCCGAGAACGAGTGCGGCGAGCCCCAGCGACGGCAGCGCCCCGCGCCACCCGCTGGCGCTCTGCCCGTCGCATTGACCGCTCACAGGCTCGCAAAGATATCACACGCATCCGTGCCCGATGGCCTTCGTCTGCGTGCCGGAGCCCAGCTACGGTGATAGTCTCGCGACCCCTTGGAGGAACTCGCGGTTGCACAAATGGGGATCGCGCGGCCTGTTGCTCGCCTGGGCCATCACAGTCGGCTGCGCCGATCGCCAGGCACAGGACGATTCCCCCCGGCGGAACCTGATCCTGATCTCCATCGACACCCTTCGGGCGGACCGCCTCGGGGCCTACGGGTACGACCGCGACACCAGCCCCGCCCTGGATGCCCTGGCCACCCGCGGTATTCGCTTCGAGACCGTGATCGCCGAGTCGAGCTGGACGCTGCCCTCACACATGACCCTGTTCACAGGGCTGTCGCCCTCGCTCCACGGCGTCGTGAGCCAGGAACGCAAGCTGGCGGATTCGGTCCCCATGCTCACCGAGGTTCTGCGCGAACAGGGATTTCGCACCTTTGCGTTTACCGGCGGCATCTACGTCGCGCCAAACTTCGGATTCGAACGCGGCTTCGAGACCTACGCCTCGGCCATGCACAAGCCCGACTCGGAAGAGATGCAGCCCATCGCGTTTCGGACGGCCCTTGCGCACACTCAGCAGCGGATCGCCGAGCTCGATTCGAGCGAGCGTTTCTTCGCTTTCGTTCACACCTACGACGTCCACTGCCCCTACGACCCCCCGGCCGAGTACGCCGAGAGGTTCGATTCGCGGCCGGTGAGCGACCACATCGAGACGCGTGACAGCTGCGGAAATCCCACCTTCAACGAGATGGACCTCGATGAAGGGCAGGCAAAGTTCCTGTCGGATCGCTACGACGCCGGAATTCGCCACGCCGATGACCAGCTGGGCCGATTCCTCGCGCGGATGCAGAAGCGAGGAGTCCTCGACAAGACCGTGGTCGTCGTCGTTTCCGACCACGGCGAGGAATTCCTCGAGCACGGCTGGATCGGCCATCGGACCCTGCACATGGACGTTCTGCGCGTTCCCTGGATCGTCGCCGGCCCGGGAATCGAGGCTCGGGTCATCGCGGAGCCCGTTGGGCTCGAAGACGTGATGCCCACCCTCCTCGCCCTTCTGGATGTTCCATCGCCGCCCACCGAAGGCAAATCGATGTTGCCCGTGATCCGCGGTGAGCGCCCGGAAATTGCGGACCGGGCCCGATTCAGCGAGCTGGGAGTGGGGCCCGAGCTTCGCAGCGTGGTTCTCGGGGGCCAACACTTCATCGAGGACCCGAACCATCGAATGCTCTTCGACTGGCGCGCAGACCCGAAGGAGCAGACCGACCTGGTGACGATCGAAACCGATCGCGCCGCCGAGTTGCGACAGGTGCTGGTCGACAACGCGATGCTTCGCTCGCGATCACCGCTCAAGACGAAAGCGAGGATCCTGGAAGGAATCGACGGCGAGTTGCAGCAGCAGCTGCGGGCGCTCGGATACGCGCCCTAAACAGGCGTTCAGCTTCTCTCGTGTCGAGGATGCACCCAGGAACAATCGATCCAGAGATTCAGGACGACCAGAGACCGATCCCGTATCGCCACCCGACAGCGCGATTGGTCCTCCGACACCTCGGTCAGTTTGCCCCGCCCGGACCAAAAATCGCCACCGCGTGCGTCGACGAAGACCGGGGTTCCGCGAGTCGGCATCAAGCAGCCCGACAGCGCCAGCAGCGCGAAGAGCAGAAGCCCCGACCTACGCAAACCAGCCGCGGCGAGCTTCGAGCCCTTCGGCAACGAGCTTCCGGATCGCATCCTTGACCACCTCGACCTTGTTCTCGATGCTGCTGTCGTCTTCGGCGGGATCGCCCTCGAAGTGAAGCGCCTCTCCGAAGCGGATGCGAAATTTCACCGGCAAAGGAAGGAACCCGGCGAGGCCGAACCACGGAAACCCAATCGTGATCGGAAAGGCGGGCGCCCCGATCAGCCGCCCCAGCGCAGGGACATTCGCGAGTCCCGGCGATTGCTCCTCGCTACCGACGATCCCGACAGGAACGATGGGCGTTCCGGTCTCGAGGGCGAGACGCAGGAAGCCGAGTCCGAAACGCTGAAGCTGATAGCGCTGGCGATAGGTCTTCACGAATCCGCGTTGCCCCTCTGGAAACGCCATGATGGCCTCTTCGTGCTCCAGAAGTTGCGCGCAATTTTCCGGCGTGCCGACCACGGACCCCACACGGTGGAGAAAGACGTTGAAAAACGGAATCGTCGGCAGGTAGTACTCGGCCATGCCGCGCACCATCCGCGGGGGATCACCTTCGAGAAGGAGTGCCAATCCCAGCATGGCCCCGTCCCAGGCAAAGGTGTTTCCCGCATGATTCGCGATCAACAGAACCCGGCCCTCGGGAACCCGATCCACTCCCGTGGCCTCGACCCGGAACCAATGGCGATAGACGAGAGCCATCACCGCCATCAGCGATCGCGAGTACCCGGGGTCGAATCCGAAGGGATCGTATCCGTACTCGTTGAGTCGGGTCGGAAGACGCCCCAGGCGCTCCTCGACCTCCTGGAGAAAGGGGCGCACGCGGCTCCATCCCGCCGCAGCGGAGCGGGGCTCGGAACCCGCTTGACCCAGCGCCATCTTGGCCCTCCTCGCCTCCGGCAGCATACCCCAGCCCGGTTCCGTCGAGCCCGATGGAGCCGGGGAGAGAGCGACCCCAGCGAGTCGCAGGGGAGGAGGGGCCGAGGACCGAGGCCACGCGTTGTAGACTCCATTCGATGCCGTCTCCGCGTGTGCTCGCCCCGATTCCGCCCGCCGTTCGGTCGCTGATCGATGCCCTCGCCACGGCGGGGCACGAGGCCTACCTCGTCGGCGGATGCGTGCGGGACCTGCTCACCGGTCGATCCGTGAACGATTTCGATCTGACCACGTCTGCGGATACGGCCTCTCTGCTCGCGTTGTTCCCCACCGCCGTTCCCATCGGTATCCGCCACGGTACCGTGATGATTCCCACCCCGATCGGCCCCGTCGACGTAACGACCTTCCGGGCCGGGCCGCGCATCGAGGACGATCTGAGCCATCGGGACTTCACACTGAATGCTCTGGCCTACGATCCCCGCGGCGACGCCCTGATCGATCCCCACGACGGCTGGGCCGATTTGAGCAAGCACCGACTGCGGGCGGTTCGTTCGGCTCGCGACCGTTTCCGTGAAGATCCCCTGCGAGCTCTGCGGGCCGCTCGTCTGGTCGCCACCCACGAGCTCGAACCCGAACCCGACATCGAACCGGCCATGGCCTCTGCGCGCCCCGCGCTGCGGGGCGTTGCGCGACAGCGCATCGGACGCGAGCTGGCCTCGCTCATGCTCGGACCGGGTGTCGGAAAAGCCCTCGCCCTCCTGCGCCGAACGGGGATCCAAGACGACCTGGCGCCGGGAACGGCCCCGGACGCGGATCTCGTAGTCCCGGCCCTGCCGGCGGAACTGACGCTGCGGCTGGCGGGCTGGCTGCGCGGTGCCCGGGCGGGAACCATCTGCCGAAGGCTGAGACTTCCCCGACGCGTGAGCACACGGGTCGAACAGCTGGTACGTGACCACCCGATCGAGATACCCGCCGAAGTTCCGACAGGCGGCGCCGTGCGACGGCTGGTCAAGCGCGTCGGCCAGGAAAATGTCGATGCCATGATCGCGCTGCGCCGATCCGAGCTCGCCGCCGGCATCTCCGCCCCCGGCGAGGACCCGGCCGCCGCGAGGCGGCGCCTCGGGGACCTGGAGGTCATGCTCGGCCGCATCCGGCAGACCGGATTCCTCGCCCTTCGCCGCTTGGACCTCGCCATCGACGGAGCCGACGTCATGCGACACCTCGGCTGTGCCCCCGGGCCCCGAGTGGGACAGGCCCTCGCCTATCTCACGGATCAAATCGTGGATGATCCCTCGCTCAACGAGCCCGCGGCGTTGCGCCACCTGCTCGACGTTTGGGCGCGGGAGCCGTGACCACACCGTCGCGCCTGGAGGGCGCCGGGGCCCGGGCTCTTCAGCTCTTCGCACTGTCCGCCTTGGCCGTGGGCCAGCCCCTGCTGGATCTGCTCGCGCGCAACGCTCCATTTCTGGTCGCCCATCGCGCGACGACGGGCGACATCATCGGGCTCGCGATCGCGCTGCTCGTGGCGCTCCCAGGCGCCGTCTGGTTGTCGCAACTGGCAATCGCGCGGCTGAATCCCGGGCTGGGGCGCGCCGTTCACCTCGGCTGGGTCGGCTTGCTGGTCGCCGCCAGCGTGCTTCCGCTGCTGAAGCGCGCGCCGGGCGTCCCCGGCGTGCTTCTGCTCGTCTTCGCCCTGGCTCTGGGCCTTGCCGCGAGCTTTGGCTTCGCCCGCTGGCGCCGGCTCCGCCTGCTCATCACAACCCTGGCCTTCGCACCGTTCGTGTTCGCGGCAAATTTCGTCGCGAATCCGTTCATTGGAAAGCTCCTCATCCCCCACGAGACGAGTGCCGTCCCCGAGGTGACCATCGACTCGAACCTGCCAATCATCGTGGTGATCCTGGATGAGTTGCCGACGACGTCGTTGCTCGACGAGACGGGGAATATCGACCGCATCCGCTATCCGTCCTTCGCGCGACTCGCGCGCCGGGCAAGCTGGTTCCGTCGCGCCAGCGGCGTCCACGCCCTCACCGAACACGCGATCCCGGCAATCCTGACGGGCCGCTATCCCGATCCCAACCTGCTGCCGACCGCATCGGACCATCGACAGAACCTCTTCACCCTGCTGCAGGGCAGCTATCGGATGAATGTCGTCGAGCCCTTTACCGCACTATTCGAATCCCGAGACGAGCAGCGTCCCGCGGCAAGATTGGCTCGCTTTCGATCCCTCGGATCCGATCTCGCGGTGGTCTACCTGCACCTGCTGTTGCCCGATGAGCTCAGTGACTGGCTGCCCTCGGTACAGCAGGGATGGCGCGACTTCTTGCGCGCGCCACGACTCCGCCAGAAGACGGACCGCACCGGCGCCTTCTCGGACCGACCCACTCGTTTCCGCGAGTTCGTGGCCTCCATCGAACCCGGTTCCGAGGCAACCCTGCACTTTCTCCACATCCCCCTGCCCCATGTTCCCTGGCAGTACATGCCCTCGGGCCGGGCCTACTACCCGCCAAGCGACTTCGAGTTCTGGGACAATGTCTGGGGCTCGCGCGAATGGTGGGTGATCCAGGGCTATCAACGGCATCTGCTTCAGCTCGCGCTGGTCGACACGCTCCTGGGTGAACTTCTGGACCGGCTCGAAGACATCGGGCTCTACGATTCTTGCCTGCTCATCGTAGCGGCGGATCACGGCGCGAGTTTCCGCGCCGGCCAGTCACGCAGAGACCCCGCGACGATGGAACATCCCGAAGATGTCCTGGCGGTACCGCTCTTCGTCAAGCGTCCGTTCCAGACCGAGGGCGATACCAATCTGCGAAATGTCGAGACGATCGACATCCTTCCGACGATTGCCGATGTGCTCGGAGTGAAAATTCCGTGGACGATCGACGGCTGCAGCGCGATCGATCCCGATTGCGCTCCGCGTTTTCACAAGACCATGTACAGCCGTGACGACGTGCGAATGAGCTTCGACCCGGCGATCCTCGGCCGACCCGACAGCCTGGCGCACAAACTCGAGCTGTTTGGCTCGGGATCGCGGGAGAACGGACTCTGGGCCATCGGTCCCCACCGCGACCTGATCGGGCGCCGCATCGACGAGATCGGCGTTCGCGGCTCGGCGAACGTTCGGGTCGAGCTGATGGAGAGGGCCTTCGAACGCGCCCAGCAGAGCCCCGACCGCTTCACCCTGTCGCGGGTCACGGGCATCCTCGATCGCAACCCGAGCGCCGAAGGCCTGCCGCATGTGGTGATTGCCGTCGACGGCGTCATCCACGCCATCGCCCCCGCCTTCGCCGGCCGCAAGGGAACCCACTTCTTCTCGGCGATGCTGCCCGAGGACGCCTATCGCTCCGTGGACGATCGGATCGAGCTATTCGCTCTGCAGAGTTCTCCAGCGGGCCCGGTGCTTCAGCGCCTCACGGTCTTCCTGGGCCCCCTGAAGCCGGGGCGCGGCGCGGCCCCCTCGCCTCAACCAGGTTCCGGATAGAAGCGCGCGCGCATGCGCTGCATGCCGCGCAGCCAGCGGTCGGGATCCTGGGCCTTGCGCTGCATGTATTGGGCAACGTCGGGGTGGGGAAGGATCAGGAACTCCTCGCGGGCCAGGCCGTTCACGACGGCTTCGGCGACTTCCTCGGGCTCGATCATTCCGTGCGTGAGGTGAGCGCCACCTCCCGCCTGGACCCCGCCCATCAGCATCGGTGTGCGCACTCCCTGCGGACACAGGCACGCCACCCGGATGCCCCGCTCGCCGTAGGCAATGGCCAACCACTCGGCAAATGCCACCGTCGCGTGTTTCGTCACGGAGTAGGCGTGGCCGGACACGTCGGTCAAAAGACCCGCCGCCGACGCCGTGTGCAGGAACGCCCCTTCCCCGCGATCGAGCATCGCCGGGAGCACCGCGCGAGTCGCGTACACGTGGGCCATGACGTGAACCCGCCAGCTCCGCTCCCAGTCTTCGTCCGGGGAAAAGGGACCGCCCGACTCGTCTCCCAGCCCCCCGCCGGCGGCAATTCCGGCGTTCGAGCAGAAAAGATCGATCGGGCCGAACTCCGCTACAGCGCAATCTGCCAGCGCCACGACCTCGGCTTCGATGGCGACGTCGGTGGGCACCGCGAGCCCGCCGATTTCTTTCGCCACGGACTGGGCCGCTTCACCGTCGCGGTCCGCGACTACTACGCCGCGAGCGCCTTCGGCCGCGAAACGGCGACACAGGGCGGCCCCGATGCCACTGGCCCCACCGGTCACCACGATGACCTTGTTTCGGATTTCCATTCTCGTTTCGGCCTCTCCTAATTCCTAGTTCAGCGAACTCGGCGCGAACTCGGCGCACATGCTGCGCTTCGCGACCCCGTCGCGGGTCATCCTATCATGGGCGGAGACAGCCGCGGTGCAGCCTCGAGGGTCACAGGTTACGCTCGACAGGAATCGAGCCCCCCCGTGCTGCAAAGGAGCGAAACCGATGGATGCCGATGCACTCAAAGACTATGCAAAGCTCGTTTTCGGTTCTCTCGGCGGCGCGATGACCTCGGCGATGATCTTCCTCGGCGATCGGCTCGGCCTGTATCGGGCCATGGCGGGAGCGGGGGCCCTGACCAGCACCGAGCTGGCCGAGAAGACACAGCTCTCCGAGCGATGGATCCGCGAGTGGCTGCACCAGCAAGGAGCCGCCGGCGTGCTCGAGTTCCGGGGCGACGGTCGCTTTGCCCTGTCACCCGAGGGAGTGGCGGTGCTCTCCGACGAGAGCCACCCCGCCTTTGGCGGGGGCTTCTTCTCCCATCTGCCCCAGATGCTGGCCGTCGCCGAAAAGCTACCCGAGTCCTTTCGCACGGGACTCGGCCTTCCCTACGACGCCTTCGGCCCCGAGGGAGCCCGCGGAATCGAGCGCGGCTGTGGACCGTGGTTCCGCGCGCTGTTGGTGCCGATGGTGCTGCCCCGGATCGACGGTGTGGTACCCGCCCTCGAGAAGGGGGTCGACGTCGCCGACGTGGGCTGTGGTGCCGGCGTGGCGTTGATCGAAATGGCCAAGGCGTTTCCCAACTCGGAGTTTCCCGGCTACGACATCTCTCGGCACGCTCTCGATCGCGCCGAGAAGAACCGAACGGAGGCTGGCGTCGACAACGTTTCCTTCCACGACGTCAGCCGCGATCCGCTACCGGCCGAGGAGCGCTTCGCCTTCGTAACCACCATCGACTGCCTGCACGACATGTCGAATCCCGCCGCCGCCGTGGCCGCCATCCGTCGATCGATCCGACCCGATGGAACCTGGCTGATCGTCGATATCAAGGCCCACGAAACCTACGAGGAGAACGTCGAGCGCAACCCGATGGCGGCGATGATGTACGGGACCTCGGTGCTGGCGTGCATGTCGTCGGCTCTCTCGGAACCCGACGGCGCCGGACTCGGCACCCTGGGATTCCCCGAGACCCTGGCTCAGCGCATGGTGAATGATGCCGGGTTCACGAAGTTCGAGACCCTCGACCTGGGGCATCCGGTCAACGCATTCTACGTGGTTCGGCCCTGAAGACCGCGGTACCGAGCTAGGAGTCCGACAGGAGTGGCACCAGGGAAAGACGACGCGCCAGGCTCCGCAGCATTTCCGCCGCGGTCAGCTCGCGGAGGACCGCGTCCACCGACTCGCCCACGGGCGTGTATTCGCGAACCGCCGGGGGGCCCGAGAGCTCGACGCGCGCCGCATCGACCCGCGCCAGTCCGAGGGAGCCGTCTCCGGTCACGGTCACCACCCAGCGACCCTCGTCCAAAGGCCGGTAGGCCGCTTTTCCGTGCGCGGCCCGGGCGACGTCCCAGTCGATGTCGACGAGCGCGGGATCGATCACCATCCCTTCGCCCGGTGCTGTGTTGGCGTCGAAGACGCGCCGGATCCACAGCCGGCCATCGATGATCACGTAGTCCACGTAGATCTCGCGGCTCGGGTCGTAGGGGGTCTCCAGTGTTCGCAGCTCCCCCTCGGCCGTGCGAATCGAGACACGAAGCTTTCCGTCGTTCACCAGAAGCTCGGTCACGGCGGTCCTCCGGACCGCCTGGTTGTACTGCTTGCGCAGCTGATCGTGATCCCGCCGAAGCTCCACCAGACGTTCGCGGTAGACGTCGACTTCGATCCCGGCCAGCAGCAGCCGATAGCCCGAATACGCGGCGACTCCGAGCAGCAGTACCAGCAGCAGCGAGACGATTCGAGTCAGCATGGCCCCCCCCTCCCGGACTCCAGAACTCCCCTGGACGCAGCGCGCCCACGCTTCCTGTGCATCGGACGGCGCCGGCGCCGGCTGAATCGAAATGCCCCGGCACTTTCGGGGGGAAGCAAACGGTATAATGCGCCGCGCGTTCCAGCGAGGTGGAGAGTACGGCATGAAGCGAGACGACTCGTCGGAAAATCGGCTGGCAAACGAACCCGATTCCGCCGCCGACCCGGGTTGGAAACCGCGATTGGAGGAGCTCGCGAAGCGTCAGCAGACGGCGAGGGGAATGGGGGGCAGAGCGAAGCTCGAAAAACAGCGCGCCCACGGCCGCCTGGACGCCCGAGCCCGGGTCGAGCGATTGCTGGATGCCGAATCGTTCGTGGAAATCGGCGCTCTCGCCGGTGGCTTGACCGAACCCGACGCGAAGGCCACGCCCGCCGACGCTCTCGTTGCAGGATTCGGCCGCATCGACGGCCGACCGGTGTTGGTCGGCTCGGAGGACTTCACCGTGATGGGCGGATCCATCGGACCCGCCGCGGCCGTCAAACGCTACCGACTGACCCAGCTCGCCGCCCAGGAGCGCGTGCCGCTGGTCATGCTGCTCGAAGGTGGGGGGCACCGGATGACCAACACTCTCCGGAGTCATGGACGCAGTCCCAACGATCTTCAGGGACTGGCCGAACTGTCGGGCCGGGTTCCCACGGTCTGCGTCGTCATGGGGCCGTCGGCCGGCCACGGGGCGCTGACCGCCCCGCTCATGGACTTCGTCATCATGGTCGAGGGGGCGTCGCTCTTCTCTGCGGGCCCCCCGCTGGTGGCCGCCGCACTCGGCGAAAAGGTCGAAAAGGAGGAACTCGGGGGTGCGCAGGTTCACGTCGCCCAGAGTGGGGTGGCTCACAACCGAGCGCCCGACGACCCGGCCGGCCTGGATCGGGCCCGGGAGTACCTGAGTTATTTTCCGTCCAACGCCTGGCAGTCGGCTCCCCGGCGCGATGGACCCGACACCGGAGAGCGTCAGATCGACGAGATCCTCGCCCTCGTTCCCGTCGATTCCCGGCGCCCCTACAAGATGCGCCGGCTTCTGGAGCTGCTCGTCGATGAGCATCGGATCCTCGAGATTCAGCCGGAATACGGGGCGTCGCTGATCACGGCGATCGCACGCCTGGGCGGGCAGTCGGTGGCCATCCTGGCCAACGATCCCTCGGTCCGAGCCGGCGCGGTGGATTCCGCCGCCGCGGAGAAAGGGTCCCGGTTCCTGGAAATCGTCGGGGGCTTTCACCTGCCGGTGGTGTTCCTGGCGGACAACCCGGGCGTTCTCGCCGGGACGGCGGCCGAGCGCGCCGGCGCGCTTCGCCAGGCGGCCCGCCTGTTTGCGGCCCAGCATCGGCTTCGCTCGCCCAAGATCTCGGTGACCCTGCGCAAGGCCTATGGCTTCGGCAGCTCGATCATGGCGATGAACCCCTTCGACGATCAGACGTTGTCGCTGGCGTTCCCCGGTGTCGCTCTGGGGGCCATGCCGGCTCGGGGCGGCAGCGAAGTCGCCAAAGCGGGCGCAGAGCTTCGGGCGCAGCTCGAAGACGCCGAGAGCGAGGCTTCGTATCGGATCGCGTCGACCCTGGGCTTCGACGACGTCATCGATCCCCGCGAGCTCCGCAACGCACTGTTGCGCGGACTGGAATTGGCGAGCGCACGGGAGCAGGGCGACCGGGCGCCCATCGCGCATACCGGCGCCCTGCCCTGAACCGTTTTTCCGCCCGGCGCTCCAGCCGTCGCTTCGGGGTTGGGATCACGCGCCCGGCGCGCCGCGGGTGATCTTGCCAGCGGTATTGCCGCCCTCGATGGGAAAGTCGGCCCCGGTGCACGAGGCGCTGGCGTCCGAGGCCAGAAACACCACGAGTTTCGCGACGTCGCCGATTTTGTCGCGAATGCTGCGATGCCGTTGGGGCGCGAGGATTCGCTGACCGTGTGCCGCGAGGGCCTCGATGTCGACACCTTCGGGGACGTAGGGCGCAATCATTTCGGCACTGCCCGCCTCGGGGCAGACCGCGTTGACCCGGATCCCCCACTTTCCCAGCTCGATGGCGGCGACCTTCGTAATTCCGCGCACCGCCCACTTGCTGGCGCCGTACGCGATCAGGCCGTTGTGTCCCTGCAACCCATCGATGGACGAGATGTTCACGATCGAGCCTCCGCCGCCGCGCCGCATGGGCTCGACCACCGACTTGATGCCCAGAAATGTGCCCGTCTGATTCACGCGAACCACGCGCTCGAAATCCGACAGCTCGGTGTCCTCGATCGCCGCCATGTGGAGGACCGCGGCGTTGTTCACGAGCACGTCGAGGGAACCGAAACGATCGGTGGTGGCGTCGACGGCGCGTCGCCAGTCCGCTTCCGAGGTGACATCGAGATGCAGGTAGAGCGCCGCGGCTCCCAGATCTTTGGCCACCGCCTCGCCCCGATCGTCGAGGACGTCGGCGAGCACCACGCGGGCTCCCTCCTCTGCGAAGGCGCGTGCCGTCGCTTCTCCGGTGCCCCGAGCCGAGCCCGTCACGATGGCCACCTTGCCGTCCAGTGCTTGTCGTTCCATTTTCGACACCGTCCTTCGATTCAATCCGATTCAACCCGCTTTCGGCCTCGGACTCAGGTCTTGAGCAGATACTCGCTCATGGTGACGTTTCGGATCCGGTCCATGTCGAGGAAGCCCCCGACGCTCTTGAGCATCCGCTCCATGTTCCGCCGCAACTTCTCCTTGGAGCCCTCTGCACAGTAAAAGAGCATGGGGTCCGTCACGTGCTCTGCCGACGGCCAAGCCTCGTCGACGATTCCTTGATACGGCGGCGCATCGGGCGTGAGAGAGCGCACGATCGCGTTGCGGACATAGCGCGTTCGCGGTTGGATCTCTTCGGACACCGGAGACTGGACACCATGCCAGTGGGCGGTCCACGCGTCGTGGGTCATTCGCTCGGGTTTCTCCAGAAGGGTCACGGTGAGCAGCCCCGGTGAGCGCTCACCATCGGGCCAGTCCCGTTTTTTTGAGAAGCGGTTGCCGCCGTAGTCGGTGTACAGAGATTCGGTCACCAGGTAGCCGGCCATCCGATCGCCCAACCCGGACAGAATTTCCTCGAAGGGACCTCGACGGTCGCAGCAATCGAGCCAAAGGCAGACCTCGGCGACGAAGGGGAGCTCGTCGGCGGGCCAGGGCACCGGCGCGGGAGTGGCTGAGTCCGAATCGTCGACGTTGATCGAGAGCCCCTGGGGCCCGAGTGCCAACAGCCGCGGCGCGCGTTCCTCGAGGAGCGTCTTCCGAACCGAGTCGACGTCACCGGTGGGGCGTTTCCAGATCAGGTAGATGAGCTTTTCCATGGTTTCGGCCCTCCTGTCGGATGAATCGGGATCGTATCACTCGCGCGAAGCGGGTGTGATTTCGAAAGACAGCCGCTCACCGTCTCGCACGACGACGATCGCGACAGGTTCTCCCACGACGAGGCCGTCGATGGCGAAGGTGTAGTCGTAGATGTTCTCGATCTTGCCGCCCGCCAGCTCCACGACACGGTCGCCCCCCCCGCAGCCCCGCGCCCTCCGCCGGCCCGCCGCGTGTGACCCCGGAGATCGGAAGGCCCAGAACCTCGCCTTCGGTGTAGCTCGGGATCGTCCCCAGGGCGGCACGCAGGCCGGCCCGCTCGCCCAGCCGTTGGGGCGCGTCGGCCACGACGAAGTCCGGAACGGCCGGACTCGCTGCCACGACTCGAGCCACCGCTTCCACAAACCGAGTGATCCGAACCAGCCCCGCGTAGTTGAGTGTCCCGGGGCGATCGCGCGGAGTGTGGTACTCGGAGTGAACCCCGGTGAACATCGTCAGGGTCGGAATCCCCTTCACATGAAAGGAGGTCGCATCGGTGGGCAGGTAGCTATCCTCTCGCAGGACGATCGGTAAACCGATCGGCGCATTCGACCGTTCGATAACGGATCGCCAGGTCGAGCTGGAGCCGACGCCGTAGAGCACCATTCGATCGCGCAGCCGGCCGATCATGTCCAGGTTGATATAGGCGGCCGCCGCCCTCGCAGTTCCGTGACTCTGCTCGGCGAACCCGCGGGTGAAGGCCGCGGATCCCAGCAAGCCGACTTCCTCCCCCGACCACACCGCGAAGATCACATCGCGTGCCAGGACGATGCGTCCCTCTCGGACGGACGTCGCCAGGCTCTCGGCGATCTCCAGAACAGCGGCCACCCCCGACGCGTTGTCGTCAGCACCAGGGTGCACCTGCCCCTTCTCGCCCCCCCGGGCCAGGGATGCGCCTCCCCTCCCGCGACCCAGATGATCGACATGGGCGCCGATCACCAGCGGAGGCGCATTCTCGCCACCCGGCGCGCGGAGCCGGGCGAGTACATTCCTCGCCTCGCGCTTCTCCTGCACCAGGTCGACGTCGACGTCGAGGGTGAGATTCGGGACCGTGAAGCCCGGCTGGGGCTCGCCGGAATCGAGGCCCGACTGCAACGCGGCGAGGATTCGCCCGGACGGCGCGAGCAACTCCGCCGCGACGGCATCGGTGATGGAAATCGACAGCAGGCTGATGGCGCCCACCGAGGCGTCGAGCCGAAGCGGAACCAACGCGTCCTTCACCTTGGCTTCGGGACCGCTCACCAGGATCAGCCCCACCGCACCGCGGTCGCGCGCGACCTTGGCCTTGTAGCGGAGTGAGGCGTAGCGGTTCAGATGCTGGCGTGTTTCGGCGTCAACGTGTTTGGGAACGAACCGCAGGACCAGTACCCAATGGCCCTCGACGTCGAGGCCAGTGTAGGCGTCATGAGCGCCGAGACCGTCCGTCGCGGGAGCTACGATCCCATACCCGGCAAAGACGACCGGGGCGGCGCCGCTGCGCCCCGTGCGCGAGAAGGCGAGTGGGCGCCAGTCGCGGTCTACCGCGTAGTCTCGGAACGACTCGGGTCCGTTCACACGCAGACGATTGCCCGCATCCAGCGAGACTCCGGACGCGAACTCGAAGGACTGGAAGTAGGATCCGTGCTCGCCCGCGGGTTCGAGCCCCAACACCGCGAAGGCCTGGGCTACGTAGTCGGTGGCGAGGCGCTCACCTGGGGTTCCCGCGCGGCGACCCTGCATCGTTTCCGAGGCGAGGGTCTCCACGTGGCGTCGCAGGTCGTCGGCCGAAACCGACGACCCGCTCTGGCCCTCGCCGACGGTGGCGCAGCCCAGAACAGTGAGACAACCCAGGAGCGCTAGCCATCGGGTGCAATCGTTCACGGGTTCGAGGCTTCCGATGAGCCATCTCGGCCGGGCCTCGCGCTCGCTAATCGCTCGCACTTGGGCTCCGGCACTTCGCTCCCCTCCAGCTCGCTGCTAGGAGGCCGACTCTCGAGTCGACCGCCTAGCCCCTGCGGGCTTCGAAGTCCTTCATGAACTGGACCAGCGCCTCACAGCCCGACTCGGGGAACGCGTTGTACAGACTCGCCCGCATACCACCGACCGAGCGGTGTCCCTTGAGGCCCGAGAGCCCCTGAGCTTCGGCCTCGGACACGAAGTCCGCCTCGAGTTCCACGCTCGGTGCTCGATACGTGACATTCATCAGCGACCGGCTGTCTTCTCTCGCGGTCCCCCGGAAGAAACCCGAGGCATCGATGGCGTCGTACACGAGCCGCGCCTTGGCCTGATTGACCGCGGCCGTGGCCTCGAGGCCGCCCCGGTCCAGAAGCCATCGGATGACCCTGCCCAGGACGTAGATGCCGAAGACCGGCGGCGTGTTGTAGCGAGACCCCTGCTCGGCGTGGATGCCATAGCGAAGCATCGTCGGCAGGTCCCGCGCGGCGCGCTCGAGCAGATCCTGGCGAATGACCACGAGCGTTACCCCGGCAGGTCCCAGGTTTTTCTGGGCGCCGGCGTAGAGAACCCCGTAGCGTCGGATATCGATCGGGCGCGAGAAGACGTCGCTGCACGCGTCGCATGCGAGCCACGACCCATCCGGGGGCACCGGCTCCTCGCGAAACTGGGTGCCCACGATCGTATTGTTCGACGTGAAGTGAACGTAGGTCGGTCTTTCCGAGTACTGCGCATCGCTCCGACTCGGGATGTAGCTGAATTTTTCCGGTTCCGAGGATGCCGCGATGTGGACATTCCCGTAGCGCCGCGCCTCGACCATCGCCTTTTTCGACCAACTTCCCGTGTGGAGGTAGTCAGCGGTCGCCCCGTCGGGCAACAGGTTCGCCGGAAGCATGGCAAATTGGGTCGAGGCACCGCCCTGGAGAAAAAGGATCCGATACTCGTCGGGTATGCCCGCGAGGGTCCGGCAATCCGCCTCGGTCCGCGCGAACAGGTCGTCGATGACGCGGCTCCGGTGGCTGTGCTCGAGGACGCCGATTCCGGACCCGTCCAGGTCCCAGAGCGCCTCCTGGGCCTCCCGCAGCACCGGCTCGGGTAGCGCGGCCGGGCCCGGAGCGAAATTCACGATGCGATCCGACACGAATCGATCCCCCAAGTGTCATGGATCCTCGACGCGCCTTGGAAATCGCCGGGAGGATCGGAGCTCGAAAACTAGGGCGCTCTTCGCGGCCTGTCGAGAAGCCGCCTCGAGAGAGCTCGGGACTCAGCGTGCGGCCGATCGCGTTTCCGGGAGCGCGAAGGCGACCACGCTGTCGCCGCGCGTCGTCTGCATCTGGTTGTGCCCGCCCGCGGCGATCACGACGAACTGTCGGCCGCCGTCGCGCACGCGGTAGGTCATGGGCGTGGCCTGACCCCCCGCCGGGAGGCGCCCTTTCCACAGCTCCTCGCCGGTTTCGATGTCGTAGGCGCGAAGATAGTCGTCCAGGCTGGCGCCGATGAACACGAGGCCCCCCGCCGTGACGATGGGCCCGCCCATATTCGGCGTTCCCCAGGGCAGCGCGATCCCCAGTGGCGCCAGGTCGCGAGTGGTCCCGAAGGTCACTCGCCAGGCGATCTTCTTCGTGTCGAGATCGAGGGCGGTGAGGCTGCCCCAGGGCGGCGCGACGCAGGGAACGCCGAAGGGCGACAGGAGCACTCCCGTGCGCGCTACGTAGGGCGTCCCCTCCTGCTCCGAGCGGCTGACGTGGGCTTCGCGGTCGCGCTGAAAATCCGCGCGGTCCCGGGGCACGAGCTGGATGGTCGTGGCCACGTTGGACGTGTTGGCGATGATCCGGCGACGGACGGGGTCGTAGGCCACGCTGCCCCAGTTCGAGCCTCCCCCCGAACCGGGAAGGACCACCGTTCCCTCGAAGCTCGGAGGGGTGAAGAGGCCCTCGGACCGCATGGATCGGATCAAATCGCGGCACTTCCCGCGGTCCCAGGGCGTGAGCCCCCAGGCCTCCTCGGGACGCAGCCCCTGGGGCGCCAGCGGAGGCGGCCAACTCGGAAAGGGTTGGGTGGGAGACGTGTACTCACCGGGAACGGTGGTCTGGGGAACCGGCCTCTCCACCACCGGGAAGATCGGCTCGCCCGTTTCGCGATGCAGGATGAAGAGATTTCCCATCTTCGTCGCCTGAAGGACGAGGGGAATCGTTCTCCCATCCCGCCGCCAATCGATCAGGACCGGCTGAGACGCCAGGTCGTAGTCCCACAGGTTGTGGTGCACGGTCTGAAAGCTCCAGACGCGCTCGCCCGTCGACGCGCGCAGGGCCACGACCGAGTCCGCGTGGCGGTTGTCGCCAACGCGCTCGCCCCCATAGAAATCCGGCGAGGGGCTGCTGGTGGGAGCGAACACGAGGTCCCGCTCGGGATCGGCGGAAATCAGCGACCAGACGTTGGCCGCCCCGGTGCGATCGGCACTGTCGCCCTGCCAGGTCGCGCGCGCGGGATCGTCGGCGTCGCGGGGAATCGGATCCCAGCTCCAGCGAAGCTCCCCCGACCTCGCATCGAAGGCGTGGACCTTGCCGCTGGGCATGTCCACCCGTCGATTCTCGGCAACCGACGATCCCAGGACGATGAGGTCGCCCACCACGACCGGCGGTGAGGAGATCCCGTATTCACCGGACTTGAACGGGCCCACGTCGGTCGAGAAATCGACCTCGCCGCCGGTTCCGAATCGGGCGCAGCGCGTTCCGGTGTCGGCATCCAGCGCGATGAGCCGCGCGTCGGCGGTGGCCACATAGATCCCGAGCCGGCAGTGCGCTTCGGGCGCGGCCGCGGGATCGAGCCAGAAGGCGACCCCTCGGCAGTTCAGATTGTAGTGTCGCCGGGACAGATCCACCTCGGGATCGAAGACCCAACGCTCGCTTCCGGTTTCCGCCTCCAGGGAAACGACACGGCTTCGCGGGGTGCAGAAAAAGAGGGCGTCGTCGAGCAGGATGGGGGTCGCCTGAAACGAATGGTTGCGACGCCGCGTCACCTCGTCGACCAGATCCCCCGTTCGATACGTCCAGGCCACTTCGAGGGCGGACACGTTGTCGGGCCGAATCTCAGCCAGGGGCGAATAACGGGAGCCGCCCGCGTCTCCGGCGTAAATCGGCCATCCGGCGGCGGGCCCGCCAGTGCGCCTCGGGGGCTCGGCTTCACAGCCCATCGCTGCGGTCAGGATCAGTGCCGCGACGGCCCGCGCCGTGCGGCGAAGCGATGCGTTCTCGGGAGTCACCTGGCATGCGGGTCCGGCATGACCGGTCGGGACCCTAGCTCAGGCGAGGTGATGCAGCGCGAGCGAAATTTTCAGCGCGTGATCGCGGAGCGTCGGCGAGTGGCGAGACTCAGAGCGCGCCCGACGGGGTCCAGGCGACTCGAGCCGCGGAGCGCGAGACCCGCGAGCCCGAGGCCCATCAACACGACACTGGTCGGTTCGGGCGCTGGCGTGAACCTGATGTTGTCGACTCCGCCAGAACCCTGGAGCTTGATCACGACACGGGTGGTTCGGTCGTCGATTGCGAACGGGTCGATGCGGTTCGCCGTGTTGTCCCCGAATTCGAGGTCACCCTGGCTCTGGGGGCCAAACTCGCTGAACGCGAT
>JAZFUU010000189.1:0-6343 GCA_036447375.1 Myxococcota bacterium
AATTTCGGCATGCTGCTCCAGCGCTCGACCCAGTTCGCCAGCTTCGAAGCCCAGCTGGAGGAGGTCGGTCTGGACGATCCGATGGAGACGCTGCTCGGGCTCGGTCTCCTGCACGAGCAGTGGGTGAGCTCCGAGCCGGCGAGCATGGCTCGGCATGTGACCGGCTTGATGGACACGCCGCTTCCCGATCACCACGGCGCGGCCACGGCGGGCAAGAACCTGCTGATGACCGTGGCCTGGACCGACCACCAGGTCTCGAACCAGGTGTCGGAGATCTTGGCGCGAACCCTGGGTATTCCGCAGCTCGTGGGATCACTGCAGCAGGGCCTGGTCCAGATTCCCGACGTGGCCGAAGGACCCAGCGGGCTCGACAATGCCCTGGTCGTCTACGACGTGGGCTCCTTCGACGTGTTCAACGCGGCCCACGACCCGTTCATCCCGCCGCTGTCCAACTCGATCGTGACCCCCGACCTGTGTGATCCTCACGCACGCCGCTTCACGATTCCAGCCTCGTTGGCGCAGCTCTTCGAGTTCCTGCAGCCCGGTGGCCGCATCAAGAACTTCTGCACCGACGACGGTGTCTGCAATGCCTCGGAGGACTTCGAGCGCCCGGAGGGCGTGAGCGCGGCCTCGCTGTGTGACCCGCTGAATCCCTGAGCGAGCTCGGCTGGGCTTCGCTCGCCGTTGGCTCACTGCGCGTAGGCCGACTCTTGAGTCGGCCTACGCGCTGCCGAGAACGCCTGACCTCGAATGCGAGCTCGGGCGTGCCGAAGGGTTCCGGATCGCGTCGGGAGGCGGAGCCGGCCAGAGGACGTGCAGAAATGCGGCGTGGGGCGCGAGGGCGGCGGTGGCTGACTCGAGGTGGCGTTCATCGAGAAGATGGAGGGTGCAACCGCCGAAGCCGGCACCGGTGAGGCGCGAGCCGTAGATGCCGGGCGTTGCGTCGCCGACTTCGCACAGCCGGTCGAGTTCCGGCGTACTCACTTCGAAATCCTCGCGCAGACTTCGCATTCCCGCTTTCAATGTTCTACCCAACTCGGTGAGATCGCCCGCACGCAGCGCAGCGCAGGCGCGATCGACCCGTTCGTTTTCGCGAACCACGTGTCGCACGCGGCGAAACGACGGGGTCGAAAGTGCGCGCTCCAGGGCCGGCAGGTCTCCGATGGTCAACTCTCGCAACGACGGCGCTTCGGGTGGCGCGATGCCCGCACGCTTCGCCTCGACCAGTGCGGCTGCGCATTCGTCGACCCGATTGCGATAGCCCGCCTCGACCAGGCCTCGCGCGACACCCGACCCGGCGATGACAAGGCGCAGATTTTCGGGCATCGGGACGGCTTCCACCTCCAGGGATCGGCAGTCGATTCGAAGCGCCCGACCGGGCTCGGCCAAAGCGCATGCGAATGGATCCATCACGCCGCACCCGACGCCCATGAACGTACTCTCGGCCCGGTGGGCCAGACGAGCCAGATCGCGGGGTGCCAACTCAGACCCGATCATCCGGTCGACCAAGATCGCGACCGACACCACGAGCGCCGCAGAACTCGACAGGCCCGACCCGACTGGAACGGCACTCGAAATGGCGACGTTGATTCCGCCGACCGGGTGTCCGGCGGTGCGGAACGCGCGGACGACTGCCCACAGGTAGTCGATCCACCCCCCCGGTGGATTCGTAGCGCGGGCATCGAACTCTCGCAGTTCATCCATCTCTCGTGAATAGGCCTGCCAGAGATCGTCGTCGCGCTTCCCACCCAGAGTCAGCGTGTGGCGGTCGATCGCGCACGGCAGAACCAGGCCGTCGTTGTAGTCGGTGTGCTCGCCGATCAGATTGACGCGTCCGGGAGCGCGCGCGCTGAATTCGGGGGCTCGCCCGAAACGGTTCTCGAAGCTGGCGGCCAGCTCCGCGATCGCGGCATCGGCTCCGATCGGGGCTCCGGTCATCGACTCAGGAGTCGCGATTGAATCGGGGCCTGCGTTTCTGGAGAAAGGCCTGGATCCCCTCGCGTTGATCGGGTGTTCCCATCGTCGACGCGACCGCGCGCCGTTCCGCGGCAATGCCCTCGGCGAGCGGCCTCTCGCCCGCGCCGACGACGCAATCGAGCACGCCCGCAACGGCGACCGTTGGCATCTCGGCCAGCTCGAGGGCGAGATCCTGCGCCCGCTGAAACAGCTCGTCGATCGGCCAGACCTCGCTCACGAGACCGATTCTCAACGCCTCTCGTCCAGAGATTTTTTTCGCTCGGAGAATCATGTCCAGTGCCCGATCGCGGCCCACGCAGCGGGTCAATCGGGCCGTGCCCCCCCACGCGGGCACGCTACCCAGATCGAGCTCCGGCAATCCAATCCGGGCTCCCTCGGCAGCCGCGAATCGGAAATGACATGCCAGCGGGAGTTCGAGGCCGCCACCGAGGCAGTAGCCGTAGAGAAGGGCAATCACGGGCTTCGGAAGCGTCTCGATGGCGCTGAGGACGCGCAGGCGCTGATCGAACACGGCCTCCACGCTTCCCATTCGCGCCACGCCCTCGGGCAGCTGCTTGAGATCCATTCCGACCGAGAAATGCTCGTCGCCCGATCCGCGGATGACCAGGGCGCGTACGCCCGGGTCGTGGGCCACGCGAGCGACCTCGGTCTCCAGAGCATCCATGAACTCGAGACTCATCCGATTTCGCGGGGGGTCGTTGATCGTGAAGGTTTCTACGGCACCGTCGCGGAGGACGAGCAGGGGGGGGGCACTGGGCATCGTGGCGCCCAGTGAACTTCAGCGGCTCGAGGGTCGCAAGGTCCGGCGGCGGTGTCCGTCGGGCCCTCAGTCCGTCAGTTTCTGCGTTGTCGCGATGCCAGGGCGAGGAGGCCCAGGCCCAGCAATGCGGCCGTGCCGGGCTCGGGAACGGCCGGCACTCCGGGGATGTCGCTGCCGGCGAACTCGCCGCTCAGAAAGAACTCTTCCGCTCCATTGTTGAGCGTGCTCATGCTGAAGTTGAACAGCAGCACGTCGGAGGTGCTGAGGGCGAAGGGGTCGATCCCGGTGGCGATCGCGTAATCGGCGAAGCCGGCTCCCTGTGAGTTCACCGGCAGATTCTCTGTGGGTTCCGGGTCGAGCTCGACGATCTTGGTTCCGCCCGAATACACCTGATTGATGGCGGCCTGCTCGTCGCTGGTTACGTCGCCGGTGGGGTCGGGGCTCCCTTGAATGCTCGTGGGATTCAAGATGATGTCGAGAATGCGGAGCGTGTTGTTCGCTTGGCCCCCGCCGGTCTCGTTCAGGTCGAGAAATATCACGAGCTGGGTGTCACCGATGGCCGTCGCGCCGAAATTGAGGGTGTAGTAGGCCTGAAGTTCGGCACCGGTCGTGACGTAGGACTCGTCAAAAAACGAGACATCGGCGCCGCCGCCCTGGGGGAGGGTGTTGTTCCCGTTGTCGAAGTTCGCGTTGGTGATCTCCGAGCCGGAAAACGTAGCCATGCGCAGATCCAGCGTGCCGTTGCCGGAGCCGGAGACGCCGGAGGGGATCTCCACGATGTCGTCCGGCGTGATCGTCAACGCGGGGGCGTCGGGAACCGCCAGCATCAACACCACAATCGTTGCGAGGGTGGGCCGGAATGCGCCCGGAAGCCAACTCACCACCAGATTCCCTCTTCCAGTACCCACGAGACCGGGGCGCGACATCACGTCGCGGGTACCCCCTTCCGAGGAGTCTCGGGGGGTTTTCAACGCAATTCTCGTGCCGAGAGTTGTAGTGTTAAAAACCTATATATTTTAAATGTTTATGGGACACTCCCGGAAATCTTTGGATCGATGCTGGGAAAAATTTTTCCACTTTGGAGAACCCCCGTTCCGTCAACCAACGTGCCACTAGGGCGAGGGGCTCACCTCCCGTGTCGGATTCGTCGCCTCGTCAGGGGGGGTTTCTGTGATCGATGTCACCCAGTAGCGTCGCGGGGTAGCGATATGTCCCTAATGGGCCGGCATGCGGGTCGCGCTCATGAAAGGATTGCAGCACATGGGGGGAGGACGATGGCACTCAAAGACTTTATTGGAAAATCGGAAGGTCGCGTCGAGACGGGGGAGAGCCCGGATCGGCCGGCCTCGGTCCCGCGCAGCGTGGCGCCGGTCACGTCGGTCGACGTCAGCACCCGGCTCACGGGAAAGATCGTTTGCAAGGAGACCCTTCGTATCGATGGGCGCGTGAAGGGTGAAGTTCTCTGCGAGAAGACGGTGATCATTGGCGAGCAGGCGAGCGTCGAAGCCAGCATCGATGCCGATTCGGTCATCATCTTTGGCGAGGTGAAGGGCGACGTCGTTGCGAAGCGCAAGATCACGCTGGAGCGAACGGCCCGAATGACGGGAAATCTTGCCACACCCGGCATCGTGATCGAGGAAGGGGCGAAGTTGAAGGGACGGATCGTCATCGGTGGCGATGAGCCGATAGCAACGAAGGAGCAGTCCGCGCCGCGTGCGGCGGCTCAGTCGCAGACTCCGCCCCCCGGCGCCCCGCGGACGGCCTCGCCCTGATCTGACATCGGAAAAGGGGGTGGTGGGGCCCGCCCTTGACAGGGCGACGCCGCCCCGACAATAAAGGGGGCCATGAATCCCCTCGATCGCCTTCTGCTCGTGCTGCTGCTCTCACTGGTTGGGGGAATCGCGCCATCGCTGGCCGAAACCGGGCCCCCTGAGCCGGGATCCCTGGCTACCGCAGAGGTACCCGTCGCCGCGACGAGCCTCGCGGCCCCCGACGTGGCCGCGCGTCCTCCCAACACGGTGCAGGGGGAGGATCCGGTCGAGGTGGCGGCCGACGCCGCTCTCACGGCGCGGGAGATCTACCAGCGGGTGCTGGAAAACCGCTTCGACTCCTCGGTCCATGAACTCGCGATCATCTCTTCCGACCGCGCGGGAAACGTCCAGAATATTCGCATGCAGCAGCTCTGGAAGCGGTATCCCGAGGGATCCGAGAGCGATCGGAAGGGCATCATCTCGCGCACGATCGTGCGCTACCTGGAGCCCGCCGACTATCGCAAAACCGGTTATCTCGTGATCAACAAGCGGGACCAGCCCAACGATCAGTTCATCTACCTCGCGAGCATGCGGCGCGTTCGGCGGATCAACCTGCGCAACGAGACCATCGCTGGCACCGATCTGAGCATCGAAGATCTGGTTCCACGAGAGCTGGACGACGCCGAGTACGTTCGCGTTCCCGACGACGAGGTCGACGGCCAATCCTGCTTCGTCGTCGAGGCCTCGCCGAAGCCCGAGATGGAGTCGTCCTACACGCGTTTCTGGCTCTACATCGAGAAGGAACACTACGTTCCGATCCGCGTGCGCTACTGGGACCGCAAGAACGTCGAGGTCAAGGAGTTGCGTTCTCCCCACGCGTCGATTCGGGAGATCGAGGGGATCTGGCTTCCACTCGAGGCCCGGATGCGCCACCTGCTCGAAGAGACCGAGACGCGGGTGGTCATCGATGTCCTGGTCCCGAATCCCGAGCTGCCGGACCGATATTTCAGCCAACGGCAGCTTCAGGCCATGCGACTGCGCTTGCCCGCCGACGTGATGGAGAGGGCGCAGAAGCTGTGAGGGGTTCTACAGCCGGCTGCGCACCAGGACTGCTGGAAGCAGCAGCAGGTCGGTGGCGGCGCACACGGCCAGGGTGGCGGCGGCCAGCAGGCCGAATTGGCGCAGCGTCGCGAACTCCGAGAAAGCCACCACAGCGAATCCGAAGAACAAGGTGATCGATGCGATCGCGATCGGAGGTCCCACACTGCGGTGGGTACGCAGAACCGCAATGGCGGGTTCGAATCCGGCGAGGCGCTCGGCTCGGTAGCGGACCAGGTAGTGGGCGGTCGCGTCGATGGCGATGCCCAGGGCGATGCTGGCGATCAGACTGGTGGGCAGGGACAGCGGCGCCACTCCCCAGCCCAGAGCACCGAAGAAGAGCAGCACGGGCACCGCGTTCGGGATCATCGCCACGAGTCCCAGACGCATCGATCGCAATGCGCCGCTTATCAGGACCAGGATCGCGACCGCGGCGGCCGCCACCGTCCGGGGCTGTCCGGCGGCGATGCCGTCGGCGCTGCGGCTCAAGAGGATCGTATTGCCGGTGACCTCGACTCGGACATTCTGGGGCAGGGATTCCGCGGCGATCGCCGACTCGATGCGCTCTACCAGACCGCGGATCGCCGCGGATCCGATTTCGCCGGTGCGAACCAGGATGTTGGCTCGGCTCTGGTTCACATTCGAGAACCGACCGAGGTCGTACTTCGGGATCAGCGAAATGAGATCTGCCACCCCAGATCGTGTGTCCGGGATGCGCTCGGCGGCGGGGTCGTCCTCGGAGACCACGCGGTGCAAT
>JAZFUU010000190.1:0-8532 GCA_036447375.1 Myxococcota bacterium
CGCAGACTCGAGGATCTTTCGCTTGTCGACTGCCAACAGATGCCCCGCAGACACAAGAAACCGCAACGAGGTGGGGGATTCCCCCTCAACACATACTCATCGGCGGTCGGAGTTGACCCTTGAGATCCCCCTAAGAGATGCCCAGGGCATGTGGGGGTAGGCGATTCTCGACCCGGGAGCTCGAATGCCGCTGCATCCAGGCACGCTCCGCGGGCGCAAGATGCCCGATTTCGAACCGGGCACCGAGGGCCCGCGGCCAGGGCCTCCGTACAGCGGCCCCGGATCGATGCGATGGAGGCACCGATCCCCAGCTCCCTCAGACGGGTCGCCGCCCAGCGTCCCTGATTCACCGCTGCGCGGGCTGCAGGAGGGTCCGGATAGACGCGGATCGAACCGTGCTGGAGCACACCACCGGCACTCCGCCGCTGAGCACTCCCCGCCAGCTTTCGGCCACCGGAGCACAGCTCGTCGGGGGCCGGACGGGCGAAGCAATCAAAGGAAGCCCCCGGTCCGGAGCTCGCGGGCCCGCTGCGCTGGACCGACACGCCCAGCGATCGCATGGCTTCCAGCAAGGCATCGGCCACGAGTCGATAGGAGGCCGTGAGGCCCACCGGGAAAAAATCCTCGGACAGCGGCCAGGGCGTAGGTGAGGTCGCCCCCATGGAGGACCGCCCGCCCCCCCGTGGGGCGCCGAACAACGCCCACCCCGGCGCTCCGGCACGCCGCCAGGCGTTTCGGCGGGCACGGCTGCCCATAGCCCAGCGAGAGCCACGGCCCTTGCCACGTGTAGAAGCGGAGAGTTGGGGTCGATCCCTCCATCGCCGACGCCAGCAGGGCCCGATCCACGGCCATGTTCCACGGTCCGGGGCCGGCATCGTCCAGGATCACCCGCCAGCGCTGCGACAAGCGGCTACGAGTCCAGATGATCGAGAAGCGCCTGGAGCCCGAGCCGGTAGCTCGAGGGACCGAAGCCCGAAATCACGCCCACCGCGATGCCGGATACGTAGGAATGTCGACGAAAATCCTCGCGGGCGAAAAGGTTCGTCAAGTGAACTTCGACGACGGGAAGGGCTGTGGCGAGCAGCGCGTCCCGCAACGCGATACTGGAGTGGGTGAGTCCGGCGGGGTTGATGACGATGCCGTCGGCCCAGGATCCGGCCTCCTGAATTCGATCGATCATCGCCCCTTCGTGGTTGGACTGAAAGAACTCGACCTCCGCATTCCAGGTCTTGGCCTCGGCGGAGAGATCGGAGTGGATCTCCTCCAGGGTCGTGGACCCGTAGACCTCGGGCTCTCGAGTGCCCAGAAGATTGAGATTGGGTCCATGGATTACGAGAATCCGGATCGGTTCGGCCATCGTAGGGCCCTCGCACGCTCCGCCCGATTTTCGGCCGCTGCCGGGACGCCTGGGTTAGAGGTTTCGCCGAACTGCGGGCAGCTGCCGGCGAATCAGATAGCGCGCCTTTCCGATGTTGGCATCGGGTGCCAGCACCAGCACCAGGAAGAGCTCCCCGTCCACGGCACGGAACAGGAGGCTGAACCGATCCAGAACCACCAGCGTCTCGCGAACCTCCCCCCCGGACAGGGCATCCGAGGCCTTGCGGATGTCGTCGAGAATGCGCCCGAATTCGACCCCCGCGGTGGCCAGATCATCGGCCAGGGGACCCTGAGGAATCGGACCGACTACGACCTGCTCGATAGGGATTCCATCACTGCCCATCAATACGGCTCCGATTCCGCCACCGCAGCCTTCCACGATCTCACGCAGCAGACCCGCGAAACTCATGCCCGAGCCCTCCGAAGGTTGCCGAGCCATTGCTCTAGCGTAGCGATCGCATGTGAGGGCGCCGATGCCGCCTCCTCAGGGCCCGCTTCCCGGCTCGGGGCCAGCGAAGTGCGCAGTTGCCGGGCCCCCTCGACATCCCCCTGCTGCTCGAGTAGCTCGGCCACGGTCTCCGTGGCGAAAGGCGACGCATCGGACGCTGCAATTTGATCCAGGGCCGCGGAATCGGCTCCGCGGAGCGCCTCTTCGGCCACCCGGTCGGCGTCGATCAGCTGGTCGCGATCGGTTTCGGCCGCCTCGAAGGCCCGGTCGATCTCGGAACCGGTGAAACCATCGAGAGGCCCCGCAATCGGCGACGCCGGAACCGGGGCATCCACGGCCGGGATCAACTCCCTGATCCCGGCAGCGAGCAGATCGCGGGCCTGTTGTACCCGACCTTGATCCAAGAGAATCGCAACCAGGACGAGCCTACCCTCGACGACTTCCGGACTGTGGTCGAGACCGGCCCTCACCCGCTGTTCGGCCTCCGCCAACCGACCCGCGCGGCGAAGCGCCTCGCCGAGGGCGGGGAATTTCGATCGGTCGGAAGCCACCTCGGCCTCGAAGACAGCGATCAGATCGTCCGCGGATGCACTCGACACAGGGCCTCCTCTCCGTGACCGCCCGGACGGCTCAGTGACCGCCCGGACGTCTGAGCGCCGGCCTGCGGCCACGGGCGGGATAGATCTCCTCGGGCGTCATCGACACCACCTCGGCCTGCCCAATACTGCGAAGGGCAATGTATCCGATCTGCCGATCCCGTCTCTTCTTATCGACGCGAAGCGCAGAGAGATAAGCCCGCCTGGGAAATGCAGGCAGATCGGTGGGCAGACCCGCCCTTTCGACCAGAGCGCGCAGACGTTCGGCGGTCCCTGCCGGCGCGAGATCCAGGCTCTCGGAGCGCTCCGCGGCATAGACCATACCCATGGCGACCGCCTCCCCGTGCAACACCTTGCGGTATCGGGTCAGGGTCTCGACGGCATGGGCCAGCGTGTGGCCGAAGTTCAACAGCATCCGCAGACCGCTCTCCCGCTCGTCTCGGCTCACCACCTCCGCCTTGATGGCGCAAGTACGCTCCAGAACCGGCACGAGGCGCTCGGGAACGAGATTCAGCACGTCCTCGGCGTCGCGTTCGAGTCGCGCGAAGAACTCTTGGTCCCAGATGGCCGCGGTCTTGATCACCTCTGCGAAGCCCGCCGCCCGGTCCCGGGCGGGCAGCGATCGCAAGGTGGCCGCATCGATCCAGACGAGCTTCGGTTGGTGAAACGCTCCCACCAGGTTCTTGCCCCGCGCCAGGTTGACCCCCACCTTTCCACCGACACTCGCATCGACCATCGCGAGTAACGTGGTCGGCACCTGGACGAAGGGAAGGCCGCGCAGAAAGCTGGCCGCCGCGAAGCCGGCGAGATCACCCACCACCCCGCCCCCCAGCGCCACGATCACCGTGCTGCGGTCGACCCCCCGGTCGAGGAAGGCCTCGTACAACTGCGCGAGGCGGCGTAGGTTTTTGCTGGCATCCCCGGCGGGAATATCGATGCGGTGCACGCGAACTCCCGCCTCCCGAAGCGAGCGCATCAGGGTCCCCGCATAGCGGCGCCCAATGCCGGGCTCCGTGATGACCACCGCGTGGCTGGCACCCGTGTGGCGAGATATCGCCTCCCCGGCCCCGCCCAGGTTTCCCACCCCGATCTCGATCGGGTAACTGCGCTCACCCAGGTCGAGCACAAGCGTGCGTCGGTCCATCGGAGCCTCCCCCCCTCGACCCGCCCCGCCCGCCTCGTTTCCGGCGACGCGACGCGGCGTCAGCAGGGCCACGACTCGCTCGACGACGTCGTCCACCCCCAGTTCATCGGTATCGATCTGGATTCGCGCCGACTCGTAGCCCTCGCGCCTCTCCTCGAGCAGTGAGCCAAGCCGCTCGAGGCGTTTCGACGGATCGACATCGCGCAGTAGCGGACGCTCGCGACAGTCGCCCAGGCGCGACAGCAGCGTCTGCGGGCGAGCTCGCAGGTAGACCATGCTACCCAGTCTCGCCACGCGTGCCCGGGCGGCCCCAGACGCGACGGCTCCGCCTCCCAGCGCGACCACGGCCTCGCGCCCCGCAATCGCGGCGATCGCGTTCTGCTCGCGCTCCCGAAAGGCCGGCTCCCCCTCGGCATCGAAGAGTGCGGCGATCGACTGTCCGGAGGCCCGCACGATCTCGGCATCGGTATCGATGAAGGGGAGCCCCAGACGCCGGGCCAGGATCGGCCCGATCGCCGATTTGCCTGCCCCCATCATGCCGACGAGCCAAATCACCCCGCCGACTCCGTTCGCCCCGCGCTCGACACCGGGTCCATTATATCGCGAAGTATCCGAAGCCCGAGCCGCCCAAAAGAAAAGGGGGGAGCGCCAGCTCCCCCCTCAGCTACGTACCCTCGGGCTTCAGATCAGATCGCGTCACCCGTATCGGGAACCACGATGCTCGGAGACACAAAGATCAGCAGCTCCTTGCGACTATCGCTGACCTCGTCGCTTCGAAACGCACCGCCAATGATCGGAATTTTGTGGAGATACGGAATCCTCGACTGCCGCTGGGACTTGTCGACGACGTAGATTCCACCCAGTACCAACGTTCGGCCGTCCTTGACCAGAGTCTCGGTCTGGATCTGATTCTTCGCGATGGCCGGCGAGCCGGTGAGCGTGAACACACTGTCGTCCGGCGCGTTTCGGCTGACCTTGATCTTCATGATGATGCTTCGATCCGCCGTGATGTGGGGCGTCACCGTCAGGCTCAATACCGCGTCGACGAATTCAATGGCGGCGTCGCCGTTTTCGAAGGTCTGGAACGGAATCGACACGCCCTGCTCGATTTTCGCCTCGACGTTGTCCAGGGTCACCACCCGCGGACTCGAGATCACCTTCCCGTCACCGTTCACCTCGGCCGCCTGGAGCTGAAGATCCAGGTTGAATTTCTCGTCCAGGATGAACGCCCCGAGATTCGCCAAAGCCGTCGGCCCGGCGGTGATCGGATTGAGACTTGCGAAGTTGTTCGTATCCTGGAGGCGAAACGCGGAGGAACCCCGATTTTCACTCAGCGAGGAACCCGAATCGAAGGCCTTCGTGAGCGGCTCAACGCCCGCCGACCACACGCTTCCGAACTCACGCGAGAAGTCGAGGCTGGCCTCGACGATTTTCGCCTCGATCATCACCTGGGGCGTCTGGGTGTCGATCGCCTTCACCAGCGCCGTGGCCTCGTCGACCACCGACGGGATGTCCTTGATGATGAGCGTATTGGTGCGGATATCGACGTTGACCGTCCCTCGGGGCGAGAGCAATCGCGTGACCATTTGCGACACGTCGGTAACGGTTGCGTAGTTGACCGGCTGAAGTTTCACGACCAGATCTTCGAGTTTCTCCTTGGCGCGACGCTCCTGGAGCCGACTCTCCTCCTCCGCCTTGATGACCGCGGAGGGAGCTACGCGCAGAACGTTACCAATTCGCATGAAGCCCAGATTCTTCGTGAGCAGGACGACATCCAGCGCCTGATCCCAAGGCACGTCCACCAGTCGCAGCGTGACGGTACCCGCCACCTCGTCACCGGCGATGACGTTGAGGTCCGAGACCTCCGCGATCAATCGCAGGACGTCGGTGATCTCCACCTCCTTGAAATCGAGCGAGATCCGGCGGCCCGAATAGTCCTTCCCGTTACTCAGTCCACCTTCGACGAGAAGGTCGATGCCCGTCGAGGCTTCCAGCGAAGCCGGGGCCGACGGGGTCGGCAACACCACCGGCGGCAATGCCGCGGGCGGCGTGGCGGCGCGAGGCAACGGCGGCAGATCCGGCCCCAGGGGCCCGATCTCGGGGGAGATTGCGGCAATCGACTCGCCTGCGACCTGTTCCTGCACCGGCCAACCGGCCGCGCCCATTGGGTCGTCGAGCGGCGGCATAATCAACACCGGGGGCGTCGCGGCCACCTTCCCGCGAGGGAAGTCGATGAAGAGCAGAGAACCGCGTCGCGAGATCTCGGGAACCAGACCGGGAGCGTGCTTCACGACCAGCCGAGCTTCAACACCTTCCACGTCCGGTTGATCGAAGGCCGTGATCAAGGAGATCGGTCCGCCCGCATCCGGGGCGATGCGCACCTCTGCTTCGGGATCGATCTGGGTGGACACGAAACTCAACACCGACGTCTCCGAGTCCGGAGCGTAGGTGACATAGTCCACAGGGCGATTGCCAATGACGACAATGCGGTCGCGGTCGCGGTGCGAATCAAACACGACACCATGAATCGTGACGTCCTCCGACGACGACGATTCGGGAGCGAGCTCCAGCTCGGATTCGTAGGTCCCATCCTCATCCGACGCCAGATCCCAGGCCGAGTCGGAATCGAAATCCACGGGTCCGGCCTCGAACTCGGCCGTCCCCTCTTCGTCCGTGCTGGGAACGAACGCCAGAGTCGACGTTCCGGTGGCTGTCGCCAGTGCGATCTCCAGTCCCTCACCGGAACCGAGAGCAATCAAAAGACCATCGGCAACCGGGATGATCCTGCGGCCGTCGAACGCGTTCGGCTCGTTCCCCGCATCCACCACAACGCGCACCATATCGGCGTGAGCCCCAACGCGAATGCGACTGACTCGTGCCGACTCGAAATCGATTCGTGTGGGCTCGACGCTGCTGGCGATCCCGGCCAGGTCGACGACCAGACGATCCGGGCCCTCGAGAGTAAATGTCACCACGCCCGAGATCGTGCCATCGGCGAGCAGGCGGATCAGGGATCCTTCGCCGGTATCCTGGGTCTCGATTGCCGTCAGCATCGTGGCCGGAGGCGCGTCCCAGTTCACATCCGCTTGCGGCTCGTCTGCGGGCTGAATCGCCCAGGGATCATCCTCGATCTCGCTGGGCTCGGGCCACGCGTCGACCGCCACCAGATGAATTTCCAGGCCCGCGTCGGTCGGCACCACATCGAATTCCACCGGAGACTCGAGACCGACCACGAACCGGGTGATCTCATCGCCCATTTCCGTCGGGAACGCCTCCGGCGCCAGTTCGGTCACCAGACCATCGTAGATGGCCACGGGTCGCAACTCCGGATCGGCCTTCACCGAGGGGAGATCGATAATGATTCGATCGGGGTCCTCTTGTGAGAACGCCGTGAAGACCGGATGTCGAAGGCCGGCCAACACAATGACGGTACCGTCGGCAGCGGTCTCGACGCTCACGCTGGCAATCTGATCGCGCAACATCGGTGTTGCGGGATCAACCGGCGTCGACGGAGCACAGGCTGCAAAGAATCCCACGCCGATCAACGGCGCGACCCCAGCCATCACCCCGAATCGACGGAACCCCCCACTATTGGATCCCAGCATCGGAACTTACCCCCCTTCGCTCATGCGAATCCGCATCTCGATATCCCTCGTGGTTTCCTTCCCGAAGGTATCCACGTATGTTTCCATCACCACGACAGCATTGTCAGCAATGCGCGTTACCCGGCCCGCGTTCTTTCCAACTCGAGTCCCCTTGGCGATGATGAAACTCATCCCGGATGGGTCCTGGACCAGAGCCCGGGAACTTTCCACATCCCAGATCACCGCCACGAGCGAGAGCTGACTCACGTCGAAGCGTTCGAGCGGGCCTTCCGCCACCATCGCCTCGCCCGGAGGGTCGAAGAGAAACGATCGGAACGGATCTCTCTTGCCCTTCGGGTCGTAGTAGAACGTTCCGGCGACCAGGCCGACGCCCCCAATTGTGGTTTCAATCGGTGCCGGCTTCACTTCTGCTTCCGGCTGGGCCTCGGACGCCCGATCTTTCCTCGCCAGGCGAGCCTTGAGCTCCTGGCGCCGCTCGCTGTATTCGGAGACCGTCGGGCCCGACTCCATGTCACCACCGCATCCGGTCGCTGCCAGCAAACCGGCCCCCATCGCCGTCGCGACGGCGATGCTCACGCCCCTCAGTTTCGACTCAAACACTGCTGCCCTCGATGAACCGGAACGTCGTGGCTGTACCCGAGATCCGCAGACGGGTCCCACTCATGTTCTCTCGGGCGACTGCGATGTTCAGCGAGCCCATGTTCACGATTCGCGGAAGCCTCGAGATCATGTCGAAGAACTTCGCCACAGCGTGGAAACTGCCCTCGATCTCGATGGCGATGGGCACCTCGGCGTAGAAGTCGTGACGCACCTCCTTCTTTCTCCGGAAGGCTTTGATTTCGACTCCGGCCGTCTTGCCCAGGTTGCTGATGTCCGTGAGCAAGACCTCCAGCTGCTTCTTGTTGGGCAACTGTCGCAGCACCCGCATGAGCTTCGTTTCCAGTTGAACGATCTCTTCTGCAAAGGCGTCGATATTCGATGCAACCGACCGCACCTCGCTCAACTTGCGCTGGAGCTCAAGCTCACGGGCCCTCAGTCGCTGAACTTCCGCATGCCCCGATGAGTAGGCCATGAAGTAGTAGGAAGCGCAGAGAGCCACGGCGATGCCCGCCATGATTCCGATGCGCGCCGCGCGCGGAAGCTTGGCGACTACTTCGAGCTGGGACTGAACCTGCGATTGGATTTCCACCGATCGTCTCCTGCCTATCCAGCCTTGTCGGCCGATGCTTCCGCCGCGACGTCCGGGGGAGACGCGGTGGAAGCGCTGATATTGAATGTCACGAGCTTGATGCCCTTTTTCTTCTTGCCCATCTCCGTGCTCTCGAGACCCACGTTCTCGAAGAACGGGGAGTCCTTCAGCTC
>JAZFUU010000191.1:0-17062 GCA_036447375.1 Myxococcota bacterium
TGCGTCTCGAGGCGCCTCCGGATGCGTTGGGGGCGCTGCCCCGGGTCGAGCCCCGCACGCTGGGGATCCTCGTTCACAGCGTCCTCGAACAGATCGCTCGTGACGCCCTGGATGGTCCCGCCGAAGACCTGGAGGCCGCGCTGCAGCGCGACGGCGCCCGGGTGGAGTGGCCCGAGCCCGAGACGCTGGATCGGCTGATCCGGCGCTGTGCCGAGTCGGCGGCTCGCGGGCAGGGAATTTCGCTTCCCGGGTTCGCGCGGATCCTGGCGCTGGCCGCGCGCCCCCGGTTGGCCCTGGCCCGAGAACACGACTGGCCGCGGCCGGGTGTCGCCCCGATGGTCCTGGACGCCGAGCTGACGGACGCTGTCAGCGTGCGCGACGCAGAGGGGCGCATGCGAAGATTGGTCTTCCGGGCGGATCGGGTGGATCGCAGCGATCTGGGCTTGTGTTTCACCGACTACAAGACGGGAAAGCCGGCTGCGACGCAACAGAGCTCGAATGCGCGAGAGAGGGAGTATCGACGTCGCGTCGAAGCGGGTGTCTTGCTCCAGGCGGTGGCCTATGCCCATGCGGGAGGCAGGCACGGTCCGGCTTCGGGGCGCTACCTGTATCTGAGTCCCGAAGCGGCGCCCGAGACTCGGAGCTTCGAGGTGCGATCCGACGACGTCGAGTTCGCCAAAGCTTTCGAGGGAGCGGTTCGAATCCTGCTCGACGGTTGGGATCGCGGGGCCTTTTTTCCGCGCCTCGTCGACGACCGGGGAGTCGAGCCCCGTCGCTGCACGGTGTGCGAGGTGAAGCTGGCCTGCGTGCGTGGAGACTCCGGAGCGCGTCGTAGGCTCGAGGAATGGACTCGACGGCCCGAGGCGGATTGCGGCGACGCCCCGGCGGAAGCGGCGATGCGGGCTCTCTGGTTCCTCGGCAAGGGACCGCCCGCGAAAGGTTCGCCCGGTAAGGGTTCGCCCGGCGGAGAATCGTAATGCGGGATGCCTCGCGCGATGAGTTTCTCCGGCGCCAGGATCTCGAGGCGCGCCGTCGTGCCCAGGTCGTCTTCGATCGGCCCTTCGTGCTCGAGGCGGGTGCGGGCACTGGAAAGACGGCCGCGCTGGTCTCGCGGATCCTGGCGTGGAGCGTCGGTCCCGGCTGGGAGCGGGGGGCGTCGGCGCTGCGCGAGGAGGTTCGGGCGTCGGGTGCCGCTTCCGATGCCGACATCGCCCACCGCGTCTTGTCCCGGGTCGTCGCCATCACCTTCACCGAAGCGGCCGCTGCCGAGATGGCTTCGCGTTGCGAGGCAGCATTCCGCGAGCTCGAAAAGGGAGAGCTTCCGATCGGCGCCATCGCGCAGTGTCTGCCCGAGGAGCCCATGCGTCGCCGCCGCGCCGGGGCGCTGCGGGGAGCTCTGGATCATCTGGAAGTCCACACGATCCATGCATGGTGTCGGCGCCTGTTGGCTCAGCACCCCCTCGAGGCGCGCTTGCATCCCCGCCTCGAAATCGACGCCGAGGGGCGCCGCGGCGAGGAGGCGGTTCGGGAGGTGCTCGAACTTCGCCTTCGCGAAGCTTACGCCGAGCCGGGAGATCCGGACGTTCTGGCTCTTGCCGAGAGCGGGGTCGCTCCGCGGGATTTCGAGGAGGCTCTGCTCTCCCTGCTCGAGGATGGACCCTCGGCCGAGGCCCTCGACCTCGACCCCCTCAACTCCGGACGTTTGCGGCGATTGTGCGAGCGCCTGCAGGAGGCACTCGAGGCTGTGTGGCAGACGGCCGACGGGCACCTCGACGGCTGTCGGGTTCCCGTCGCGGAGGCGACCTGCGCTCGCGTCAACGAAACCCGCGAACGACTCGAGCGAGAACCCTTCGGGAATCGCCCGCAGCTCGACGCATTTCTCGCCTGGCTGCGTCGAGAGTGGGCCGACAACGAAATCGGGCGGATCGTGTCCTGGGGTCGAGGCAAGTTCGGCCAGCGCGAGGCGCAACGACTGGGCGACCGGACTCAGGCACTGAGTCGAACCGCCCAGGTGCTGGGTGAATTGTTGACGCACCTGGTGGCGCTCGATCCGGACCGACTCGAGCGAGGGCGGCGAGTGCTGGGCCCCTGGTTGGGCGAGGTCGAGGCCCAGCTTCGCGCGCGCGGTGTGCTGACCTTCTCGTCGCTGCTCTCCGAGACGGCGCGTCTGCTCGCGCATCGCTCGGATGTCGCGGCGCAAGTGCGCTCTCGGATCGATCAGCTGTTGATCGACGAATTTCAGGATACCGACCGCCGACAGTGTGACATCGTGCGCGCCATCGCTCTCGAGGGACCGGCGGATCGGCGACCGGGCCTGTTCCTCGTCGGTGATCCCAAGCAGTCGATCTACGGCTGGCGCAGCGCCGACCTCGCTGCGTACGAGGTGTTCGCCCGCGATGTCGAGAAAGCCGGTGGCGTTCGGTGTCGGCTCTCGGTCAACTACCGATCCGCGCCGCCCGTGCTCGATGAGATCGAACGCATTGCAGCACCCCTGTTGATCGAAGTCGAAGGTGTGCAACCGAGCTTTCAGCCCCTGATTCCGAGTCCGCAGCTCGCCGATGAGCGCGGTTTCTCGGCCGGGCGCTTTGCTCCGGTCGAATTCTGGCTGCCCGATTCGAGGGAATCCGGGTCGGGGGGCAAGGCCCGAACCTCGGTGGTCGAGGCGGCGCAGATTGAGGCCACGGCCCTGGCCCGCGATCTGCGCGAACTGCACGACGAGCACGGCGTCTCCTGGTCGAGCGTCGGTGTTCTGTTTCGCAGCCGGGGGGAGTGGGACATCTATTTGGCGGCGCTGCGCGAGGCGGGCGTTCCCTATGCGGTCGACGGCGATCGCCACTATTACCAGCGGCGCGAAGTCATCGATGCTTCCGCGTGGGTCCGAGCCGTGTTCGACCCCAACGATCAGGTCGCGCTTCTGGCACTGCTGCGCTCGTCGGCGGTGGGTGTGCCCGACGCGGCGCTGCTCCCACTCTGGCGGCGCGGCTTTCCGGTGCGGGTGGCGAGCCTCGAAGAGTTGGACGCGGAAGAGCGTTCCGACCTCGACGGGATGCCTCGAGAGGTGGCGGCCTCGCTGCCCCGGGACGTTCCGGGTCTGGAGCGGATCGAGGGGTGGGACGTCAACCTTCGGGAGGCGATCCGCGTCCTGGCTGAGCTGCGGCGTTCGTTTCGATGCGACCCGCCCGATCTGGCGGTGGAACGCATGCGAACGGCTCTTCTCTTCGAAGTGGGCGAGTCGGCGCGCTTCCACGGAGCCTGGCGGATCGCGAATCTCGACCGGTTCTTCCGCGACCTGACCCGCGACCTCTGTGACACCGACTGCCATCGCGTGCTGCGCCGGTTGCGTACCGCGCTTCTCGACGAGGAAGAGGCCGAAGAGGCGACGCCGCGGGAGGTCATCGACGACGCCGTGCGGCTACTCACGATCCACGGGGCGAAGGGACTCGACTTCGATCACGTCTACGTCATGCAACTTCACAAGAGCTCGCGCTCGCCGGGAATCGAACGGGTGGCACCCGGCGAGATCGATGGCGTCTCCGAATACGCCCTGCTGGGGGCGGCAACTCCGGGTTTCGACCAGGTGCGCGGCGATCGTGCGCGGGTCGCCGACGCCGAGCTCGTGCGAACCCTCTACGTGGCGATGACGCGGGCGAAGGGGCGGCTCGTGTTGTCCGGCCTCTGGCCTCCGAAGGGGACTCGCGAACGCTCCCACGCATCGCTGCTGCGGCGGCGTGCGCTGGCGCCCCCCGACCTCGTCGCCGCGTTTCGCCGCCTGGCCGATCGGGGGCAGGCCGCGTTCTTCGACGCCGCCGACGCGCGTTGGGTGTTCCCGGACCTGTCGCCGTCGCGGGCGGTGTCGGCCGCGGGTGAGGAAGACGGTCCCGTCGCGTTGGCGTCACTCGCCGAAGTCGATGCCGATGTGCGTCGCCTGCGGGTCGCCCGTGAGGCCGCCGAAGGGATGCGTGAGTCGCGTTTCGGTGGAACCGCATCCGGCGATTCATCCGGTGCGTGGCAGGAGGGTCGGGGAGATCGGGAAGACGGGGAGGAGCGCGGGTTCGGGGACGCGGGAGCGAGGCTTTCATCCGGCGGCGGGGATGTCGGCAGCGGCGAAATCGCCCGGGCGGTCGGCACAGCCGTGCACCGGGCCCTCGAAGATTTCGATTGGACGGCCGACCCCGAGGCCGAGGTCGCACGCCGCATCCGGGCGTTGGAGCGAGAGCTGGTTTCGCTCTCGGGGCCGGAAGCCGCCGAGGCGGCGGTCGTCGACGCGCGCGCGTTGTTCGAGTCGTGGGCATCCGGGCCGCTGTTCGCGTCGCTTCGAGCGTTGGCCCCGCGAGTCGTCGCCCGTGAGCTCCCGATCTTGCTGCCTCCGCAGCTCGACTTACCGATTCCGAAGCCCGGCGGGGGCTCCGTCGGATTCGTGTCCGGAACCATCGACCTGCTCTATCGCGATCCCCGCTCCGACGCCCTGGTCGTGGGAGACTACAAGACGGACCGCGTAGCGACCGAGGACCTGATGCGGCACAGTCGCGCCTACGCGGCTCAGGGCGGCATTTACCAGCGCGCCGTGCGCGATGCCTTCCAGCTCTCGTATTTGCCACGGTTCGAGCTCTGGTATCTGCGCCCGGGCGAAATCGTGGCGGTGTGAACCGCGAGTGAGGAACTCCGGTGAAAGCCTCCGATCTCTTCGTCAAGTGCCTCGAAGCCGAGGGCGTTCGGCAGATCTTCGGGATTCCGGGCGAAGAGAACGCAGACCTGATGCTGTCGCTCGAGGACTCTCCGATCGAATTCGTACTCACCCGGCACGAACAGGGCGCCGCCTTCATGGCGGAGGTCTGGGGGCGGCTCACCGGCGAACCGGGGGTGTGCCTGGGGACCCTGGGACCGGGAGCCAGCAACCTCGTTACCGGGGTTGCGGATGGAAACATGGATCGCGCGCCGCTGGTGGTGATCACGGGCCAGGCCGATACCAAGCGCCAGCACAAGGAGAGTCATCAACACATGGACGTGGTCGGCATGTTCCGACCCGTCACGAAGTGGGGACACGCGATCCTCCACCCCGACAACGTTCCCGAGATCGTGCGCAAGGCCTTCAAGATCGCGGCCACCGAAAAGCCCGGGGCCTGCCACATCGAGCTCGCCGAAGACATCGCGGCGCTCCAGGCGACCACGCGGGCGATTACTCCGAGGCCGTCCCGCCGTCCGGTACCCGCCGACAAAGTGGTCAATCAGGCGTTCGAAGCCATCCGTTCGGCCCGTCGTCCCATCATCCTGGCCGGCAACGGAACCATTCGAAGACGCGCCAGCAAGCAGCTTCGCCGCTTTGCCGAGCGCACGGGAATCGGCGTGGTGAGCACCTTCATGGCCAAGGGCTGCGTCGATATGGATGCCGAGTACTGCCTGTTTACGATCGGGCTCCAGGCGAAGGATCTGGTGTCTTGCGCCATCGACGCGGCCGACGTCGTGATTTGCCTCGGATACGACATGGTCGAGTATCATCCCCAGCTGTGGAATCCCTCCGGCGACAAACGGATCGTCCACATCGATTTCCTCCCCGCCGAGATCGATGAGCACTACCGCACCGAGATCGACGTCGTGGGCGACCTGGCCCACACCCTGTGGATGTTGAATCAACGGGTCGAGGCCGACCCCTTCCGGGTCGATACGAGTCAGCAGAAGGCCGTGCGCCGCGACATGCTCTCGGATTTCGCCGAGTACCGCGACGACGCCGCCGAGGGGCAGATTCGTCCGCAGAAGGTGATTTGGGATGTGCGCCAGGTGCTGGGACCCGAGGATATCCTGCTATCGGACGTCGGCGCGCACAAGATGTGGATCGCGCGCTACTTCCAGTGCCACGAGCCCAATACCTGCCTCATCCCCAACGGATTCTGTTCGATGGGCTTCGCTCTTCCCGGGGCGATCGCTGCCCACCGGGTGTTCCCGGAGCGTCGCATCCTCGCGATCTGCGGCGACGGCGGCTTTCTGATGAACGTTCAGGAGATGGAGACGGCGACTCGCCTCGGATCGAAAATCGTCGTCCTGATCTGGGAGGATGGCGCCTACGGTCTCATCGCGTGGAAGCAGCAGACCCAGTTCGATCGCCACACGGACTTGAGCTTCGGGAACCCCGATTTCCTGGTGCTTGCCGCGGCCTTCGGCTGGAGTGGGCACCGGGTGGAGAAGAGCCGAGATCTCGCCGACGTTCTCGAGCGAGCACTGCGGGAGGAGGGCCCGAGTCTCGTCGTCGTGCCGATCGACTACCGCGAAAACGCCCTCCTCACCGAGCGCCTCGGAAACATCGTCTGTCCGATCTGAGAACCGTCTCAGCGACGTGATATCCTCGCGGCCCTTCGCCATCGAGGAGTACCGGCGTGCTGAACGACTCCTATCCCTACTATCTCGGAAACGAGCCGGTGAGCCCGAATCGCGACCTGGTGGTTACGGACAAGTACACCGGTGAAGTTGCGACCCGGGTGGCCATGGCCGATTCGGCCGCCATCGACCAAGCCATCGGTCTGGCCGTGCAGGCCACAGAGCCCATGCGCGAGCTTCCCGCCTACGAGCGCCAGCGAGTGCTCAACCACTGCGTCGCCCGCTTCAGCGAGCGCGAGGAAGAACTCGCCATGGCGCTGTGTATCGAGGCCGGCAAGCCCATCAAGGACTCGCGCGGCGAGGCGGGACGCCTGATCGACACCTTCCGCGTGGCCGCGGAAGAGTCCGTGCGGATCACGGGAGAGGTGATGCCTCTCGATATCAGCCCACGGGCGCGTGGCTATACCGGTATGTGGAAGCGGTTGCCCATCGGCCCGTGTTCCTTCATCTCGCCCTTCAACTTTCCCCTCAACCTGGCCGCGCACAAAGTGGCGCCGGCGCTGGCCGCCGGTTGTCCGTTCATCCTCAAGCCCGCGAGCTTGACTCCCGTGGGGGCGCTGATCATCGGCGAGGTGCTGGCCGAGGCGGGGCTTCCTCCCGGCGCCTTCTCGATTCTACCGGCGCGGCGCGACGGGGCCGGCCTCTTCACCACCGACGAGCGCTTGAAGCTGTTGAGCTTCACCGGCTCGCCCGAGGTGGGCTGGGCCCTCCAGGCCCGGGCCGGAAAGAAGAAGGTCGTTCTCGAGTTGGGCGGAAATGCGGCGGTCATCGTCGATCGCGACGCAGACCTCGCCGACGCCGTCGAACGAATCGTGTTCGGAGCGTTCTATCAATCCGGCCAGAGTTGCATCGGTGTGCAACGGATCATCGTTCACGAGGAGATCTACGATCGGGTGCGCGACGGTCTGGTGGAGGCGACCGTACGTCTCAAGCTGGGTGATCCCAAGGATCCGGAGACCTTCGTCGGTCCCATGATCTCCGAATCCGAGGCCTCGCGTCTCGACGAGTGGATTCGGGCGGCAATCGGGGCGGGCGGGAAGCTCTTGTGCGGTGGCAAGCGTGACGGCGCCATGCTCGAGGCCACACTGCTCGAGAACGTTCCGGCGCAGCAGGATCTGGTGTGCAAGGAGGCGTTCGGACCGGTGGCGGTCCTCACCTCGTTTCGCGATTTCGACCGGGCCCTGGACGAGGTCAATGACAGTGTGTTCGGACTCCAGGCCGGAATCTTCACCCGCGACCTCTACAAGGCTCAGCGCGCCTGGAACACCCTGGAGGTCGGCGCGGTGGTGATCGGCGACGTGCCTTCGTGGCGTGTCGATCACATGCCCTACGGCGGGGTGAAAGACAGCGGGCTCGGGCGCGAGGGGATTCGCTTCGCCATCGAGGACATGACGGAGATTCGCCTCCTGGTGATTCGCACGCCGGTATGAGCGGAGATTCGATCCGATCGATTCTCGAACGCGAGGAGGCCGGCGGCGAGGTGACCGTGCGGGGCTGGATCCGGACGGCCCGCCACTCGAAAGGCGTCAGCTTTCTGGAGATGAGCGACGGCTCCTGCTTTGCTGGAATCCAGGTCGTGCTCGAACCCTCCCTCGAAAACTACGAATCCGAGCTCAGGCAACTGACGACGGGAGCTGCCGTGATCGCGGTCGGCGAGCTCGCGGACTCCCCGGGCAAGGGACAGCGCTTCGAGGTGAAGGCCCACCGGGCCGAGGTTGTCGGCCGCGTCGATCCCGATTATCCACTTCAGAAGAAGCGCCACTCCTTCGAGTTCCTTCGCACCCTGGGTCACCTGCGGCCGCGCACCAACACGATCGGCGCGGTGCTTCGGGTGCGCAACGCCGCTTCCCAGGCGATCCACGGATTCTTGCAGGACCGCGGCTTCGTGCATCTCCACTCGCCGATCATCACCGCGTTGGACGCCGAGGGGGCGGGCGATCTGTTCCGCGTTTCGACCCTGGACCCCGGGAATCCGCCGCGACACGACGATGGCCGGGTGGATTTTGGCCGCGATTTTTTTGGGCGAGAGGCATTCCTCACCGTCTCGGGCCAGCTCGAGGCCGAGATCGCCGCGCTGGCTCTCAGCCGCGTCTACAGCTTCGGTCCCACCTTTCGGGCCGAGAACTCCAACACGAGCCGACACCTCGCCGAGTTCTGGATGGTGGAACCGGAGATGGCTTTCTGCGATCTCACCGGAAACATGGATCTTGCCGAGGAATTCCTGAAGGAAATATTCCGCGCCGTTCTCGAGCGATGTCCCGACGATATGGCGTTTTTCAATCAGCGCATCGACAACACCATTCTCGAGACGCTGGAGCACATCATCGAGACGCCCTTCGAACGCATCACCTACACGGAAGCCGTCGAAATCCTGGAACGATGCGGCCGTTCCTTCGAGTTTCCGGTGAAATGGGGAACAGATCTTCAGAGCGAACACGAGCGCTTCCTCGCCGAGGAGCACATCCGGCGGCCGGTCATCGTCACGGATTACCCCGCATCGATCAAAGCCTTCTACATGTATCTAAACGACGACGAACGGACCGTGCGTGCAATGGACGTGCTTGTTCCCAAGGTGGGTGAGATCGTCGGCGGTTCCCAGCGCGAGCACCGACTGGAGATCCTCCGACGCAGGATGAACGATTGCGGTATCGACGAAAGGGACTACGCCTGGTACCTCGATCTGCGGCGCTACGGAACGGCGCCGCATGCGGGCTTTGGCCTGGGCTTCGAGCGCACGATTCAGTTCATGACGGGGATGGCCAACATCCGCGACGTGATCCCCTTTCCCCGGGTTCCCGGCAGCGTGGAGTTTTGAGGCCGGTCATGCAGCGCAGACATAATCGCGGGTCTCTCGGTAGCCGAGCCTTGCCAGATCCCGGCGGATCTCGTCCCGCCGTTCCTGCCGAGCGACCGAGACGACGAGCGGAACGACGGGCCGTGAGGCGAGGGTTTCGGGCCGGATGACCGGCGCGCCCTGGATCACTTCGCCGATGCGTCCGGGATGCAGCTCCACGATGGCGGAGGGAAACTTGCCCAATGCTCGTAGGGCGCGGCACAGGGACCGCCCGGTGGCGCCGTAGCCCCAGAGGACGTAGCGGTCGGACGCTGCCAGGAACCCCCGGGCCAGGAACGCCGCCTTGCACGCCGTAAAACGCGCGATCGAATAGTCGGGATGGGTCTGCGAGAGGCGCAGAGGCCCGTGCCGCCAGGCGAGCAGCCGGCGACGAATGACGCGAATCCGACAGCCCTTCTCGAGCATGCGCAGCACGAGGTCGTAGTCCTCGGGCCAGCCGGCGTCGCGGTAGCGGAAGGATGCGAGCAGTTCGCGCCGAACCACCAGGGTGGGATGGGCAATCGGGCACTCCACGAAGGCCTCTCGGACCACCCGTTCGGGTGAATCGATGCTCGTCAACCAACGCTCGTAGGCGCGCATGCCCTCTCCGAGCGCACGTCGGGGGAAGAGCCGCACGTGGCAACCCACGGCGGCCAGCGCCGGGTCGGCCTCGAGGGCGTGCTTCTGCACAGCCAGGCGCTCTCGGTGCATGATGTCATCCGCATCCATCCGCGCGACCAGTGGGCTGCGACACTCGGCCAGGCCCGTGTTGAGGGTCGCTACGAGTCCCCGATGGGGCGACGCGACCACCCGGAATCGCGCGTCGGCGAGTGCAAAGCTGCGGGCGCAGGCGAGGCTCTCGTCCCGCGAGCCGTCGTCGACGACGATGCATTCCCAGTTCGATTCGGTCTGACGTCGGATGCTGCGCAGGCAGGTCGGTAGCGTGGATGCCGCATCGAAGACCGGAAGTAGAATGGAGACGCGGGGCGAGGTCAGCGGCGGCCGGTTCGCAGAGGACACGCCTCCAGCGTATCGGAGCCTCCCCGTGCAGCGAAAGGCGGGGATCAAAGGTAGCGTCAGCCGCCATGGAGATTCGAAGCCTGCGCCCGGAAGAGCTCGAGCAGGCCTGGGAACTCGACCGCTACTCGTTCAATGCCCCGGAGAAGAACCGTCGGCGCTTCTTGCGCTGGGATCCCGCACGTCTGATGGGAGCCTTCACGGACGGGCGCCTCGTGGCCATGGTCGGCACGTTTGGGTTCGGGCAGTTCTTCGGCGGCCGCTCGGTGCCGATGGGTGGACTCTCGTCGGTGGCGGTGGTTCCGGAACTGCGTGGCAGGGGACTCGCGACCCGGGTGACCCGCGAGGCTCTGCGCGCCATGCACGGTCGGGGCGAGGTGATCTCGAGCCTGTATCCAGCCACGACTTCCCTGTATCGAGGTCTCGGCTGGGAGGTGGCGGGCGCTACCGTGATTCGGCGCGTCGCACCCGGGGTGTTGCAGTCGCTTCCCGCGCCGGAGTCGGGACGCGTGCGGCCCGGCAGCCTCGACGAGATCGAAGCGTTTCGCGGCTGCTACGCGCGCATCGCGCGCGATGTGAACGGGTTTGTGGATCGCTCCGAAGCCTGGTGGAAAGTGCTGGGCGATCGCTGGCTCGATCACCGGGTCTACGTGGCGGAGAACGATGCGGAGGAGATCGAAGGCTATCTGGTCTACCGCCAGATTTCGGGTGAGAACTCTGCACTCGGTGGGCCGTTTCGGCTGGGAGTGATGGAAGTGATGGCCGCCACCCGGGACGCGTCGCTGGGGCTGTGGCGGCTGCTGGGCTCCTGGTCGGCGCAGGTGGAGTCGATCGTCTTTCGCGGAACCTCGGAGGAGCCGCTGCTGCTGCTCATGCCCGAGCAGCTCCTCGAGGTGGTGGCGGAGATCCGCTGGATGACCCGGGTGATCGACGCCGCGGGAGCCATCGAGGCCCGGGGCTTTCCCCTCGGCGTGGAAATCGAGGCGCATCTGTCGCTCACGGATCCCGAGCTGGAGGGCAACAACGGGCCCTTCGTTCTTCGCGTGAGCAAAGGTCGCGGTCGTTTGGAGCCCGGAGGGCGCGGCACCGTCGGGTTCGACATCGGTTCCTTCTCGACGCTCTACGCCGGCTGGGCCTCGACGTCGACACTCGTTCGCAGCGGCCGGCTCGCGACGAGCGGCTCCGACGACCGAGCGGCTCTCGACGCCGCCTTCAATGGGCCGGTGCCCTGGATGCTCGACGAGTTCTAGAATTCACTCGACGAAGACAGGGCTCGACCAGGCGGCGCCCCCGTCTTCTTGAACGGCCCGCACGTACAGGTACTCGCCGGCCTTCAGGTCTTCGACGTCTCGCTGGAGCGCGACTTCGAGCAGACCGTCGATCTCCATCGAATCGACGACATGCCCGCTGCGGATCAGATCGATGCGTTCGAGGGGCGCGACGGCGATCACGGAAACGAAGAGCTCCTCGCTGATCCCGACCTCGGTCGCGGGGACGATCGATCCCATCGGATGGGCACCCAGCGCCGCGCGCAGAATTATCCGCGGTCCGTTGGTGGCGTACACGCGCCGGGCGCGAAGTGCGGCCAGCACTTCCTTGCGCGTGTGCCCCTCGCTGAGGATGGCCGCCAACCCGCTGGGAGATCCGCCGAGCTGGGTCAGACCGGGGTGGCCGTCGTGACCGTCGCCACTGCCGATGAAGCCCAGGCGAACTCCTCGATCCAGAACATCGCGAACGAAATTTCCCGGAACCGGATCGTAGATGACCGTCGGTGAGTCGAGGGCCTCACTGCTGCCGTGGATCGAGGTGATCTCGGTTACCGGCTCGAGGATCGGGTCCGGAGGGATCGTCCAGTTCGTCGCGATCGGTCCCCCCGCCGAGTGGTGCGCGAACGTGAGCGCGGGCTTCCCCTCCAATGCCTTCCAGAGCTGGAGCGGGGACTCGTAGGCGGGATCCACCGAACTGTAGATCTCCCCCTCGTCTTCGAAGTAGAGAACGTGGCGGTGGCCGTGGACCCAGCTGGTCCACTCGTAACCGAGCAGAGCGACGAAGCGCCCCGGCGCGTGGAAGCGGCGCACCTGGCGCCGGATCTCCGCCCAGTTTTCGGGGCTGGAGTCGAGGGGCGGGATCCCCCAGTGATCGTGGTCGGTCAGCGCGATCACGTCGAGTGCGGCGACATCGCGGGCGTAGCGGAAATAGTCCTCCGCGGTTCCGGTCCCGTCCGATAGGTTCGAGTGCCCGTGCAGATCGCCCCACAGGATCTGCGGGCCGGCGGCGGTGACCAGGAGGGGATTGCTCTCCGCTTCCAGACCGCCCGGTCCCAGAGCGCGAAGCCGAATCACGCCGGGCTCGCGAGCGATCGCGTCGAGGGTTACCCGCCCCCCGGATTCGGCCCCGAGGACGGCACGACCGGAAATCTCGAGTCCGGGAGGGATCTCATCGAAAAACACCTCGCCCGTCAGCGATCCGCCGGTACTTCCCTCGGAGTCGAGCACGGCCACGGTGATGCGGAAGGTCTCGCCGGGTCGCGCAATCGAGGGAAGGGTGACCCGAAGCTGAGCGGCGGGGCCCGGCAAGATTTCGACTCCGGGGGAGTCGAGCAGGTACGATCGGGTGCCGTCGCCGTCGCCGTCCACCCCGATCCAGAATCGCGAGTTCTTTTCGGCGTAGCGATCGGCTTCCGCTCCCCAGATTCCGGCGCCGTAGGTGATCAGCACCTTCTCGCCGGCTTCGAGGGCGCGCCCGGTGACCTCGAGTGCCAGCAATTGCTGGTCCAGAGTCACAGCGCTCAGCTCCATGTCCCCGCTCACCTCGATCTCCGTGTAGCCGGGCGCATGGGGGTCTTCGACCTGGGGCGTGCTCCATCCCCAAAACGGGGAAACCTGTAGGAAGATGCCACCCCCGGTTGCGATGCCCAGGGGGCCCACTTCGTAGGCGATGGTGAAGCGTCCGGATGTGCCCGCGGTGATCGCCTCGAGTTTCGGGCCCGCGTCGATTCCCGGATCGGTTTCCACCTCAGTTCCGAGTTCGTTTTTCAGAACAGGCGCGGTTCTCAGAGCGGAAACGGACTCGACGAGCCAGGCGCGGCCTCCGCCGTCGGCGGGGTGGCGCGGACGTTCGGCATCCTCCCGCAGCATGTCGAGAATTTCCCAGCGTGCGCCGGGGGAACCCGGGCGCTCGGGATCGGTGGCGAGCGGCTCGGGCCCGGCGCCACACGCCAGCGCGGAGAGAAACGCGCCGAGCGAAATGGCTCGGGTCCGGCTCGAAGTGCGGTGAGGCGATCGCATCTTGCTTCCGGTTGATTCGTTCGTGCGAGCATAGCGGCATCGCCGTAGAGTGATCGCGGGACGGTCGCGGAGAATCTTTCTGCTACGTTGCCCCGCCACTCATGCGATCGCGGACGCTGCGTTCGATCGGGACCGGGGTATTGGCCGGGTTGGCGGTGTTTGCCGGCGCCTGGCTCACGCTGGCGCTGACCGCGCACACGCGGCTTCCCCTGTCGATTTGCGCGGGTTTGGGAAGCCTTCCCTTCCTCGCCTACGTGGGAGCGCTGGCCTGGAATCGCCGTCGTCGCGACGGCCGGGCTCGAGCTTCCGTGAGTTTCGGGCTCGATCGCCGAGATCTGCTGGGTCTCGGCTTGCTCCTGTTCGCGATCGTGATCCTCCTGCATCAATCACTGATGCTGGGAAAGGGTCTGGTGCCGGCAGATGGGATCACGAGGTTCGAACCCTGGCGGTCAGCGATCGGCGAGAGCGTTTCCAATCGGTTGCTGGCGGATCAGTATCTCGAGCTGATTCCCCAGGAACATTTCTTCCACGATCGGATCGTTCGCGGCAGCTTTCCGTTGTGGAATCCCTTTCTGGCATGCGGCATCCCGCATGTTGCGTCGATGCAGAGTGCGTCTCTCTTCCCACTTCGCCTGCTGGTGGCGCCGCTGGATCCTTTCGCGGCCCGGGGGCTGTTTGCTCTGATCAAGCTCTTCCTCACCGGCCTGTTTACCTACTTCTATGTTCGGCAGCTGGGCGTGTCCCGCAGCGGTGCCACGTTGTCGGCGATGGCGTTCTCGTTCTCGGCCTTCATGATCGCGTGGCTGGGACATCCGCACACCAACACCATGATGTGGCTTCCCCTGTTGCTCGCTTTGATCGAGGGGGAGTTCGCGGGCTCTGATCCACCGGGTTCGACACGCCGCTGGGTCGGTTTCGCGCTCGCCACCGGCGCCATGCAGCTCGGAGGTCACCCCCCAACCGCGGTTCACGTGAGCGCGTGTGTGGGGGCGTACTTCCTGTTTCGTCTCGCCTCGGCGGAAGCCGCCGGACGGCGCGGGCGGCTCGTCGCGGGCGTCGTCACGGCCGGAATCGCGGGGATGCTGCTAGCGGCGCCGCAGGTACTGCCCTTTCTCGAATACTATCTCCACAGCTCGGCGCCCGCGTCGACGGAGCTCCTGCAGAGGTCGTCGTCGCATCTGCCGCCCCAGTCGTTCGTCTTCAGCCTGCTGCCCCACGTCGGTGGCACACCCGCCGAGGGATTCGAGATCCTCGCCGGCTGGCTGGGTCTCAAGGTCTGGCACAACTTCAACGAGCGGGCGGGTTTCTTCGGTGTGACAACACTGGTATTGGCATTTCTGGCGTTGTTGTTGCGGCGTGACGGGGTGCGGGGATTCTACGGAGTGCTCGGGTTGGTCTGCGCCGCCGTGGCCTTCGGCGTGCCTCCGCTGGGGTGGATTCTCGGCTCGCTCCCGATTCTCGGCGACATCGATCACACGCGGTTGTTGGGGATCGGGGCCTTCGCAGGCGCGGTGCTGGGCGGGTTCGGCCTCGACCATCTTGGGCGGGGGGAGCACGAGCGGCGCCGGTTGGTCGCTTTTGTCGGCATCTGGTTCGCTGCGGCGGGTATGCTCGGGTGGCTCTGGGGGCGGCTCGCCCCGGAATTCGAGCACGCCGAGTACCTTCGCTATGTCACGCTGCAGTACGCGATCTTCGTCGCCACGCTGTTGATCGTGAGCCTGGCGATGATGTCGAACAATCGTCGCCGGCTCGTGCGAGGAATCTGTGTTGCATTGGCGAGCGTCGAGCTGCTCTGGTTCGCCTTCGATTACAACCCCAGCATTGAACGCGCGGACTACTACCCCGAGACTCCCGGTATTCGTGTCTTGCGAGGCGACTCGTCGCTCTTTCGCGTGATCGCGCTGAATAAAGTCCTCCCCGCCAACACCGCCCTGATGTTCGATCTCTACGACGTCCGGGGGCGCGATTACATGAGCGTGGCTCGCTACGAAGAGCTGATCCGGGGAGAATCGGGCGACTTCGACTTCTGGAATCTCACATATGCGTTGCCCCCCGCGATGTATGCACTCAACCTCAAGTACGTGCTGGCTCCGGATGACTACGAACTTCCCGGGTCGGAATTCGAGCGCATCTACCGCGGTGAAATTTCGATCTACCGGCTCCGAAACTTCGTCGAGCGGGCGCTAATTCTGCGCAATGTCGAAATCGAGCCGGATCCGATCGACCTGGGGAAGCGCATGCGGCTCCACTCGTTCAGTGCGCAACAGGTGCTGTTGCTCGAAGAGCCGGTGACTCTGGAACCGGGCCATTCGACTCCGGTGCCGGGCGTCGAGGACGCGGTTCGCATCGTCGCCTACGAGAGCGATCGCGTCGAAATCGACGCCGCGCTGGAGACCGCCGGATTCCTGCTTCTGCTCGACACGTATTTTCCGGGCTGGATGGCCTATGTCGACGGCCGACGGGTGCGCATCCATCGCGCGGACTACAACTTTCGGGCGGTGGCACTACCCGCCGGGGAGTCCCGGGTGAGCTTCGAATACCGCCCCGCGAGTTTTTCCCTCGGTCTGTGTCTTTCGTTGATGAGCGCGGGTTGGATCGCTGCGCGCTACTCGACCGCGTAGCTCGCATTCTGGACGTGTGAATCCTGCTGGGCGCGGGGCCGACGTGTGCGCGCCACCTCGAGCACGAGGGCGGCGCCGGCGGCGTAGAAGCTGGGCACCAGGACCAGAATGGGCAGGTAGTAGCGGTTCCAATCGAAGGGGAGCCAGAGGCCGGTCATCAACCACATCGACGTCGCAGACAAGCCGAGATAGACGGCGAGTTCTCGATCCGATGTTCCCCGGCGGGTTCCGAACAGCCAGAATGCACCGATGGCACCCAGGAGCAGCGATGGGCCCGCCGCCATGAACACGCGCAAGGCAAGCCACACCGCGATCAGCGCAATCAAGGCGGGCGCGGTGAATCTCGAGCGGGCTCCGGGGAGCTCGAATCGGTAGCGACGGACCGCCCCCAGGAGTGCGACCAGACCCACCAGACCGACACCGGCGTCGAACCACAGGGGGCGCGGCTTCCACACCAGAAGCGGGTGAAAGAAGTGCGGTTGGCCGACCGTCGCCTTCGTAGCGAGCGCGAGGCCCTCGAGGCGCGACGAAACCACACTGGGAGCCAGCCTCGGGTCCCGACTCTGCTGCGCCTTGACCTCGGACCAACCCCGGAGAATCTCCCGCGTGCGCCCGATCGGGTCGGGGTAGAGATAGGGGTTCACGGCCGTGAAGACGACCAACGGGAGCACGGCCACCGCCAGCGCATTTCCCAGTCGCCGGCGGATGGGTTCGCGCCGAAGTAGCACGAAGATGCCCGCCGCGAGAACGATCGGGGCCGAACTGAACTTCACCGCGCAGGCGAGCCCCATGGCGACCAGGGACAACGCGAATGCGGCGCGACTTCCGTGTTGAATGAAGGCTCCGAACGCGAAGACGGCGGCGGCCTGGAAAAAGAGCTGGGGGGCGTCCATGTAGACCTGAGTCGCGTGGATCTGGAACACCGGCGACAGAAA
>JAZFUU010000192.1:0-4789 GCA_036447375.1 Myxococcota bacterium
AGCGACTTCGTGGAGGCCGAGAGCCAGCAGATCGTCGCGTTTCAGGGCTACCGGAGGTCGGCTACCGCCCTCGACCGGGCCCAGGGGACGATTCTTCGCAGCTACAACATCGCGATCGATCGGGTGCGAAGCCTGCGGTAGGCATCCGCCCGTCGGACTACCGCGCGGCGCCCGCCTTTGTCCGTTTTCCGCGCTTGCGGCGACCGGACGGCTTCGCGGCGGGATGCGTCGAGGCCGGCTTCTCTGAGCCCCGACTCGCGTCCACCCCCGGCCCGGCCCCTCCGAAACGCGTCTCGAGGAAGAGCAGGGTGGGTGCCGCGATGAAGACCGAAGAATAGGTCCCGACAACGATCCCGATCGACATCGCGATGGCAAACGGACGGATCACTTCGCCGCCCAGGAACAGCAGAGCCATCACTGCCGCAAAGGTGGTGCCCGAGGTCAGAACCGTTCGCGCCAGAGTCTGGTTCACGCTGCGATTGAGCACGTCCACCAGATCGTGCTTCGTGCGCAGCTCCATGTTCTCGCGAATCCGGTCGTAGATGATGATGGTGTCGTTGAGGCTGTACCCCAGGATCGCCAGCAGTGCCGCGAGCACGCGCAGATCGAACTCGAGCCCGAAGATGACGAAAATCCCCGCGGTGATGCCCACGTCGTGGACCAGGGCCAGCACGGCCCCCGGGGCGAATCGCAGACTGAATCGAATCGCGATGTAGATCAGGATGAACACACAGGCGATCGCCAGGGCGGTGATCCCGTCGCGACGCAGCTCGCCGCCGACACGCGGCCCCACGAACTCGACCCGCTGCACCTCGAGCTCGCCGATCTCGTTGCCCATCGCCCGAATCAGGCGGTCGATGATCTCCCCGGACGGGTCAGCCTCCCCGCCGACCGCCGCGGCAGTCGCCGCCAGCTGCTCCCGTTGCTCATCGGTCAGGGGACAAGCCGCATCTGCGGCCGCGTCTTCCCCGCCACTCCGCGCCTCGACAACGAGGAAGCGAATCAGGAACTCCAACTCCTGGGTCTCGCCGTAGCGCACGACACTGGGGTCGTGCACGCCGCAGCGGGTCACCACCGAGCGGATGGCGCCCTCGCCGACCGCCGTGCCCGCCGCGAAGCGGACCTGGAATTCCGTGCCGCCGGCAAAATCGATCCCGAGTCGAATCCCACGCAACGGGATCGCCAGCAGGGACGCCAGCAGGACGCCCAGCGACAAATATGCACACAGCCGGCGTTTGCCGATGAAGTCGATTCGAGTTCCCGCCGGAACCAGCTCGATAGGCACGCACGCCTCCGCTAGATCGAAAGAGCCTCGATGTGTCGCGTTCCCGGATACACGTGGAACATGGCTCGGGTAATCACCAGCGCTGCGAACACGCTGGTCACCACCCCGATCGAAAGGGTCACTGCAAAGCCCTTGATCGGGCCGGTGCCGTACTCGAAGAGCACGAGAGCGGTGATCAGGGTCGTGATGTTCGCGTCCATGATGGTCCAGAACGCCTTGTTGAAGCCGGTGGCCACCGCTCCCCGCGGAGTTCTACCGCCGCGGAGTTCCTCGCGAATTCGCTCGAAGATGATCACGTTGGCATCGATGGCCATCCCCACGGTCAGCACCACGCCGGCCAGGCCCGGGAGCGTGAGAGTGGCCTCGAACATCGACATCACGCCGATCAACATCAGGAGATTGGCCAGGAGCGCGACGGCGGCGTACACCCCGGAAAGCCGGTAGTAGGCGATGGAAAAGAACAAGATGATGACCAGACCCAGAATCGACGCCCGCACGCCGCGCCGAATCGAATCGGCGCCGAGAGCCGGCCCCACCGTCCGCTCTTCTTCGATCACCACCGGCACCGCGAGGGAGCCGGCCCGAAGCACCACGGCCAGGTCGGCCGCCTCCTGGGCGGTGAAGCGGCCGGTGATTTCGCCCCGGGTCGAAATCCGCGATCGAATCGCCGGGGCGCTGTAGACCTGGTCGTCCAATACGATCGCGAGCCGATCGCCGATGTGCGCGCTGGTCAACTCCTGGAAGATCTTGCCCCCGGCCGCGTTGAAGGTGAACCGGACGATCGCGCGCTGCTGCCGATCGAAATCCACGCGCGCGTCCTTCAGGTAGTCACCGGTGAGGTCGGCGTGTTCATTCACCAGGAAGGCGGTGAGAACGCGCTGGGTTTCCTTGTCCCGTTCGAAGGCGATTTCGGTGCCCGCAGGAAGCTCGCCGTCGTAGTTCGCGAGCAGGATCTCTTCGGTCTGTGCCGAATCCACCACCATCTTGAACTCGAGAAACCCGGTAACCCGCAGCAGCTCGCGCGCTCGCCCCCGTTCGATCTGTCCCCCGGGAATTTGGACGAGTACGCGGTCGTCCCCCTGCTGGGTGACCACGGAGTCGGGAATTCCGCGGATCGGGTCGGCGATGCGCCGCCGCAGAACTTCGAGCACCTGCCGCATACCCCGGGTGCGAACCTGCTCCTGGGCCCGACTCTCGAGAACAAACTCCAGCTGCCCCGGCGCGTCGCGAACACCGACCAGCGAGCCGGTATCGGCCGCCCACTTCTCGACAAAGGGGGTGTCCGCGCCGGGGATCTGGGCGACGATCAGACGCCCGGCTTTCACCCCGAGCTGGACCCCGAAAACCCCCTCTTCCTCCAGGGCGTCCTCGAGGTTGCCCCGGAGAAACTCGAGCTCGTGCTCCACCGCGGCGTCGAGCTGCACCCCCAGGACCCAGTGAATGCCGCCCTGGAGATCGAGGCCGAGACGCAGCCCCTCGTCGGGCAGCAGAGGACTCTCCAGCCGCACCTCATCGGGAATGAAGTTCGCGACGGCGTAGAAGCCGAACAACAGCACGAGTGCCGAGATCGCGCCGACCCGCGCCCCCAGGCCCCGGCTCACGAGGCCTCGGCCTTCCCGGTCTTGGTGACCGTCTCGATGCGGGGGCGTGAGACCTTGACCCGTACCCGGTCGCCCTTGGTCACGGCGATCTCCACGGTCAGGACGTCGTCGGTCACGCCGGTGACCGTCCCGTGCAGTCCCCCGGAGGTCACGACGCCATCGCCTTTCTCGATGCCCTTGATCATCGCCGCCTGTTCTTTCTGCCGTTTCTGCTGCGGCCGGATCAGCAGGAAGTAGAAGATCCCGAAGATCAGGATGATCGGGACGAAGGGCAGCGCGAACGGGGACGCATCCGAGGGCGGGGCCTGCAGTGGGATCAAGTGGGGTAGCCAGTTCACGGTCGTAGCTCCGTTCCCGGGTAGAAGGCCGCTAGGATCTCCCGGTAGTCCGCTCCCTTCTTCGCCATGGCTTGACCTCCCCACTGACTCATTCCAACGCCGTGGCCGTGGCCCGCGCCCACGAAGACGAAACGATCTCCATCGGTTCGGATCTCGAAGAGCGTGCTCCGAATCACAAGCTCCCCCAGGGCCGATCGCAGCCCGCCTGCGTCAAACTCCCGACTGACCTCGCCATCGCTCACACGAAGCCGCTGCGCGCGACCACTCGGCGATCGCTCTTCGACCCGCATTTCCCGGATCGAACCCACGCGGATTCCCAGCGAAGCGAGAGCGCGCCCCAGTGTCGTCCGTGAAACCGACGCGCGCCAGTACGCATCCGGGGAATCCTCCTCCCCTTCGACCGGAATACTCACCAGATACGGCAGCGCCTGCCCCCAGACCTCCTGCGCGCTGGCGGTGCGCCCCCCCGAGGCCGAATGGTAGACCGCGAGGATCGGGTCTCCGTTGTAGCTCAAGTACTGACCGCGAGTCGCCCGCACAGCGGCCAGCACGACCGGGGTCTCGGCATCGACGCCCCCGTAGACCTGTCCAGACGTATCGGCCGCAAGATGGAAGGATCGACGCGACCGACGGGTCCGCTGGTTGAGGGCATACGTACGAGCCACCACCGCCTGGGCCTTGAACATCTCCCGCTCCCAGCCGGCGAGAATCTCGCGGCCGAGGGTCCCGGCGACGTATTCCTCCAGGGCCACCCGGTTCACGACCTGGAGTCCCCTGGGCACGCGCCGCACTTCGAGAGATCCCCGAACCCGGTAGCTCCCGGCGCGCACTACGCCGTCCGCCCCGTTGGCCTCGAAGTGCCAGATCGGGCCCACCGGCTGCGCATTCGCCAGCAGCCCGTCGGCGCCGGGCTCGACCCGGAAGGTGCGATCGCCGCTCTCGATGGAAATCGAATCGCCGGTCTCCAGGAGCAGGACGCGGACCATCGCTTCTCGGCCGCCGGAGCCTGCTGCGGGCACCGCGCCCACGGCTCCGGCCAGGAGAAGCACAGCACAGAGAGCGCAAAGCCCGTGGATCCTGCCCGTCATCGGCGGGCGTGATATCGCGGAAGGCGGGGGCGCCGCAAGCGCCCCGCGAATCCGACTGGCATCAACGCGAGGCGTCTCGGCGCAGGGCTTCGGCCCTGTTCGTGACCTCCCAGGGAAAACCCGAATCTTCTCGGCCGAAGTGCCCGTGGTAGGAGGTCGCCCGATAGATGGGCCGGAGCAGGTCCAGGGATTCGATGATTCCGCGGGGCGTGAGATCGAAGTGCTTGCGCACCAGCCTCTCGAGCGTGGCCTGATCGCAGCTGCCCGTGCCGAAGCAATCGACCCGCACCGAGACCGGCTCCGCCAACCCGATCGCGTAGGCGATCTGGACCTCGCAACGACGGGCGAGGCCGGCGGACACCAGGTTCTTGGCAACCCACCGCGCGGCGTAGGCGGCACTCCGGTCGACCTTGGATGGGTCTTTGCCCGAAAAGGCCCCGCCCCCATGGCGCCCCATGCCACCGTAGGTGTCCACGA
>JAZFUU010000193.1:0-2663 GCA_036447375.1 Myxococcota bacterium
GAGTCGATGTATTCGATGCGGACGACGCGAAGGGAGTCGAGGTGGATCAGTGTCGCCTTCCCCTCCATGTCGGGGAAGTCTCGGGTGAGAGTGCCATCCCGATCGAGGAGCATCCGATAGGGGCGACGGCGCATCCCGGGCAGGGCGAAGAGCCGGGTTACCAGGCGTGGCATTCGGCTGATGTCCGCGACGTAGACGGCGCCGGCGCGATCGAGGAGGTCCGGGTCCGACTCTTCGAGTGCGGACTTGAGTACGTCGCCTCCCGGCATGTCACGGCTGAAGAGAACGATCCGCACGCTCGCATCGATCCGGTGCGGAGTGCCGTGTTGGTCCTCGGCGGAGACAGGTGGAATCCGACTTCCGACGCCATAGGCATCCGCTGTGGCAAGGGAGGGAATCGCTGCGGCCAGTCCGAAGCACGTCAGCGGGAGCCAGAGGCCGGTGAGAACGAGCACGCGTTTCCGCATGGGCATGTGATACACCTCGCGTGCTCCGTGCCGCAACTCCTGGCGGCGATCCGGAAGAGCGATCCGGGGGCTAAGGTGACCCTGGAGGGGGGCCGATGAGCGACGAGATCCCTAGTAGGGTGGGCCCCATGAAAAAGAAATCAGACAAGCGCCAAGATACCCGAGTTCGAACCCAATTCGAGACCCTCGGTGATGCAGGCACCGCCATTCTCCAGGATATCTCGTACTCCGGCGCGCAGCTCGGCGAGATCTCGAAGCTCCCGGAAATCGGATCGGAGATCACACTGTACGTCTTTCTCCAGCCCATCAATCCGATCGAGCTGGTGGGAACGGTGGTGCGGCACACCGAGAACGGTTTTGCGATCGAGTACAAAGATGTCAACCCGGAGGTTCGCCGTCTGGTGGACGACGCGGCCGCGATCGTCCGGGCCCCGGGTGAGAGCTAGAGGTCGAGTCGCGTCTCCAGATCGGCGGCGGCTTGCCGGCGAAAACCCCGATACCAATCGAAGCGTTCCAGGGTCTGTCGAAGCGCCCGCTCGCCAGCCGGAAGCGGGTGGTCCCGGAAGAAGCTGGCGATCTCCCGCCGGTATCGGGGTTCGAGCAGGGGGCTCGTGGCCTCGATCAACCGACTCGCCAGCAGTGGTGGCATGCGCCGGCGCAGCGCGCTCCAGCGTTTCTGGATGAACGCCCAGCTGCGTTGCCGGGCCGCCGGGTTCGCGAGCAGGCGCGCCAGCACGAACATCACGTCCTGGGTCGGGACCCGGTCGGTCAGAACCATGGCCAGGGTTCGATCGACGAGTCGGGGCTCTCGAAAATCGCCCAGGGCCAACAAGAACCGGCGCTTCTCCTGTGGAGATCGCGCGCGAGTGATTGCGCCGGTGAATCGGCGCTGGAGTTGCGCGCCTCCCCTTCGGGCGGCCAACGACACCACGGTGTCGGCGAGGTTGGCATCCAGGGAACGCCGGTCGATGAGGTAGCGATCGCAGCGGATTTTCGCCGAAGCGATCACCGACTCCGAGCCCGCCACCGCGCCGACGAGGGACAGGAGAATCGCGCGACGCAGCCGTACTTCATCGGGCTCGTTGCGCGCGGGATCCCAGCCGAGGGAGTCGAGAGCGGGCCCGAACTGAGCCACCATCCAATCGCGGAAGCATGCGGCGCTCGCGGGCGTGGCGCTCGGAATCAGCGAGTGGGCGATGAACGCGAGGGGTTTGTGCAGCGCGATCAGGACGTCGGGGTCCGCTTCGTTCGCCAGCGCCTCGGCGAGATCGAGAACCGTTCCGATCTGCGTGCGCCGGGCGCGCACCAGGGCCCACTGGTGGTCGACGAGACCCATCCGCTCGACGGCGGCCAGGGACGAAAGGGAAGCGGTGAGAGCCCGCATCTCGCTCGGGGCGTGCAGGGGTCGAAAGAACCCGCCCTCGTCGGCGTTTCCGTAGACGAAACGAGGTCTCGCCGTCCCCAGGTCGATTCGTTCCCGCACCCGGGTCAGCAGGCGGCGCTCGAGCCGACGTTTCCCCAGCCGCGCCACCCAGGGGATGGGCCAGGCCGGGGAGGGGCGCGTTTTTCGCGACGGTCTCAGCTGGAAGCGTTGTTGATGGAGCCGAAGCTGAGTGCGCCCGCCCGAGTGAACGACCCGGATCTCGAGCAACGGATAGCCCTCGCGCTCGATCCAGGCCCGAGCGACGGGCTCGACCTCGATGCCCGACGCCTCGGAGAGGGCGCGCCAGAGGTCGGCGGCCACGGCGTTGCTTTCGCGGTGGCGACGAATGTATCGGCGAACGCCGCGACGGAACGCGGTGGGACCCAGATAGCGCTCGAGCATGCGCACCACCGAGGCCCCCTTTTCGTAGGTGATGAGATCGAAGTTCTCATTGGCGTCGGCGGGCGTCCGAACCTGGCAGTAGATCGGGTGGGTGTTGCGAAGGGAGTCGAGCTCGAGGGCGGCCGCGCGACCGTGCTGGAAGTCGTGCCACATCTTCCACTCGGGCTTCCAGCCGTCGACGATGTGAAAAGCCATCCAGGTGGCGAAGGCTTCGTTGAGCCAGAGGTCGTCCCACCCGGCCATCGTCACCAGGTCGCCGTACCACATGTGCGCGAGCTCGTGGCAGATCACCTCCGCGGCGCGCTTCTTCTCGCTCAGTGTGGCCGTGGCCGGGTCCAGAAGCAGCAGCGTCTCGCGGAAGAAGACCGCGC
>JAZFUU010000194.1:0-6669 GCA_036447375.1 Myxococcota bacterium
TCCGCCGACAGCTACCTCAAGGCGGGAAACCAGGGCGTCGCGGCGGAGATGTTCGAGCGCGCGGGCGACTACCGTCGCGCCGCGAACCACTACAGTGAGGGCGGCTTTGCTCGTCCGGCGGCTGAGGCGTATGTGAAATGCGAGATGTGGGGACAGGCCGCCTCGTGTTTCGAAGCTGTGATCCTCGAGGAACGCACCGGCGCGAGCGTCGGCCGCGAGCGCGAGATTCGCAAGCTGGTGATGCTGGCCGGAAAAATGTACGGACGCGCGGGGCAGCACGCCAAGGCGGAGTCGGTGCTCGAAAAGGGAGAGTGCTTCGTAGCGGCTGCCGAGGTCGCCCAGCGGCACGGACGTGAGGCCGCGGCCGCGGATCTCTACCTCAAGGGGCGCGAGCCGGCGCGGGCCGCCGAAGTATTGCGCGGTCTCGGTAAGAACGACGCGGCCGCTCTGATCCTGGCCGAGTACCACCGTGATCACGGCGACGACTCTCAGGCGGTTCGCTTCTTCGAGGAAGCTGGCGAGTTCCTGGAAGCGGCCGATCTCTACCGTCAACTCGATCAGTTCGAGAAAGCCGGAGAGTGCTATGAAAGGCAGGCCGAATACAGTCAAGCCGCCGAGATGTTCTGCACGTCCGGCGATCGCGGGCGCGCGGGTCTGAACTTCGAACGGGCCGGCGAATTCTCCGAAGCGGCCGAGTGCTTTGCTCTGGCCGGGAACGAAGACAAAGAGGCCGAGCTGCTGGAGCGCGCCGGCGCCTATCTCCGTGCCGGCGAGATCTGCCTCCGCAGCGCAAAAAAGGACGAGGCGATCTCTGTGCTACAGCGGGTCGAGGCGGGACACGCGGATTATTGTTCCGCGTCGGCGCTGCTGGGCGAGATATTCCGGGAACGCGGAATGATCTCGCTGGCGCTCACAAAGCTGAAGGCAGCCACCGAGGGCCAGGTACTGGCCCGGGAGAACCTCGCTGTCTTCTACGCGCTCGCCGCGGTGTACGAGGCCAATCAGGACATTTCCGAGGCGGCTGATCTCTACGAGAGAATCCTGGCGTGCGACTACCACTTCAAGGATGTCGAGGAGCGCCTCGGCCGGACTCGCGAGGTTCTGAAAAGCGAGACCGCGCCGACTGCGGTGGCGCCCTCTGCCGGCGCGTCGGCTCCCGAAGGTCGATACCAGATCATCGGCACGTTGGGTCGCGGCGGCATGGGCATCGTCTACAAGGCGAAGGATGCCGTGCTCGATCGAGTGGTCGCCCTCAAGATGCTGCCCGAGACGCTGAAGGAGAACCCACAGGCGCTCAAGAATTTTCTGCGCGAGGCCAAGAGCGCTGCGCGGCTGAATCACCCGAACATCGTCACGGTGTATGACGCTGGGGAGCAGGACGGGAATTTTTACATCGCGATGGAGTACGTGGATGGGAACACGCTGAAGGATATCGTGAAGCGCAAGGGCAAGATTGCGGCCACGGGAATCGTTCACGTGTTGGTGCAGATGTCCGAGGCTCTAGCCTACGCGCACAGTCAGAAGGTCGTACACCGCGACATCAAGTCTGCGAACACGATGTGGACTCGTGACCGGAAGGCGAAGATCATGGACTTCGGCCTCGCCAAGGTCATCGAGGAGGTCCGCAATCACACGACCGTCGTTTCGGGCACGCCGTACTACATGAGTCCGGAACAGACCCTGGGCAAGAACGTCGACTGGCGGTCCGACATCTACTCGCTGGGCGTGACCGTCTTCGAGCTCGCGACGGGCACGCTTCCCTTCACCGAGGGCAATCTGCCGTACCACCACCTGCACACGCCCCCCCCGGACCCGAGGAGCCTCGTCCCCGATCTGCCCCCGGTGCTGGTCGAGATCATCAATACCTGCCTCAAGAAGGATCCCGCCGATCGGTATCAGTCCGCCGGCGACCTGATCGCTCTGCTCAAGAAATCTCTGGGTTAGCGTGCCGTGCGTGCCGGCGCGGGGCGAGTCTCCGTCGGCTCAGACACTCTCGAGCCATGTTTCCAGAGTGAGTCGGAGCAGGGCGTCGGCCTCGGGGCAGCCCTCGATGAGCGCCGTCAGGTCGGCGCCCGGCGGTAGATCCCGGGGCGACTGATCCGTCTCGCCACAGATCAGGCTGACCAGAGCCGTGCGCAGATCGCCACCGATTCCATCCAGGGTCCGAGCGGTGGCGAGTGCGTGCAGCTCGCGACGCCAGGCGGAATAGTCGACGCCCGCGACCGCTTCGAGAGAGGTTTGATCCAGTATTCGCTTCAGGCGCCGACGGGTGCGGCGGCCCAGCGACGAGGCGAGCGCGTTGACGAGCTGCCCGTCGCCCCGGACCTGATCGGGATCCAGAGCCAGAGCGGCCAGGAGCGACAACACCTCGCCGACTTCGCGGTTGTTCAGGGGCAGCAGCGCCGGCGCGGTGAGTCGGCCCTGCGCCACCAGCAACTCGCTGCGGAACGACAAGGTGGGGTCGGAACTCGCGGTGTCTTCGGGCCCGGAGTGCTCCGATCCCTCGAGCGCCTGGGCCAGCTCGTGAGACGCGGTCTGGGCCATCTGTCGTAATTTTTCGCTCAAGGGGTCGGCGAGCGACTCGTGGGTCGCCAATCGCAGTGACAGGGACCCCGCTCGACCGTCCGCAGGTCCCGACGCCGCGATACCGAGGGCCTCCTGGATGACGCGACCGTTGCTCGCGGCTTCTTCGTTCCCCCGCTCCAGCGCGATGCGCACCACCGAGCGAATCGACGCCGCGTGGGTGGGATCCGCGTCGAGTAGACCGCGATGGTGATCCAGGGCCTCGCTGAGATCGTGCGGCCGCAGCGCGAGCAGATCCGCGAGGAGGGCTCGGGTCTTCGTCCGTTCGGGAGCGATGCTCGTCGCGCGCCGGTACACCTGGATCGCGCCGTCGAGATCCTCTAGCGGGCCCGAGAGGAGGCGGCCCAGACCCTCGAGAACCTCGGGTAGACGGGCCCGCTCGTCCCCATTGTAATGCGTGGCGAAGTTGCGCAACGACGCGGCCGCCGCGGCCCACTGGCCCAGCTCCTGGAAGAGACGCGCGCTGGAAAGGGCGGCCTCGGCGGATCGCGTCGCCGCCGACCCGAACGCGGCCGCAGCTCCCGATGCGTCTCCACTTCGCTCGAGGCATCGAGCCTGAATCAACGCCAGCCGGGCATGCACGGCCGGGTCCGAGATGGATTCGAGGGGGCGAGCCAGCGCCGCGAGGGCCTCGTCGCTTCGTCCCGTCTCCCAGAAATGCGAGGCGAGCATCTCGGCGGCTCGCGCACATTCCGGGTCGGCTTCCAGTGCTTCCCGGAGATGTCTTTCCGCCTGTTCTTTGCGGTCGCCCGCGCGTAGTTCCCAGCCGGCGGCGCGCGTCCAACACTCGGCCCGCGCGGCGGGATCGGGGATCGCTTGCGCCCAGCGTTCGAGGACCGCGATTCCGGCGTCGATTCGATCCAGCTCTTCGTGAATTCCCGCGAGCTGTTCGTGGGCCTCGGCGAGGTCGGGATCTTCGCGCACGGCCGCCTCGAATCGATCGATCGCTCCCTCCGGATCGCCGGCATTCCTCAGACTGTGGCCCACGATCGTGAGGTGTCGCGCTCGGTCCGGGTAGGAATCGCCCTGTTCGAGCCGGGGTTCCAACGCGCGGCTCGCGGCCTGCGTGTCGCCCAGCTCGGCAAGCGCTTCACCGAGACCCGTGAGCGCCTCGGGCCGATCCGACTCGATGGCCCGCGCGGCGGAGAAGAAACGAACGGCGGGTGCGAATCGTTGCTGGGCCAGGGCGGAGTTTCCGCCGATGAGAGCCAGCTGTATTCGAAGCTCGGGATCGTCGCTGTCGCGGGCGGTAGCCAGCTCGAGTCCGAGTGCCGCTGCCGACTCGGCCCCCTCGAAGTCGCCGATTCGAAGCGCAACGCGCGCCAAGCTCGACTGCGCTGAAAGATTGGCGGGATCGCGGTCCGTTGCATCGCGAAGCAACTCCACCGCCCGATCGGGATCGTCGGGTTCGATGAGCGCGCCGGCACGGACCAACTGCATCGAGGCGTCCGCGTCGGCCAGCACTTCCGCCGCCCGCTGAAGCGCTTTGGCGGCGCCGTGGCGGTCGCCCGTTTTCTCGCGCAGAAGCGCCGAAAGCTCCCAGGCCCGCGGGTTTTGGGGGTCGATCTCGAGGCCGCGGCTGCACCTCGACAACGCTTCGTCGATTCGGTCGAGCGAAATCAGCGTCTCGGCCAGTTCGATGTGATCGCTGACCGCGGCTTCGGCGCCCGGGTTATCGCACCAGGCGGCGTAGGTCTCTGCGAATGCGGACGTCTGCCCCAGGTCACACTGAAGCTGGGCCATACGCCGGCAATCCTCCGCGGACAGAGAACCCAGCTCTGCCGCTCGCGAGAAACCGTGGAGAGCGCGATCGGGCTCCTCCGTCGCCTCGCCCGCGATCTTCGCGACGCGCAACCAGACGCTGCGAAGTCGTTCGGGATCGTCTTCGTTCAACACACCGGCCTCGCGCTCGTACAGGTCGAGCGCTCGTGCCCAGTGGGCCCCCTGCTCCGCCAGGTTCTGAAGCGCTCGCAGAGATTCCAGGTCCGACGGCTCGGCCTCTAGAGCCGCCTCATAGAACTCGGCGGCCTTTTCTGTCGAGTCCAATCGGTGCCACCAGACCTCCCCCAGCTCCCTGAGCAGGGTCGATCGTTCTCCCGGCGGGATGGGCCCCGAGTTCAGCTCCAGATCCAGTGAGCGCGCGACTTCAACCCAGTTGCCCAACCGGGCCGCGGTGGCGCGCAACCCGCGCAGACCGGGAATGCAATCCGGGATCTGCTCGACGAGATCGGCGTAGGCCGTCATCGCCGATGTGGGCGATCGCAGCTTCTTCTCGCGCAGGCGTGCCAGCTCGAGCCAGCGTTCGCCGTCCTGGGGATGATCGGCGACGCGAGCCGCCAGCCGCGCTTCCAATTCCGACCAGCAGCCTTCGCTGCGGAGAATCCGCAGCAGATCGGTTTCGGCCTCGTCGAGAATCACCGGGTCAACGTCGGGCCCCGACCCGTCGACGAGCAATCGCAGATACGGGAGAGCTGCGGTGGGGCGATAGAGATCGCGCTCGTAGATGCGGGCCAGCTCGCGGTGTAGCGCGATGCGACGCGCGGCCCCGGGGTTCGAAATCGCCTGTGCGACGCGCAGTTCTTCCTCGGCACAACGCACCCAGGCGTCCAGAGGGCCGGTGGCCCGAAGGACGTCGCCCAGGTCCGCCAGAAGTTTTCGCCGGGTGTCCGGTTCGGGCGGAGCCTCGGCGACCGCTCGCAACAATGGCGCGACGGCGGCGGCGGGATCCTTCAGGGGTCCCGCATGCAGAGCTGCCACGTCGCGCCAGAGGGAGCCCCGCTCGCCGTCGAAGGCGACCTCCAGCAGGGCTTCGAGAACGTCGGAACGATCACGATGGCGACCGAGGCGCGCGTAGAGACCATCGAGTCGGCGAAGTACAGCGTTGTCCTTCGCACCCAGAGCCCGTGCCGCCTCGAGTTCCGATACCGCCAGGGCCGTCGTGTCCAGCGTCTCCTCGAAGATTCGGGCGCGTTCCAGGTGCAAACCAATCTGGCACTCGGGCTCGAGCGAATAGCGGAGCTCGTCTCCCAGCGTCTTGAGCAGGAGCTCCGGGCGATCTGCAATCCGATGAACGTTGGCGATCCGCTCGACCACGGCTCGGTCCTCGGGCCGAGCCGCGCGCAACCGCTCGAGCCAGGGGAGCGCGGCGTCCGGCGAGACTCGTTCCCAGGCGATCTTGACCGCTCGTTCGAGCACCCGAACGCGAGTTTCCTCGTCGACGCCGTGGGCTTCTTGGTACAGACAATCGAGTACCTCGCCCCATCGATTCTCGGCTTCGAGGACGGCGCGGAGCTCGGCTCGGAGCGCAGGCCGCTTCGGGTCCAGGGAAAGGGCCTCGCGAAAGACCGCGATCGCCTCGTCTCTCCGCCCCGCGACGTGGGCGAACAGTGAGGCCTTGCGGGCGAGCAGTCCGGCCCGCGCCGCCGGTACCTGCCGCTGGTGCAGAGCCGCATCCAGCATTTCGAGGGTCGCTTCGTGATCACCGAGAGTTTCCGCCAGGGCCGTGGCGCGATCCAGGGCTTCGGCGTGGCTGGCTTCGATCGCCAGGATTCGGCGCAGCTGTTCGAGGGCTTCCAGCGGACGCGACAAGCGGTCGGCGAGCAGCACCGCACATTCCATCCGCATCGCGATCTCTTCAGGTCCGGTCGTGTACGACAGTTCTCTCACCAGCTGCCGGGCGAGAAGCTCCGGTTCGTCGAGTTCGCGGTAGAGATCGACCAGGGCCGATTCCGCCTCGCGTCGACCGGGGACTTCTCCCAGGGCACTCGTGAAGGCATCGACCGCCAGACGCGCTTTGCCCTGGCTGCGCAGGATTTCGCCGGACCGAAACAACCAGTCCGCTCGTTTCGATTTGTCCGTGGCGGCCGCGATGCACTGGCGGCTCAGGACCAACAGCTTTTTCCGGAAGTCCGCCCTTTCGTACAGTGCAGCGAGGGGTTCGGTGACGAAGTCCCTAGGGCCGGCTTCTTCCAGGGCCGTCTCCAACGTTGCGATGGCAGCGTCGAGATCGTCGCCCGACCCGGATTGCAGGCTGGCGATTCGCACGCGCAGCCAGGCCCGCTTCTCGGCCCGGTCGGCTTCGGAGCC
>JAZFUU010000195.1:0-29547 GCA_036447375.1 Myxococcota bacterium
GACGCCCCGGAGAATTTCGCGATTGTAGAACCACGCGAGCCCGACACCCACGATGGCGGCGCCCGCCAGGCTCAGCGCCACGCCGGTGATGCTTCCGGAGTAGCCGGCGATCAATACACCCGGCAGAAACACCACGAGTTGACCGAGACGAAGACGAACATTGGTCAACACTCGACCACGCGCGTACAGCAGGGTCCGCATGTTGTCGAAGAGCGGAAGCAGGCCCGCGTAGATCCCCAGACAGCGCAGAATCGGAGCGGCCTCGATCCACTCGGGACCGAGCAGGAGAAGAACCGTGGGCTCCGGATAGATGAGAAGCACCGCGGCCCCCGCGAACATGAGCCGCACCAGGAAGTAATTCACGATCGAGTAGGAGCGGCCCAGACGCCCCGGGTCGTCTCGCAGGCGTGAGTAGAGGTTGAAAGCCGGCTGGTTCAGCGGTCGGGCCGCCAGCGTTCCCGTCTCGGCGAGAAACCGGGCCTGATGGTAGAGGCCGATCGCCGTGTTCCCGAACAGCCATCCCACAACGAGTCGGTCAAACCTCTCCAAGAACGCGTCGACGGTTCGTGCGACGAACATGGGACCCGAGTAGGACATGATGGATCGGAAGGCCTGACGCGTGATGCGACCTCGAAAGCGGTAGCCGGACCAGGCGTGGCTCATCAGGAAGGGAAACAGGGCGAAGAAGAGATCGCGAATGATCAGGCTCCAGGGCCCGTATCCGATCCAGGCGAGACCCAGGCCGATGAAGTTGGGCACGTTCCGGGTGGTCAGGTGAATCGTCGCGATGGCTCCGTAGCGCAGCGCTCTGTCGAGCTTTGCGAACGCGACATCGGAGAGGAGCTTGAGAATTCGCACGATGCCGAGAAGAACGATGAACCAGGCCGCCTCCACCGAACGATTCGCCCACAGGATGGGCGCCACGGCCAACGCGATCAGCAGTCCCACGGCCCCCTGGCCGAGGGACAGCGCGTAGGCGGTGTCGTATCGGCTGTCCGACTCCTCGCGGGAGTGGACCAGCGCCGGGGCAACCGCCAGGCCGTTGACGATATTGATGAACTCGTTGACTGCGGCCACGAAGGCGTAGAGCCCGAAGCTCGCGGGGCCCAGCATGCGTGCGATCGCCAGGGTGACGGCAAAATTGATCGCGTAGCTGACCCAGTTGGCGACGCCAAGGTACAGCGTACCCCGGACGTACGGCGCCCCCAAAGGCGGAGTCGATTCGCTCACAAAACAGCCAGCCGTTGCCGCCCGAGCGCCCTCAGACCCTCCCGTTGTTTTGGCGGCAACGGGGCGACTCGATATGCTCGCCTCCCGTGATCGGGAGGGAACAACACGACACCCCTCGCAGCCTCCCCGTACTGGATCGTCCGATCCTGGTGACGGGGACGCCGCGCTCGGGAAAGAGCTGCGTCGCCCATGTGTTGCGGCACGCCACCGAGGTTCACCTGCTGTCCGAGCCTCTCCCGATCTGGAACATCGGAACCGGAACGAGACCGGATGATCGCCGAACGGCCGAGGAGGCCACCGACGCGGTCCGCCATGACATTCTGCGAGCCTGCGAGCGAGCGCTTTCGCGAGCCGGCAAGAGCCGCTACCTCGACGATCTAGCTTACCACGCCCTGCGTCTCGCCTTCGTACACCGCATCGTTCCCGACGCGAAGATCATTCACGTGGTGCGCGATCCAGAACAGGTGATACCCGAGATCGCATTCTGGTGGAATCGCAAGGGCCCCGATCTGAGGGCGTCGCTGGACCGGAGCCGCGAGCACTTTCAGCTGCGGACCCTGCCCGCACTGGCGTTGCGGTTTCTGAGAAATCGCTGGCACATGCAACGACACGGGCGGCTCGCGATGTGGGGACCGCGCGTGCCCGGCCTTGGGGAATTCGTCGCCTTGCATCCGCCGGCGGAGATCGCAGCCTACCAGTGGCAGGGGCTCACCGAGATCGCCCGGGACGGCCTGTCGACGCTTCCCGAGAACGCCTGGCTCGAGGTGCGATTCGAACGCCTGCTGAACGACCCGGGGCGAGAGATCGAACGCATCGCCGCGTTCTGCGATCTCCGGGACGCCGGTGCCCTCGCCGACCGGGCACGATCGCAGATCCAAACCGATTGGCCCAATCCCTACGTAGCCGAGCTGAGCGATGCCGAGTGGGCGTCCGTGCGCGAGCGCATCTCTCCCCTGCGACGGCAGCTGGGTTATGCTTGACACGTTGCGGCGGCCGCACGCCAGTCCTCACCCGGAGACGGCTTCGTGACCGAAGATTCTCGCCAACGCATCCGATCGAGCTATTCCGGGTCCGGCGACGGCTACGACGACCTCCGACTCCGCGATCCGGGTGGCGCCCTGCTCAGCCGGCACGATTTGCGCCTCTTCGATCAGCTGTTTCAGCCGCCGGAAGAGGCGACTCGGGTGGTGGAGATCGGAGCGGGGACCGGCCGTTTTACCCTGGCGGCCCTCGCCCGCGGTGTTCGGGTGCTGGCCACCGATGTCAACGAAAGTCTTCTCGATGCGCTGCGTCAGAAGCTCGATGCGGCGGGCCTCGCGGACCGCTGCCAGGTCGAGTCCGAAGACATCTTCAAGCTGAGCTTCGAGGACGGTTCCGTCGACTACGCCTACAGCATCCATGTCCTGCCGCGTTTCTTGAACCTCGACGACCAGCGGGCGGCGATCGCCGAAGTCGCCCGCACGCTTCGAACCGGCGGACGCTTTCTCTTCAACTTCAGGAACGCGGACTCGCTGATCTACGGTCGATTCGACCGAATGCACGCCGCGCGGACGCGGGACATCGAAGGGTTCCTGCGAGGCGCGGGTCTGCGCATCGTTGAAAGGCGCGGAAAGTGGCTGCTCACGGGAAGGCTCGTGCGCATACTCCCCGCTCCACTGCGGCCCCTGGCCGCCGCCGTGGACCGGCTGCTCTGGCGATTTCTCACCGATCGCGCCTGGGATGTCTTCATCGTCGCGGAGAAGATTGGGGACGACCTCGCAGCGGGAGCGGATGAATCCCGGGCGGGTCTATAGCTGCCGAGTTTCTTTCGCTACCTTCTTGCTCTAGAACTTCGGTCTTCCGGCGAAGACTTCTCAACCCGCGCCTGGGCGATGATGAGCGAATTCGCCCGGGCTCGCGATCGATAGGGCCCCGGGACATGGCAGGCGAGAACAAGAAACAAAAGGCGCTGGTCACCGGCGCAGCGGGTTTCATGGGGCGCCACGTGGCGAACTCGTGTCTGAGCCTTGGAATGGAGGTGGTCGGGCTGGACGATCTGTCCGGGGGCTTCCGGTCCAACGTGCCCGAAGGCGTCCGCTTCGTGGAGGGCAGCGTCGACGACGACCCCCTGATCCGAACCCTCACGGAGACCGAGTCTTTCGACACCATCTATCATCTGGGAGCGTACGCCGCCGAGGGGCTCTCGCACTTCATCCGACGTTACAACTACACCAACAATCTGGTGGGGTCGGTCACATTGATCAACGCCGCCATTCGGACGAAGGTCCGTTGTTTCGTGTTCACGTCGTCCATCGCTGTCTACGGCAAGAACCAGCTTCCGATGAAGGAAGACCTCATCCCGCAGCCTGAGGACCCCTACGGCGTCAGCAAGTACGCCGTCGAACTCGATCTCAAGGTCGCTCACGAGATGTTCGGGCTCGACTACGTCATCTTCCGACCCCACAACGTCTACGGGGAATATCAGAACATCGCCGACAAGTATCGGAACGTAGTCGGCATCTTCATGAACCAGATTCTGAGCGATCGCCCCATGACGATCTTCGGAGACGGCCTGCAGACCCGGGCTTTCTCCTACATCGATGACGTGGCCCCGATCATCGCGCGATCGCCCCTGGTGCCAGCCGCCCGAAACGAAGTGTTCAACATCGGCGCCGACAGCCACTGCTCGCTGCTTGAACTGGCTCGAGAGGTGGCCCAGGCGTTCGACGTGGAGCCGCGCATCGATCACCTCGACGAACGAAACGAGGTCAAGAACGCCTATTCGAGCCATGAGAAACTGGCTGCGGTCTTCCCCGACCTCCCCCCGCCGGTTCCCCTTCGCGAGGGAATTCAGCGCATGGCGAAATGGGTACGAAGCGTCGGAAAGCGCCAGCCGGTCGAGTATGAAAACATCGAGGTGACCGAGAAGCTTCCCGCGAGCTGGGCGAAGAACAAAGGCACCTGATCAAAACTCACGCGATGTCGTCTCCGCCGCCGGTAAGCATCTGTCTCACCACCTACAACCGAGCTTCCGTGCTACCCGGGACCGTGGACAGCCTGTTGGCTCAGAGCTTTTCCGATTTCGAACTGATCATCAATGACGATTGCTCCTCGGATGAAACCGAGGCGATTTGTCGGGACTATCAGTCGAACGATTCTCGCGTGAAGTACTTCAAGAACGCCGAGAACCTCAAGATGCCGGGAAATCTCAACGCCGCCATTCAGCGCGCCACCGGCGACTACATCGCAAATGTCCACGACGGAGACGTGTACGTGCCGGCTCTGATCGAGAAATGGAAGGAAGCCCTGGACGCCGTCCCGAGCGCCGGATTCGTGTTCAATGACTACGAGATGGTGGATCACGACGGATCGCGCTCGCTGGCCCGACAGTCCTATGGGGGGCCATGTGTGTCGGGGAAGGAGATCGCGATCCACTTCTTCCGGACGTTCACGTCCTGCGTCTGGGGCACCGTGATGGCTCGCGGAAGCGCCTATCGGCGGTCCGGGCTCTTCGATGCCCGGTTCGGATTCATCAGCGATGTGGACATGTGGCTCCGACTCGCCAAAGATCATGACGTCGCCTACGTGAACGAGCCGCTGATCGCGATCACGCCGCGGGAGCCAAACCACCCCTACTCGTTCGTTCACTGGCGTCACGACTTCTGGACCTTCGGGATCTACAACAAGCACCTTTCCCTGTACGCTTCGAGCCTTCCCGAAGAAGTGCGGAGGTTCCGCCGCACCTATCCGCGTAGGCGTCTCCAGTTTCTCGCGTACCAATTGCTCCTTTGCCTCCGGCACCGGCGATGGGATCGGGTGACGGAGGGCCTGGCGATCTGTCGCGATGCCGACGGTCCCCTTCTGCGGATGCTGGGGCGCACGTTCGGTCGAGCGACCAACGCCCCGGAGTGGTACAGCCCAGACTACTGGGACATGGCCCGGCTTCGCGCATAGACAAGTCACGCCTCCTGCCTCAGCACGTCTTCGAAAACCGCGCACAGCGTGTCCGCCGATCGCGCCCAGGTGAACTGACCCGCGCGCTCTCGCCCCCGAGCCACCCGCTGGCGCGTCTCTTCCTGCTTCGACCGGATTCGATCCACGGCCCGGGCCAGTTCGATCGGTGCGCCCGGATCGAAATAGATCGGCACGTCCCCCCCGATCTCCCGAGAGGCCGGAATGTCGGACGCGACGATGGGCGTCCCGGCCAACATGGCTTCCAGCAGGGGGTGTCCGAAGGTCTCCAGCCGAGACGGAAATACCAGGGCTTCCGCCCCGCGGTGATACGAGAGAATCTGCCGGTAGGGCACGGGACCGAGAAAACGGACCCGCTGACCCAGTTCCAGCTGGGCCACCAACTGTCGCAGCTCGGCCGCGTGGGCCGGGTCGGTGGTGTCGTGGCCGGCAATCCAGACCTCGAGCGCCGTGTCGCTCACGTGGCACAGACTCCGAATCAGCACCCCCAGGTTCTTGTGGGGTTCGAGGGGAGCGGGAACGAACAGATACGGGGCTTTCGCGGGCTGTGACCCGGTGTCTCCCTCGAAAAGATCCGTCGAAACACCGTGGGGAACGATGGCCACCTTGCCCTCGCTGATGGGAATCCGGCGCGAGATCAGATCCGCCGCAGCTCGAGACGGAAACAGGATCCGGCGAACGCGGGGAAGACCCAGCCGAACCAGCCGTTCGAGAACCCGGAATCGAAGCGTGTCGTAGTAGGTCCGGTCGTAGATATTCAGGTTGCGCAGGGCCACGACCGTGGGCGTGGTACCGAAGGGCGGAGCGATATCGGCGACGCAATAGAGGAGGTCGAAAGAGCGGGCACGAAACGGCAGCAGGGCCTCTTCGTAGGCCAGTCGGCCCAACAGCGACGCCCCCGCCAACCGCGTCGGAAGCCGGACCTGCGAGATTTCGAGGCGGTCCATTGGGTGTGCCTGAGCCGAGGCGACGAGAACGGTGAAGCGAAATCCACGCGGATCGCGATCCAGTTCGCGCATCAGGTTCAGGGCGTAGGTGTTGCCCCCTCCAAGGGACCACGACAATGCATTGATCAGAATTCGGGGCTGGGCCATCGCGGCGGGCAGCATAGCGCCGGCCTGCCGGCTTCACGCGAAAGGCCTGGCTGCACGCGCAAGGCCCGGCCACCCGAACCGGGACCCGGCACATGGGCCCGTGATATACTCAAGGGCGACCCACCTGCGGCGATGAAAGCCACGGCCTGGCGGTTCGAACAGACGAGGATCCGAAGGCAACCGAATGGCCCAGGAGAGCCGCTCTCCGACACCTCCCGACCTCATCTGTCCCGAAGATGGGGAGCGACTTCGTCTCGACGAGGGCGCAGCGCACTATCGCTGCGCCCGATGCGATTCGCGCTACCCCGTCGAGAAGGGGGTTGTGCGCTTCCTGCGCGACACCGATTCCTTCTACGAGGGCCGCTATCTCAACACGATCCGATTCATCCCCCGGCGCGAAAACCCTTTCTACGCCTGGCCCCTCTGGCAGATCGCCAGCGGGTACATCTGGGCGGCCCGAGCCCACGTTCCGGCCGGCGCGACCGTGGTCGAGGTCGGCTGCGCGAGCGGGGTCGCCTACTTCGCGCATCGCTACAGAGTCATCGGAGTGGATCTCTCCTTTGCTTCGTTGGCCCGAATCGCCGATCTCTACGACACCTGTCTCCAGGCCGATTCCACCCGGGCACTGCCGCTGCCCGATCAATCCGTCGACGGCATCTTCAGTTCATTCGTGTGGGAGCACATCGCTCCCGATCTCAAGCCGAAGGCGCTCGCGGAATTCGCCCGCGTTTTGCGGCCGGGGGGGAAGCTGGTTTTCCTCTACGACGTGGAATGCGAGAGCCCTCTCTACCGGTACATGAAGCGTCGCGATCGCGACCTCTACCGAGAGGTGCTGATCGATCGGGAGGGACACGCTGGCTGGCAGACTCCCGATGAAAATCGGTCGCTCTTCGAAGAGCACGGCTTCAGGATCCTCGAGCACCGGGGCAAGGAAAAATTGCTGATTGCCCCGGCCATGTACGACAAACTGCGCGAGTTCGGTGGCTGGATGCGGCCCTTCGCCGAACTGGGCTGCCGCTTCCGATCCGCGCCCGGCTACTACGCCTACAACGGCCTCATCCGCATTCTCGACGAGACCCTGTGTCGGGTGCTGCCGAAAAGCTGGTCACGCGTGATGGTCAGCGTCTGCCAGAAGCGGTAGCCGGCAGTAAACCTCCGGGCTCAGCCGGCGGCATCCAGGCGATCCCGCAGCTGGCTCATGGCCAGGTGAAAGACCACGGCGTGAAGGGCCTCGGTCATGCCCATATCGTCCACGGGGATGTGCACGCTCACGTCGGAAAGCGACTTCAGCTTTCCGCCGTCGAAGCCCGTGATGCCGATCGACGTCATCCCGATCGACTTGGCGAACTCGACTGCGCGAATCACGTTGGGCGAGTTCCCCGATCCGCTGATCGCGACCAGGATGTCGCCGGGGCCGGCCAGGTTGCGGAGCTGCTGTTCGAAAATCGCGTCGTAGCCCTCGTCGTTCGCCAGTGCCGTGATGAAGCCGATGTTGTCGGTGAGCGCGATGACGCGAAAGCGGCGCGTAGCACTCATCGACGACAACGTCCCCTTTGCCAGATCCTGCGCGAAATGAGACGCGTTGGCCGCGCTTCCGCCGTTTCCGATCAAGAAGATCGTACGATCCCGCTCAAAGCCCTCGTACAGCGCGGCGACGAATCGATCTCCCTGATCCGGGAGCGTCTCCAGCAACTCCGCCACTTTCTTCAGGTACTCGGCCGACGAGGCATAGGTGGGGTAACCCTTCATTTCCCGACGTCCCTCCTGTAGTTGAAGATTACCTTGCTGCCGTCGGGCTCCAGAGCAAACGGCATGGACCGATACGCGACCATCCCCTCCATCAGCGAGTCCCGACGGTCGAGAGGGCAGTAGGTGAGAAGAAAACCGCCACCGCCCGCGCCACAGATCTTTCCGCCGGTCGCTCCGTTGCCGCGGGCGAGGGCATACATCTCCTCGATCGCCGCGTCGCTGATACCCGAGGCCAACTCCCGTTTCAGTTCCCAGTTGACGTGCAGGATGGTACCCAATCGGTCGTTGTCACCGAGCTCCAATGCCGGCCTGAGCTCCAACGCGAGTTCACGGATCCCATCCAGCTGTTTGCGACGCTCGCCGGTATTGGCTCTCTGCTCGCTCAGGATGACGTCGGCCTTTCGGGTTCGCCCCGTGAAAAAAAGATGCAGGCGATCGCTCAGCTCCCGACGACGCTGCGTCGGCACACTCAATCGGCCGCTCTCGACGTTTCCGTCGCGGCAGAACCGGAACCAACGCAGTCCCCCGTAGGCGGCGATGTACTGGTCTTGCTTTCCAATCGGTTTGCCCAGGCGTTCGATCTCGATCTGACACGCCTCGCGGGCCAATCGTTCGGCGGTCACCTGCTCGCCGCGATAGATGTAGAAGGCGTTCAAGAGACCCACCGTGAAGCTGCTCGACGAGCCCAGGCCCGCGCCCTCGGAAGGAATGTCCGAGAGCAGGGTGACTTCCACCCCGCTTTCGACGCCGGTGAGGCGCATGGCCTCGCGCACGAGCTCGTGCTCGAGGGAGTCGACGTGATCGACGATCTCCTTCTGCATCGCGTTGAGATAGATCTTGTCGTCGAAACGCTCCTTGACGATCACGAAGGCGTACTTGTCGATCGCGGAGGAAACGACGAAGCCCTCGTGTTTCTCGTAGTAGGCGGCCAGGTCGGTGCCCCCACCGGCGAAGGAAATCCGGAGCGGGGTCTGCGTGATGATCATCGAGTTCCTCGCACGCTCACTCCCGCACGCTGCGCACGACGTCCATTTCCTTCATCGTGCGCTGCGCGGTAGCGAAAATATCTTCGACATCGTCGTGGCTCCGAAGCCAGGCGACATACTCGGCAACGCTGTCGGACGCATCGCGACGGGGCTGCCATCCCAGCGCCTTCAGCTTGCCGATATCGGAACAGATGTGGCGGGTATCGCCGAATCGGTACAGGCCGCTGGGACGGGGGGAGATCTTCACACCCGACGCATCTCCCGCAATACGGGCGAATTCGTTGACCGTATACGGCCGCCCTCCGCCGACATTGAATACCTCGTAATCGGCGCGGGAATCCTCGAGAACCAGCAGATTCGCGTCCACGGCATCGTGGATATTGACGAAGTCGCGCACCTGTTCGCCATCTTCGTAGATCACGGGATCGCGACCGAAATGGAGATTCAGGCAGAAGACCCGGCAGGCCCCGGAGTAGGCGTTGTAGAACGACTGGCGCGGTCCCTGAACGATCGAGTAGCGCATGGCGACGGTCGGTATCTCGTAGCGGCGGCCCAGGCGGATGGCGATCTGTTCCTGGGACTGCTTGGAGAGCGCGTACTGGTTCTCGGGGTTGGAAGCGGACTCGTCGGTGAGCTCCCAGGTCGTCTCGCCTTCGCCATCCGGACATGGAATCTCGAAGAGCCCGGCATCCAGCCGCGCTTCGCTTCGAATCGGGGGATAGACGACGCGACCATCGGGACAGCGATGTTTTCCCTCTCCGTACACCGCCTGGGAGGACGCCACGACGACCTTTTGGATCGGCAGCTTCCGCTCGACGATGATCTCGTAGAGCAGCGCCGTTCCGACCGCGTTCACCCGAAAGAATTTGCTGAAATCGGGCAGGTAATCCTGATAGGCGGCGAGGTGAATCACCGCATCGATGCCGTCCAGGGCCGACGTCCAGTCGTCGCGTCGGGTCACGTCGCCCAGCACGAACTCGGCGGAGGGATTCAGATGGGCGGGCTTCCCCGCGGTGTGAACCGGCTTCTCGAGACTGTCGAGAATTCGCACTTGATGTCCGCACTCGACCAACCGATCGGCGGTGTGCGACCCGATGAAACCTGCTCCGCCGGTGATGAGAACGCGCATTTTGGCTGGAGAATGGTACCAGCCGCTCGGGAGCTTAGCGACGGAACTTCAGATCGGGACCGATGCCCGGTAGAGCGTTCCGGTGCCGGTCAATCGATACGACCCCGCACAGGCAGGTATCAGGCAACTCGCGCCCCTCGCGAGGGTCAGCGTCTGCGAACCCGGAATCGTCGAAACGCACAATTCCCCCGCCGTGCAGAGCAGGATCTCCACATTCCGATCCGGCCCGCAGGTTAGCGGCGCACCCTCGCCGATTTCGAGGAGAGACAGTCGAAACTCGTCGGTGGGGGTTCGAAAGGAGGATGAGCCCGCTGCGTCCGCCTCGGGCGTCAAAATTTCCACTGGAGATGCGCGGAACCGGAGCACGCGCAGCAGTTCGGGTACGTCGACCACCTTCGCGGTGAGCCCGCCCCGCAGCACATTGTCCGAATTGGCCATCAACTCGACGCTCATTCCGTGCAGATAGGTATGCAGCTCGCCGGCCGGGAGAAACATCGCCTGCCCCGGTTCCAATCGGACCGCGTTCAGAAAAAGCGGCGCCAGCACCCCCACGTCGCCGGGATGCTCGTCATGGAGCCGCACCACGCATTCGAACGCGGCGTCGTCACCCGCGCGCGCCGCGGCGGCGGCGACGACCTCGGCTACGACCCGGAACCGCCGAGGGCCACCCAAGCCGAGCAGGCCCGCGAAAAAACCGCGCAGCGCCGCCTCTTCGGTGTCCTGTCTCAGGCAGGCGATTTCCGCGCCGAGACTGGGCACTTCGAGCCGATCGACGAGTGCGCGGATCTCGGGCACGGGCCGGAACCCGCGGAGGGCGTGAAAGGGCGTGAGAGCACAGACGAGCTCGGGCTTGTGGCTCGCGTCGGGGTAGTTCCGCATCGGAGCGTCCCGCGCGATTCCGCGAGCCTCATCCCGGGCATATCCCTCCGACGCCTGCCGAGCATCGGGATGAGCCTGGATCGAGAGCGGCTTCTCGGCCGCGAGCACCTTGAAGAGGAACGGCAGTCGGCCGGCAAATCGCTCGCAGACTCTGGGCCCCAGGACTTCCCTGGGGTGGCTCCGAATCAACTCCAGCAGCGACCACTCGCGTCCGTCGATGCAGACTCGCGAAGGCGCCCGGGGGTGCGCGCCCATCCACATTTCGGCCTGGGGTTCGCGAGAGGGGATCGGACGACCGAGCAGTTCGGCGAGGGCCGTCCGCGAACCCCAGGCGTACTCCTGGATTTCGTTCTCCAGTAGGGCGATCGGAAACCCGGGGACCGAGCCGCTCACGCCGGTCTCGCCATCCGCTCGAAGTCCTCACAGATGCGGCGGTAACTTTCCGGTGTCCCGATATCCAGGTGGTATCCGTCCACCTCGACCGCTCCCATCCGACCGACCAGGCGGGGCAGGACGTCGCGCCCCAGGTCGCAAGGTCGCGCGTCGGGAATGGCGTCCAGCAACTCGGGGGTTCCCAGCGCAAGTCCCGCCCAGGCCAGGTCCGAGCGCGGGTGCTGGGGCTTCTCGACGAAATCCAGCACCCGGCCCGCGGCGTCGATCTCCACCACACCGCAGGCACTGGGATTCGGAACCCGGAAGACTCCCAGGGTTGCCGCGTCTCCCGGCCTGTGGGCGCGCTCGAGGGCAGCCACATCCACCGTCGAAGCGTTGTCCGCGTAGATCACGAGAAACGCGTGTTCGTCGCCGACGAACCGGCGACCCGCGGCCAGGGTTCCACCACTGCCCCGCAGAACCTCTTCGTGGCTGAGCACGACCTCCAGGGGCGGACGCGACGCGGCGACGTAGTCCCGGACCTGATCCGCGAGATAGTGCGTGTTCACCATCACCGCATCTACGCCGGAACGAGCCAGCAACTCGAACCAGAGTCCGAGCACGGGCGTGCCGGCGAGCGGAAGCAGACACTTGGGCCGGTCTCGAGTGAGGGCCCCCATGCGTGTGCCCAATCCGGCCGCGAGCAGAAACGCCTTCAACGCTCCTCCCCCCGACGCGGCCGCCGGGAGCGATCGACCTCTGCGTCGCCCCGCGCCAGAACCCGCGCCCCGAACGGTTCACTCGAACTCATCGCGTCGATGCGCGGATGCTACCCTGAGGCCACCGACCCAGTCCACTCGAGGAGCCCGTGAGCCCGCGCCGTTTCGTCCTACTCGATCGCGACGGGACGATCATCGTCGAGAAACACCATCTGACCGATCCCCGCGATGTGGAATTGCTACCCGGCTCGGCCTCGGGTCTTCGAGCCCTCGCGGAGCTGGGGCTCGGCCTGGTGGTGGTGACCAATCAGTCGGTGATCGGACGCAGGATGCTGAGCATCGGAGGCCTCGGTGCGGTCCACGATCGGATGATCGCGCAGCTGGGAGAACACGGTGTTTCCCTCGACGGCATCTACTTCTGCCCCCACCATCCGGATGACGAGTGTTCGTGTCGCAAACCCGGCACTGCCATGGTGAACGAGGCGGCGGCAGACCTGCACTTCGAAGCGGCCGAGTGTTTCGTCATCGGCGATGCGTCCAGCGATATGGAACTGGGGCAGGCACTTGGGGCCACGACGCTGCTGGTGCGCACGGGCCACGGAGTCGAAACCCTGGATCGGGGCACCCGGGGGGATTACGTGGTGGCGGACCTGACCGAGGCCGCTGCGCTCATCGCAGAGCTGCTACCGGCGTCTCGCGCTCCAGGTAGTCGTGAATGATCTCCGCGGCCGCCCGGTTGCCGGCCGGGCTCCAATGCCCGTCGAAGACGTGGTAGAGCTGCTTTCCGCCGATGGCACGCTCCCGCAACGCAGGCGTCAGGTCCAGGCTCCTGGCAGCCTCCGTGTCGAGCACCTCCAAGACCCGCCGGCGCAGCTCGTCCTCCGCCTCGAAGAAATCGGACTCCGGAAGATGCGGCGCCGCCAAGTGCCGGTAAACAGACTCCTTGGTCGGAATCAGCACGACCAGCGTCTCGGCTCCCGCCTCGCGCGCGCGGCGCCTCGCTCGCCGAATGTTGTCCATCACGATCTCGAAGGCATCGCGGATCGTGGGCCTCTCCAGGTTGTAGGGTGAGTTGTCCAGGTAGAGATAGAGATCCAGATCCTCGGTCTGGATGCGGTGTCCATAGCTGTAGACGTTCGCACCCAACACGAACTTCAGCAGCTGGAAGGACATGGACTTGGCGCTCATGAAGTCGCGCAGACGCTCCTTGATCGAGGGATCCGGGGAAGCCGTGAAGGGCTCGCTTTCCGGCGGCTGAGCGCCCGCGAAGTCGTTCCCGAGAAAGAGGTAGTAGAGCACCAGATCCGGCTGAAGGGAAAGGCCGTGGTCGTAGAGGACCCGGTTGTACTGGTGGGTGCCGTACCCGGTGACGCCGAGACAGGCCACGTCCATCTGAAGCAGCCGCGACAGCTCGACGGCAGAAACCTCTTCGTCCTCCACGCCGTAGCCGAAGGCGAAGGAGTCGCCCACCACGACGATCGGCGCCCGCGTCCCTTCCGAGCTCCGGAACCCGGCGGCGTTCGTCGTCACCCGCGTCGGCGGCAGGTCGCGCCGGAACTGAATCTCGGCACTCACCGAGGCGCGCATCCTGTAACCCAGCCGATCGTCGGGCTCGTGCAGCTCGTCGTGGGCGATGCCGCTCTGTCGAAGCCCTGGACCGATCGACTGGATCTGGTCCTGCAGCGTTTCGGGAAGCCATGGAAGCGCGAAACGCAGCACCACCTCGGCCAGCAACAGACTGAAGCACAGGCTCCCCGCCAGGAGCCCGAGTCGGCCCAACAGACCCCTCGAGAATCGCTCGGCTGCGGCGGGTTCGCCGTCCGTGCCAGGCATCTGGCGCTGCTCCAGGCGTGACACGACGAGAGCGCGTCAGGCGTCAGCGTCCGCACGGAAGAGCAAGCGTGCCCGCACCCGCGCGGCGAGGGGCTCCATGCTCGTCCGGCAGTCGGACTGACCCGAGAGACGCCGGCCCGGGGAACGTCCCTGGAATGCGCCCCCAAACGGCCGCTCCACCCCCTGCTCCTTCAGCTCGGCGATTTCGGACGCGGCGCGCCGGAGGTGGTACCGCGCGCGGAAACGCCGCTCCAACTCCGGCACACTCGCGAGCAGGTAGGTGGCCAGCAGATCTCGATGACGAAGCGCAAACCTCGCGACCGTGGAGCTCGCCGCGGCGCGGAGCGAGGAGAGCGCAGCGCGCACCGGACCCCGGTCTCCTGCCGGGTCCGGGAGCCTCACGATGTCGGGTTCGACCCCCGCGCGGCCGCAATAGTACGCGTACACCTCGGGCAAGCTCCAATCCGGCTCGCAGACCAGGCTGTAGACTCCCGGCGCCTGGCCGCCGGCCGCGATGCTCACCAATGCCTCGGCGATGTTGAACGCGAACACCACGATCGAGGGCCGATCTTCGATAGTGACGGTTCCGCGGCCGACCCTCGACATGAGGTCAATGCTGACGGCCTGCCGTTCGCCGTGCACCTCGCCGAGGCGCAGTACGTAGACCTCGCGTCCCGCCCTGCGCCCCAACTTCGTGGCGCTTCGCTCGGATCGCCTTTTAAAACGGCCGTACTGGGTGCGGGCCAGGCGGTGCCACTTCAACCGCATGCTTCGCTCTCCCATGCCCAACGCCATCAGCGAGCTGATGTAGACGTAACGGGCCTGCGCGGGTGCGTCCTGTATCGCGTACGCCTGTACCTGGGTCGCGGCCGCTCGCATCTGCCCGGGGTCGCCACGGGGCAGAGTGAAGTCGGCGACCAGATGGCAGCCAGCCAGCAGCCTCCGCGCTTCCTCGCTCCCGGTCAAGGCGCCGAAGCGGCTCTCGAGCCCCCAGCTCCGCAGCGGGGCAGCTCCGAGCTCACTGCGGCAGATCGGCACGACCTCGATCCCGTCCATTTCGCTGAGAAAGAGGCACACCTCGGACCCGACCTGCCCGTTCGCGCCGATCACGGCAATCGTCGTTGTCATGCCCTCGGCTCACTCGCCAGAACGGGAGGCGCCGCCGGTCGATAACAGCGCTCGATCAGCTGTGTCGTCTGGAGAGTCTCGTGGGCGGAAGTGTAATTCGGGCGTTCGGAGCGCAGCCCCTGCAGGAAATTTCGCCAATGCTCGTACGTGATCTGGAAGTGGGTCGTCGGATACGGACCACCATCGGGCGTCAATCGAAAGGCTTCCCCGCCGCCGCGCAGCTGCAGCCCCACCCGCCCGGTCCGGTCGTAGGCGGAGTACGCGATCGTGCCGTTCTCGAAGTCGAGATCGAGGCGATTCGTGGTTTCCTCCAAGCAGGTCACCTTGAAACTGCAACGAACCTCGTCGCCGTCCGGCCGCTCGAGCGTGAGTTTCGCCTCGGTGTGCACGTCGAAACCGCCATCCATGACCATCTGCACGTCCTCGACCCGGTGCGCCGTCGCCGATGTCAGGAAGAAGATGAGATCCAGCGGATGGATCGCACTGTCGAAGAGCATCCCGCCACCCGCCATCCGGATGTCCGACTGGTAGTTTCCGGAAAGTGCGCCCATATGCCCAAAGCCCACCCGTATCTCACGCAGGGGGCCGAACGGAGCCTGTTCGATCAATCGCTTGACGACTCGGCTCGACCCCATCGAACGCCGCGTGAAACTCTGGCCAAATCGATGCGCCGGGATCCCCGCGCACAGGCGGCGATGCTCTTCGAGCGTGCGAAACAGGGGCTTCTCCACGAAGAGCGCGCTAGCACGCTCGCGGAGCGCCTCGTAGTACGGCGCCCGGACCCCATAGGGGAGCGCGAGGACGATGATGTCCGCTTCGGGCAGGTCCGCGGCATCGTCGGGGAGCGGATGGAAATCGGTCCCAAATTCCTGCGCCAGTGCCCTGGCTCGGCTCGGATCCCGATCGGTGATCCAGGCCACGGTCGCGTCGTCCATGACGGTGAGGACCGGAAGGTGGGCAATCCGCGAGATCTCCCCGGCTCCGACCACCCCGACCGAGAAGGCCGGGCGCGTTTCGCTTTCCATCCCGTCGAGCCCCTCCTACGACCTCGAAGGTCCCCGTCCGACGGTGTCCCAACGGGGAAACGGCGCTGGCCGCAGCTCACTCTAGACCATACGGAGTGAACGGCTCCATTCGCAAGCAGCCGAACCCCGGACTGAATCGCCTACAATCGCCAGCATGGCGAGCGATCGACTCAAACGGGCTCTGGGGGGGTTCGTCTGGGGCCTGCTCGGCCGGAACCGGATGGTCCGATTTGGACAGTTTCTCGTGAACACGGGCCGGCTCGATGTGCTGGACGACCTGGCGGGCCACGGAGAGGAAGTCATCCAGCAAGTGGTTCTCTCTCGAGCGGAAGAACCGCTGATTGTGTTCGACGTCGGGGCCTTTCGCGGCTGGTGGACCGAGAGCCTGCTTCGAGTTGCGGGCCCCGCGCACAGGGCCCTCGAGGTTTATCTCTTCGAACCCTCGGAGGAGAACCACAGCATCCTGCTGGAACGAATGTCGAAGTTCCCACAGACGGCCAAGTTGCACCCGATCAAGTTGGGTATGTCGGACCGAGCGGGCGACGGCACTTTCTTCGTGGCGGGCACCGGCGGCACCAACTCCATGGTCAAACACCACCTCCTGACACCGGACGTGACGACGGAGACGGTTCAACTGACCCGCGTGGACCTGTTCTGCCGGGAACACGGCATCGACGGGTTGAGTCTTCTGAAAATCGACACGGAGGGTCATGATCTCTCGGTCCTCCAGGGCTCGGAAGACCTGCTGAGCGAACACCGGATTCAGGTCGTGCAGTTCGAGTACAACCAGCAGTGGATCTCGGCGCGCTGCTTCCTCAGAGACGCCATCGATTTGCTTCGGTCGCACGGATACTGCGTTGGCAAGGTGACGCCCCGAGGCGTCGAGTTCTACGAAAACTGGCACTGGGAACTGGAGACGTTCCGCCTGGCTAATTTCGTCGCCTGCTTGCCCGCCTGGAAACCGCACTTCCCCCAGATCCGCTGGTGGAACCAGGCGTAACCGTCACAGCGCCCGCTCGAGGACCTCGACAATCCGGTGGGCGGCACGCCCGTCCCACAGCGGCGGCGCACTGCCGCTGCCCACTTCTCCGTGGATGATGGCGCGGTAGGCCGCCAGAATTCGCTGAGGATCGTTTCCGACGATCTGGTTGCCGCCCATCTCAACCGTGACCGGGCGCTCGGTGTTTTCTCGAAGCGTCAGACAGGGGACGGTCAAGATCGTCGTTTCCTCCTGGATCCCACCAGAATCTGTGAGTACCAACCTCGCCGATGCCAACAGCTTGAGGAAGTCGATGTAGCCGAGGGGTTCGATCACGCGGAGGTTCTCCAGCGACCCGACGCGATCCATGAAGCCGAATTCCGCCAGGCGCGCACGGGTGCGCGGGTGCGACGGGAAGATCAGCGGCAGGTCCTGCTGGATCACCTCGAGGGCATCCAGGATCCGGCCCAGGATCTCCGGATCGTCGACGTTCGAGGGCCTATGCAGGGTGAGAACCGCGTATCCCGATGCCCCCAGGCCGAGATCCGACAGAATCGTCGACTCGTCGGCCCGGGTTCTGTTTCGCAGCAGGGTGTCAATCATCACGTTGCCCACCAGGTGAATCTTCTCCTCGGCGACCCCCTCCCGCCGCAGGTTGTCCACACCGCTCTGCTCCGTGCAGAAGAGCAGATCGCTGATCGCGTCGGTGAGAACGCGGTTGATCTCTTCCGGCATCCCGCGATCGAAGCTCCGCAACCCGGCCTCCACGTGTACGACAGGAATCCCGAGCTTGGCCGCCACCAGCCCACAAGCGATCGTGCTGTTCACGTCTCCCACCACGAGCACGGCGTCCGGCTTGTGTTCGAGGGCTACCGGTTCAAAGGCGCGAATGATTTCGGCGGTCTGCACCGCGTGGGACCCACTTCCGACCCCGAGATTCAGATCGGGTTCCGGGATGCTCAACTGGCGGAAGAAGAGATCGCTCATGTTGTCATCGTAGTGCTGCCCGGTATGGACCAGAATCGGCTCGATTCCGCCGTGCTCCGCGTACGCGCGCATCAGCGGCGCAATCTTCATCAGATTCGGCCGTGCCCCGACCACGTTGATGATCCGCACCCTACTCTTCCCCTCCCTGTGCGATCTCGACGACGATCGCCAGATAGCGGATCGCCAGCTCATCGTAGTCGAATCGTGCCGCAATTCGCTCCCGACCGGATTCCCCCATTTTCGCCGCCGCTTCCCGGTCCGAAGCCAGCCGCTTCACGGCATCGACCAGCTCTCCATCGTTTTCGGGCTCGATGCAGATGCCCGCCTCCGCCTCGGCCACCAGTTCCGCCGCGAATCCGCGTACGCCCAGAATGACCGGCTTCGCCATGGCGGCCGCCTCGAAAATCTTGGAGGGCATGACGGATCGGAACAGATCGGTGTCGGTGAGGTGGACCAGACACGCGTCGCTGGCGGCCAGATATGCGGGGATGCGAGATTTGTCGCGCCGCCCGGTGAAGATCACCCGTTCGAGCCCCTCCTCCCGGGCCCGGGTTTCGAGCTCGCCGCGCACAGCGCCGTCGCCGACGAGAAGAAACACCACGTCGTCCCGTGACTCCGCCCGAAGACGATGCGCCGCCCGCAGCACGACATCCAGACCCGAGCCCATGCCAATCGTCCCCACGTAGGAAACCACGAAGGCATCGCCCAGGCCGAATTCGGCCCGAACATCGGCACCGTTCCCCGCGCCGGCGAACGCCTTGCGATCGACGCCGTTGGGCACCACCGCGATCCGCGTCACAGCGACCCCGCGATCCCGAAGCTGATTCCGGTAGCCCTCGCCGACGGTCACGATTCGGGTGGCAGCCCGGTACATGCCGCGCTCCCATCGCTCGAGCAGGGCCAGGAGGCGCGGGCTCCTCAGGGCGCCGACGGCGGCGATCGATTCGGGCCAGAGGTCTCGGATCTCGAGGATGAAGGGAACGCGTCGAAGTCGGCTGACCCAGACCCCCGCCCACCCGCAGAAGAACTGTGGTGAGGTCGCGATCACGACATCGGGCTTCTCACGCCAGAGTCCCGCGAGGATGGCCATGACCATGTAGGACAGATAGTTGAGAATCCGGCGAAGTGTTCCGCGGTTCGCTGCCAGATAGGTCCAGACGCGAATCGTCTCGATGCCCTCGATCGTCTCGCGATGAATCCACGGGTTGGCGTACCCCTCGTACACGACGCCTCCCGGCACGTTCGGCGCGCAGGTGATGACGGTCACCCGGTGACCACTCCGCACCCAGCGCCGGCACATCTCATAGACGCGCCGGGCCGGCGCGTTTCCCTCGGGGGTGAAGTAGTGGGAGAAATAGAGGATGCGCATGGGCTCGAGGTCGCGACCTGGATTCACCATCCAAAGGATCGGCTGTCGACCCGCGCGCCCGAAGCGAGATCGTACTCGAATTCTTCCGCTTCACTCGCGATACAGAAGCCGGTCTCCGCCACACACGAGCCGGACGAAGCGGGAACTGCCAATGCCGTGAAGGCGAGCGCTCGATTCCCGATGCGGACGCCGAATTCCGGGCAGTAATAGGAATCTTCCACCTCCAGCTCTCCCGGACCGGCGAAGCCCACTCGGAAACTGCCGCCGGGATACTCAACCACCGCTTCCCGCCCCTCCAGGCTGGCGATCCGGCAATCCGGATGAAGGTGAAGTCGCGACACCCCGGACACCCGCCGAGAGCTCGTGATCGTATCTCGCACCATCAACACGCCCCGATCGTGCCACGCGAATTCCCGGCGATGCTTCGTCCCGCCGCCGAGGCGTTCGTACCCGTCGTGCCACCCGTGAATTCGAAATCCGTCCGTCCGGGTTTCCACCTCGACGTCCCGGGGGCGACCTCGCCGACCGACGCGAAATGCCGCCCAGAATTCGCACTGGCTCTGGCCGTCGATTTCCACCGTGTTGTGTGCCCGTGTCGAGCGGCAGTATCGCCGCATCTCGTCTGTCTCGTAGCCATACACGCCGGAGTCCACGATGACGCGACGCCCGTACAGGGAGAGCTCGAAAGAAAAGATACCGCCATGGGCATGCCCGAGCAGGTAGTCCGGGCCCAGGGCTCCCGCGTCGCAGATCACGTAGTGTCCGTTCTCGCCGCGGGCTCCGTAGTAGCCAAGCGCCGGAAGAGAAAAACATCCAGAAACCGGCGCCTCGCTCCTCCCGGGCCCACCCCGGACCGCCCTCCACCAGCTCCCCAGCGCCTCGGGATCGTTGTAGACATTCAGGGCGCTGTCGTTGAACAGGGCGATATCGCGATCCGGGTGGGACAGGTGACCCATGGCATGCATCACGCGCTCCAGAGGTTCCTCGATCAGCGCCGTCAGCTCCGGCCGATCCACGTTGAGAAGCGTCGTCAGCACGTAGGCCACGCGCAGCTGATACATGGGCGAGTGCTCGAAGTGCCCCCCGTCGCCGAGGATCTGCTCCGGAAGCTGCTCGACCAGGAGCTGCCGGCCACGTCGCAACCAGCCAGCCGCGCCGACACCGTCGAAGCAACTTCCGCACATGGCGAGCGCCGCAGCATTTTCCAGCAGGTGATTCCCGAGTAGATGGGTCTCCAGGTGCGCCTCCAACCATTCGGCCTGATGGTGAATGGAGCCCCAGAGCTCGCCGAGAAACTCCGGATCTGCTTCGGTGGCATCGCGATGCCGGCCGAAGAAGTAGCCGCACCAATTCAACAGCCGCAGCGAGGTCGGGTAGGGTTCCCAGCCGACTCGACCCCGCGCCAGCGTGTGGTTCTGGATCCAATCCAGTACCACTGTTCGCGCGTCGGCGTATCCCAGCGCCCAGAGAAACTCGAAGTAGTGGAGATTGTAACGCCAGAGCCGCGATGGACCCGCGTCCCAGGGAGGTGGCCATCCGAGCTGTCGAACGTCTCCGATGAAGCGGAACTCGCCGCGCAGGAGAGTCTCCGCCCGTTCGGCCTGCGGCCCGGGCGGCAGGAATTCCGTGTTGGGATTCCAACGGCAGCCGGGATACGGGGGTACGGATCGACGCGCGAAGCGCGCCGGATTCTCCACCAGCCCCCGCCAGCGCACCCGAATCTGGCCCACGATCTGCCGCAAGCGGAGGAATCGGATCGTGTGATACAGACGAGAGGCGGACATCTCCAGTCGATCCGGGCTTGTCAACTCGGGAGAAGGGACTGTACGCCGATCACGTATTTCGAGTTCCGGCTGACACGGATCGGGATCCCCTGGATCGACCACATGCCTCTCGCTCGATTCTCGGGTGCGAACTTGAACTCGACGACGATCGTGTTCGGAAGATTCGCCGGGGACCTCAGGTTGGGCTTCCGAGAGAAGCGCTGATCGAACACACTCTGATGGGCATCCAGGGTCACCCTCACTCTCCCATCCCGCGACACGAAGTACTCGCGACTGTAGCGGTTGATGAGAACCGGCTGAGGGCTCGCGTCGAGCCAAATACGTGCCTCGCTCGACAGGTCTGCGCGCAGCCGGCGTCGAATACCCAGCCAGGAATCCGATTCGAAATCCACCGCGCCGGTGGCGTAGCTCAACTTCCAGCCCAACATGTTGCGCCGGCGTTTTACTTCCATCACCGCCGACTCGGGTCGAAAACTGTCGCCGTACCAGCGCAGCCGAACCTTCGAGCGCGAGCTTTCTCCCACGACGTTCTCGTGATAAGCCTGGAGTCGGTAGCCATCGAAGTAGACGTTGTTGACCTTTCTCGGCGGGTAGGGTGAGAAGAACCCGGCCGGGTGGACCCGAATCCAATGGGCGAGATCATGGAATCGCATCAGCGTCGACGCGAATTTCACCTCATAGCGGACGGATTTCGGCAATCCGTCGGTCACTGTCGCATGTACCCCTCTTTGTAGAGACGATCGATATCGACGTCCTCTTCCGGGACGATCTTGCCGTCAATGATCACCCGACTACCCGCCTGCGAAATCGCCACTCGCTGGACCCGGGTCACGTCGTTGCCACTGGCCTCGAGTTCCGCCGGGCCATACTCCGACTTCTTGACGTAGGCCATCAGCGCGGTGTGAGCGATCTCGGAGATCTTCGAATCCCGGATCTCCGCGTGGGATCGGTCCTTGCTGACGAATGCCGTTCCCGACTTCGCAATCGTCAGCCCGACCGCCGTCAGCGTGCTGCCCTCGCCCACGGACACCGCTTTGTCGCGAATTTCTTCCAGATGAACTCCGCTCAGTGTGACCGTGGAACCGCTGACGTCGATTCCGTCCCCGCCGATGCGGGAGAATCGACCCCCCTCGACCCGACCTTCGCTGAAATCCGCGTCGAACGCGTCGGAACTGGCGTCGTCGATCGACAGATCGATCAGCTCGAAGTGCGAACGAACGATGTTGAGCGCGTCCTCGGCCCGATTGCCCTCGAGACGACAGCTCTCCATGACAACGTCCGAACGGCGGAAGACGACGCCGCCCTGCAGTGACCAGCCCTGGCGCTCGAAGCCCCCGGTGCGAAGCACCTGGACGTGGGTCCAGTGGGACGGCCGATTCGAGCCGAGCACCGCCACGCCGGACCAGAGATCCCGGGGATCGTCCCCTTCGGGTCCCACGAGTCGCACCGGCGCCCCCGACCGACCCTCGAAACGCAGGGGACCCTTGGCGATCAGTCCCTCGCCCCGATCGAAACGCAGGGTCGTGCCCGCCGTCATGCGCAGGCCGATGCCCTCGGGTAGCACCAGGGAGCCAACCACCTTCCAGGTTCCCGGTCGCACCACCAGAGTTTCGGAATCGGCATCGTGGATGAGATACCGGTGCCGTTCCAGGGCCTCGCTGAGGCTCACTCGCGGCACCGGTGATCTCGTCAGGGGGGGGTCGTCGGTTCGCTTCCGTTCCTTGCCGGTCGACGGCGAGGCCAAGCCGAAGCTTCCCAGGTCCACGTTTCGCAGGCGCTCGGCCCGCGCCAGCGCCCGTTCGAAATCGAAGGGCGCCCGGAAAGGATACTCGCGGTGGAGCACCGCCAGATCTTCCCGCTCGAATTTTCGCAGGCGGTCGATCAGGTTTCCCTCCACCAGGTCGCCGGCAACACCGCGAAGGGCAGCGACGAACGCGGTTCTCAGCGCCTCGTCTTGCAACAACGCCCTCGAGAATGGCTGGCTCTGGGCCACGAGTCCGGGTCCCGGATGCCGATCGGCGAGATTTCCGTCGAAGCCAATGGGTTCGAGGCGAGCCGTGATCGGGTTGTAATAGAAGCGGAGACGATGCCAACGAAGAGCCTGCTGCGACTGCCAGATCTCCGAGACCGCCAGAAAACGTGCCATCGTTTCGATGTCGAAGGCCTCGCTGGCCGGAAGCGTCCCGTCGACGAAGCCCCGGAGAAGTCCCGTCGCGATGCGCTTGTCCGCCGACAGCCTTGAACTGCGCGAAACCTTTCCGGAGAGAAACGGACGAATTCGCGCGCGGAGATAGCCGTCGAAGGGACCGTACTGACCTCGGCTGCTGATGCTCTCCCAGTAAAGAGCGGGATCGAAGCGCAAGATGACACTTTCGCGGCGCTGCTGGGATTCGAGCAGCTCCTTCGCGAAGTGCTCCTCGAGCGCCATCAGGCCGATATCGTCCCCGTTGATCCGGACCTTCACGAACCGGTTGCGCGGCGCCAGGACGCCCTCCTGCCGCAGATGCTCCAGGAAGAAGCGCTCGGTCTGGTAGCCCCGGGTGCTCGGCGCCCGCAGGGTCAAGCGACGCATCCCGAACAGGTGATCACCCTTCTTGACGGCGATCCGTAGCGGCCATTTCTCGCCGGCGAACTGATCGGGAGCACCTCCTTCGAAGCGCACCTTCACCGTCACGGTCTTCTCTCGATGCGTGATGTGTGCCGGCACGTAGTCGCTCGACGAAGATCGCAGAACGCCCGATTCGATGGCCTCGGCCCGTTTCTCGTGCAGTGTATGAAGGTGCTTGAAGCCGATGTCCACCGAGATCCGTTCGACCCCGACTTCGCCGACGAGCGCCCGCAGATAATTTCCCGGAGCGACGGCGACCGCGCTGATCGCGCGGAGCGGTGTCGGTGCACCCGACAGGTCGCGAAGGGTGGGCCGAAGCAGATCGAAACTCGCGACGCCACCAGCGAAGGCAAAAGCCCCGTACAAGAGAAGTGCGATCAGCCCCAGGGCGGGCCGAACGGGCCGGCGGACCCACCGGAAAAGGGATCCATCTCCAGCCTTGGAATCGCCTGTCGGCGGAATCCGCAACTACACACTCGGCATTTGGTTCTGGTCTATGAACGAGACTCCGATACCGGGAAAACTCTGATGAAGATCGTCGAGCAGCGCCGAGATCTTGCCTTCCTTGTTCATACCGATGAAGTAGGTCGCTTCCAGCGTTTCCCCCCGGCTGTCGACACGGCGCAGGTCGCCGACATCGACGTGGCGCCCAATCACATCGTTGAGGGCCTCGAGGCCCCGCTCTTGGCCGTCGCGACCGGACCAATCGATCGAAAGGTACAAGTTGCGTTTCTCACGGCTACTCCGCGTCCAGCTCAGCAGCGCAACGGAGGACATGATGACGAGCCCCGCGACCACCGTGGGCACCGTCTGATCGGCGCCGAGGCCCAGCCCCATGGCGATGGCCATGAACAGATACGCCAGCTCCTCCGGCTCCTTGATGGGCGTTCGGAAACGGACGATCGACAGCGCTCCGACCAGGCCGAGCGAGAGCGCCAACGATGACTTCACGACCGTGATGATCAATATCGTGGTGAGCAGGATGAACGGAAAGACGTGGGCGAACTCTCCGCGATTCGAGAGCGTCGAGGCGAAGCGCTCGAAGTGCCAGCGGAGAAGCAGAGCGAGTCCAAGCCCCACCGCAAGATTGAGCAGAAGCGCCACCAGGGACAGGGGGGCGCCGGCCGGAAGGTTGAATGTGAGTTGATCCATGGGTCCTGATCCGTGTGGGCAGACTTTACCGCGGCCTGAGGTCGATTCCAGCTCATCGCCGCGAATCTGGAGAGATCGTCCCTACTTCTTCATGTAGCCGCGGTAGAGCGCATCGACATCGATCTCCTCCGCGGGGATTTCCACTCCGTCTACCACGATCCGGCTTCCGATCTGGGCGATCGCTTCCCGCCGGGATTCGACGATCGAGACCTGCGCCGCCACCAGATCGGAGCCGCCGTACACCGGCTTCTTGCTGTACGCCATCAGCGCTGCGTGTGCGATCGATCGAAACCTCGAGTCGAAAATCTCGACGCGAGACCCGTCCTTGCTCGCCACCGCGGTCCCGGCCCGTTCCACCGCGATCTCACGGATCACCGCTTCGCTGCCTTCCCCGACCGAGACCGCCTTGTCGTGGATGTCCTCGAATCGCACACCGCGCACATCGACGATCGAGCCGCTCACGTCGATCGCGTCGCCACCGATCTCCACCATGCTCCCGCCGACAATCGTCCCCGTGGTGAAATCGGCGTCCAGGGCGTCCGAGCGGGTATTCGCGATCTCGACATCGACCAGCGAGAACTCGGTACGAACGATGTTCAGGGCATCCTCGGCTCGATTGCCGTCGAAGCGGCAACTCTCCAGGGACACGCGATTGCGCCGGAACGTCACAGCGCCGGTGAGCCCCGACGGAAGCTCGCGGAAGCCACCGGTGTTCCGGACCTCCACATGGGACCAGCTCGAGGGTTCTTCGGATTCGACCACGAAAACTCCCGACCAGAGGGCACCCCCGATCCCTTGGAGAATCACCGGCGCTCCTTCGGTGCCGGCGAAGTGCAGTGGGCCGCGGGCGATGATCCCCGCGTCCCGCGCGAAACTCAGCGTCGTGCCGGGTCCGATCCTCAGGCCGAAGCCACGCGGCAGGATCAGCGAGTGGTCGACCCGCCATTTCCCTCGGCGGATTTCGAGTTCGGAATCTCCGGAGAGGCGGACCAGCGACGGATGCTGCTCGAGCACCTCTCCGAGCTCGACTTCGGGCAGCGGATTGGAGAGAAGCGGCTCGGGATACGCCGTAGCCACGAACGGGTAGAGGCGATCCTGACCGCGCACGCGGACCGATCCCTCGATCGCTTCCGAACCTCCGGGAGGCAAGACGTAGGCGATCCGCAGCCGGCTCGCGGGGCCCGCAGCACGCGTCGGAGCCAGGCTCAACGGAAGCAGATCGGGCCCCTCGAGCACCACATCCCGGCCCGTCCCGCCGGAACCGTTGCCAAAGCGCAGAGATTCGATCGTGATGTCCACGGGCAACGTGTTCGTCACTTCCAGGAAGGCTCCCCCCGTTCCGCGCTGCAGGTGGGCGAGCACCGGCGAGGGAAGCTTCAGATCCGACCGTCCCAGGGATGCGTCGAAGTGTTGGAAGGTCTCCTCGGTGATCGTCATCTTGGCCGCCGCCCACGCCTCGAAGCTGGCGAAATCCAGCGGAGCCAGGGAGGGTGTTTCCCGGTGAACGATTCGCAGGAACTCCTGCTCCGCCGCCTCCAGTTCCCTGCGGATGGTTCCATCGGCCACCTCAGCGCTGATGCGGCGAAGCTCGCGAATGAAAGCGGTGCGGAGCTCCGCATCGGCGAGCAGGCGTTTCGAGAAGTCGACGCTGAGGTTCACCAGGCCGGGATCCCGGTACTGAACATGGAGGTTGGCATCGAAGCCGACGGGCTCGAGTCTCGACGTCAGAGGGTTCAGATAGAAGCGCCGGTTGATCCATGCCAACGAGTGGCCGGCGCGCCAGACCTCCGCGACCGCCATGAACCGGGCCATCAGCTCGAGATCAAAGACCGCCCGGGCGGAAAGCGTCCCGTCCATGAAGCCCCGGAGCAGACCCGCAGCCTGTTCCCACTGAGCCGTCAGCGACTCGGAAGCCGCGACTCGGCCGCCGAGAAACGGCCGCAGAAAGGAAGTCTCCACGTTGTGGAACGTCCCGGGTTTCGACGTCAGGACCACGTGCTCCCAGAAGAGGGTCTCGTCGAAACGCATGATCACACCGTCCCGGCGCTGCTGAGATTCGAGCAATTCCTTGGAGAAGTGCTCCTCCACTGCCATCAGTCCGATGTGCTTCCCGTTCACCGTTCCGTCGACGAAGAAGTACTGGGGAGACAGCACGCCCTCTCGGCGCAGGTGGAGATGGAAGAGCGGCTCGAGGTGATAGCCGCGGACGACGGGGGCCTGGATCGAGAAGCGGCGCATCCCGAAGAGCTGGTCTTCGCCCGAAACGTGGATTCGGAACGAGAGCTTGTCGGTCCTCCAATGATCGGGCTGATCGCCCTTGAGTCGAAGCTTGACCTTGACCTGCCTGCCATCGTGCCGGATTCGGGCCGGCACGTAGTCGTCCTCGGATTTGATCAACACCCCGAGCCGAATCGCCCGGTCGCGCTTCTCGTGAATCCGGTGAAGGTGCTTGAACTTGATGTCGATCTCGATCCGCTCCACCGGCGCCGGCGACAAGTGTGCGCGCAGAAAATTGGCGGGGCTGCGTGCGACCGCGGCGAGCGCCGATGCCGGGGTGTCGGCGCCGGTGAGGCTGCGAAGCGCCGGGAGGATCAGCTTGTAGTAGCCCATCCCCGCCGAAAAGATCGCCGCCGTGTAGACGGCGAGAGCCGCACAGCCGATGGCAATCCACAATACCCGCCTCCCGGCTGATCCCGAGCGGTGGTTCCGCGGCTGCGTCGATCGGAGCTTCACGTTGGCTTCCCAGTCCGTTTCTGTCGGTTGCCCGGATCGGAGCGCGCCAAAACGATACCCGGGAAGAACCGTTGCGGCGACCGGATTTCCCCTGCGGTTCGTCGCATCCGACCTCGAACACTGCCCACGAGACTCCAAGCGGCAGCGAGCGGCCCGTTGCCCGAATTCGAGTTTCCCATCGCGCCCATCTGGTAGAATACCCTCAGGAGACGCGATGCGCGGACGACTCGGAGGGTCGATCCCCTGTCTTTTGGCCGCGACGCTGATGTCCTGGGTCCCGGCACATGCGGCTCCCTGCCCGAACTGCTTCGCGGTCTTCGCCATGTCCGACACCCAGGCGTACACCTTCGCGTCGGGATTCGGCGCTCTTCCCGCCAACCATCTCGATCTCGTCACCCGGTACATCTGCGCCAATCGCACGGCGTGGAAGGAGCCTAGTACCGGAAAGGAGATGCCGATCCTGATGGTCCTCCAGCTGGGCGATCTGATCGAGGGCGGAGCGCCCGCGATCAGGGGTCCCCAGTGGGAGATCATCAGCAGCGCGTTCGACAACCTGGATCATTGCGACCCGGTCGTCCCCTACGTTGTCGCCATCGGAAACCACGAGACCGAGCCGCGAAACTTCTACCAAGCGGCGACCACCAGTTTCCAGACCCACTTCGGCGCCGACCGCTGGGCGGACTATCAGTGCGCCGATCCCACGAACTGCGATTGGGACGCCGGCGAATGGTTCATCGGCGGCGGAGATCCTGTCGCTGCCGGCTCGCGTGACAACATCGACGACTGGATCATGACTCTCAGCAACGTCGGCGGCTCGTTCGACGCGGGCGATCCGGTCGAATGGGGAGTCGACGGGGTCGGGGTGGTCCAGCGATGGAAACCTTCCACCGATCGCCTCAACGCCTATCAGATCTCGGGAGCACCGGTTCAAGCTGGGGATACCGTGACGATCCCGGGGGGTGGGGCGAGCGGCGACGTCACCGAAGCGGTCTGTTGCGAGCAGTCCGGCGGAGCGTCGCCCGGGCCCGGTCCTCCGACCGACGAGCCGGGCCGACACCGTGCAGCCGCCGTGCGAGCTCCGAACGGCCAGCGCTGGGTGTTCTTGGGCGTCGAGGTGGCCTTCGATTTTCCCCCGGCACTGCATCCCTCGGAGGGTGACGACGCGGCATGGCTGATCCAGGTCATGAGCGACTACGCGGGCGCCCCGACGGTGATGGCGCATCACTCGCTGTTCAGTTACACGGGCGGATGGACAAACAACACGGCCTATAACTCCGACAGTATGTTCACCACGGAAGCGATCTGGGACCATCTGGTGGAACCGTACCCCCAGCTCGTCTCCACCTTCAATGCCAACGTCGCCGGGACTGGACTGGTTCGGCAGGACGAGTGGGTGTGGACCACCGCCGCCGGCTATGACGTCTTCTCGTTCCTGCGAAACTATGCGGGCGGCTGGTACCCCAGCGGGTGGGCGGACGGCAGCGAGCCGCTCGAGGAAAACGGCTGGCACGCGATCGCCGTATTCGACCCCGATGCCGGCGAGATCCGTATCCGCTCGTATCGGATCGACGATACCGACGACGACTTCACCTTTGACGGCGTTCCCGAGGCTACCGAAAATTTGGATATGGATTTTTTCGGCTATCCGGAAGTGGTCTTCGCCCACGATTTCCCCGATACCCGCCCCGCGAGCCTCGACAACTGCCCCTCCGTCTCCAACCCCGGCCAGTTCGACCTCGACGGAGACGGACTGGGTAACGCCTGTGACCCCGATATCGACGGTGACGCCCTGCTCAACGCGGAGGTCAACTGCCCGTCGGCGGCGAACCCGGGTCAGGCC